>REEB01000097.1 GCA_007695295.1 Puniceicoccaceae bacterium
TGGCCATGCAGTCCACCTTCTTTTACTCCGCGAACTTATTCAAGTAAATACTAGTTCGTTGCGCCCGGCTATGCGCGCCCACCGCAGCAGACCGCGGCAGGCACTGAGCGTGGCGTGGGTCTGGGCGCGGATTGCCTCGAGGTCAATCGCCAGGAAACAATCGATCATTTCTGTAATGAGCGGCGCAAGCTCCCCGGAGCGGCCGAATGCTTCGGAGGCGTCGATCAGGCCTGCCATTCCGATGCCGAAGCACCCGACATCCGTGGAGAGAATCCAGGCGCCGATCTGCTTGAGGTGAGAGCCGGAATACTCGCCGGCAGCCTGGCGTTCCGAGGGGTCGATGGAGTAGTTCTGATAACAACCTGCGGTGGGAAGAAAGAGGCGCTCGATCAACGGATCAGCCATCCGGCGGGCCGGTCCGCCCGGGCGCAATCGCTCCAACTCAGCCAGTGCCTGAAGCGCCCAGCCATGACCGGAAAGCTGTTGTTCACTGATGCCGTCGGTGTAAATATTGCCAAAGTAGCCTCGCTCATTGAGCTCCGCGGGCCAAGAATCGATGACGCAGTCGAGATAGCGGGCGGCCCGGCCGGTGGCCTGTTCGAGGAGGATCCAGGCGAGGAGAGTCCGGCCTTCGATATCACCCGGCCACTTCTTGAACGCACGATCGCGCTGAAAAACATTTTCCGGCCAGTAGCGCTCCTGCTCCAGGCAGGTGAAATTCATGTGCAGGCGCGTCCAGAGGTCTCCGGCCGGGCGGAACTCGCCCAACGCGGCAAAGGTTTTTGCGTTTGTCGGTGCTGATGGATCGGGCATGGCCGAAGGCAGCAGGACTCAGGCGGATGGTCAATTCCCAGTCGATCCATTCGCTAGCGAACGCAGCTTTGCTCCGGGCATTCCGAAAGCTCCCGGAACGGTGAGGCTTCGGAACCGCCGGAAACCGTTGACCAGCAGGAAGCATGGATCCAAAACTCCCAGCCCGCACCGAACCAGCAACCCGCCGTTGAGACAACAAATGACAGACCCATACGGAAAAATGGCCAACTATTCCGACTTTCGGCGGTGGCTCGCCGATGAGGGCCGGATTCCCCACTCCCCATCCGCCCAAAGAAAGGCCCGGCCTTCCCCCGCCGCCAAACCAGCCGCTGAGCGTGGCAGACCAAACGTCCTCTGGCTCATGGCCGACCAGTTGCGCTGGGACACTTTCGGATTCATGCGCCACTCCATGTGCCGCACCCCGCATCTCGACCAACTCGCCGCCCAAGGCATGGTCTTCGACCGCTCCTACTGCGCGATGGGGGTTTGTGTGCCGAGCCGGGCGAGCTTTTTCACCGGCCAATACCTCTATCGCCACGGCGCGCTCAACAACCACTACCGCATGAAGCCCGGTCGCCGGACCTTCCCTGAATTTTTCCGCGATGCCGGATACCGCACCGCCAACTTTGGCAAACACCATTGCGGACGGCCCAGCTCCCAAGTCTGGGAGTATCAGGACAGTTTCCAAGATGTCCTCGGCGCGACCGCACCGACCCGGGTGCCGTTCCAGAAGCAGTGCTTCAGCGACGCGGTTTACTTTGGTTACGAGAAGTCCGACAACCCCAACCTCGTCCTCCACGGCACTTACCCCGCTCCCGTGGAAGCAACCAAAAGCTACCACCTCGCACACTACGCCATCCAATGGCTGGAGTGGAACGACGACCCCCGCCCTTGGATGCTGCGCGTCTCCCTCGACGATCCACATCCGCCTGTCGTCCCGCCGGAACCCTTCGCCTCCATGTATGATCCCGCCGACATTCCAAGCGACCTCGTGGATGCCATGCGCGAATCCCTCGCCCAGAAGCCGCAAACCGTCCGTGACTACGCCCGGCTCCACGGAGACACCCTCATCACCGAAGACGATCACCGCCGCCATGCCGCGCGCTACATGGGCTTCGTCACCCACCTCGACGCCCAGTTTGGGCGGGTGCTCCACCATCTGGAAGCAACCGGCGAGGACGGTAACACCCTCGTCCTTTTCAACAGCGACCATGGCCACATGATTGGCGAACACGGACTCGCCTGCAAAGGACCGTTGTTCTACGATGGCACCTGCGCCATTCCCACCGTCCTGCGCTGGCCCGGGCGCATCACCCCTGGAACCCGCACCGACGCCCTCGTCCACGGCATCGACCTCGCCCCGACCCTCTGCGATCTGCTGGAGATCCCCGTACCCGACGATCACGTCTTCGACGGCGAGAGTTGGCGACCATTGATCGAGGGGCGGAAGAAGCAAATACGCGACCACACCTTTCTGCAATTCGAGGACTTCGGTTTCGCCGTTGTGGACGGTCGCTACAAACTTTGCCACTGGGACTCCGACCCCGAGGGCGCAAATGGCGAACTC
The DNA here is from genome assembly GCA_007695295.1 of Puniceicoccaceae bacterium. Taxonomy (GTDB): domain Bacteria; phylum Verrucomicrobiota; class Verrucomicrobiia; order Opitutales; family Opitutaceae; genus REEB01. The sequence continues at coordinate 2,381 of REEB01000097.1, forward strand.
TATGACCTGCAGACCGATCGCTACGAAAAACGCAATCGTTACAACGATCCCGATCTCGCTTCCATCCGCGCAGGCCTCACCGCCCACCTCAAAGCTTGGCGCACCCACCACGCACGTCCCCAAGACCATCCCCATCCGGAGATTTGGGAGATTGGAGGACAATCCTGAAAGCAACGACGAGAAACCTGGGCGCAAAGGCTGGAGACACTATCGTAGAGAGAATTCCCTGATAAGGCCTGATACGGTCGGCACCCCGGGGATCCACTGCTGCAGTGCGTTTAGGCAAGGCACCAACCGTGGCTGAATCCGTCGCCAAAGGATCGGCGGTGAGTGGATGATGGCGTGCGGATCACCGGCCAAGGGGCGCTGTGAAATCCCCGCCACGAGGGGATTGACAACCCCCCGCCAAGGTTCTTCTCTCATCCCTTTGGCCCCATTTGCGGTGGTAGTAGCTCAGTCGGTTAGAGCACCAGATTGTGGATCTGGGGGTCGCCGGTTCAAATCCGGTCTACCACCCCACCCTTGATCCGAGGCACGCCTCGCCCCAGGGCCGCCTGCGCCCCGGCCCGAAAACCCACCTCCGGCATGGCTTGGCGATCCTCCCTCTCGCAATGCGGGGCAGTCCCAATGGCCCGGCAGATATGAATGCCCCTCCCCGGAACCGATGGGCGGGCGACGGAAATTTCTTCCGTCGCTCACAACGCCCCGCGATCCTCGAACCACCCCTCCGCCATCCGGTCCAGCAAGTCCTCCAGGTGCTCCGGAGATTCAAAACAGGCCTCAAGCTGGGGCGCCATCTCGCGAAACCGGCCATCCCTGACCAGACGCCCGTCCGCGGTGGTGCGGGCGAGAAAGATGGATCGACGGGCGGGATCGGGATCGAGCCAACGCAGTTCAACCAGTTGCCGCTCCCCCGCCTCCTCTCGGATCCGTATCCAAGGCACCACGACGAGCCGCCCGCCATCCCCGGAGGCATGGATTTCCAAGGCCTGCTCGAGGACGGCGGCATTGTCCGAGAGGTTGCCGGCGACGCGGGCCCGGGCCGAGGCCATCGGGTCGATCACGGCCATCTGCAGAAGGAGTGCGGCCAGGACCAGCAGTACCCCGGCCAGCACAATCCGGCGCAGCAGCGGTAGTCGCTGCGGGCACAGGGCCAGCCCTCCATAAATCCAGACCAGGGGCAGGCCGAGCAGAGCGGCCCGGCCCAGCCACGGGCACCGGTCCCCGATACTGAAGTTGAGCCAGCCGGTGGCGAGGAGAACCGAGGCGGCCAACACTCCCGTGAGAAGGCAGGCGCCGCAGAGGGCGGGATGGAGGGAAGCCACACCGAGATATCGGCCGCCGGCGACGTTTCCTGATTTCCGCGGCATGCCATCCGCGACCGGGTGACGAGCCTGTCCGCGGCCCCCGCACCCCGCCCGCCTTTTGGCTGGCCAAGCCGGCGCGATGCTGGAGCATGCCAGCCTTCGTGGACCCAGAGCCTCCGAAAGCCATCCCCGGTGACCGCCGCAGCCGCCTGCTCGGCCCTTTTCTCAATGCCATCGAGAAACTCGGCAACCGCCTGCCCGATCCGCTCTTTCTCTACCTCGGCCTGGCCTTCGCGGTGCCGCTCTTGAGCTGGCCCCTGGCCGCCCTCGGCTGGAGCAAAACCCTGCCCGGCCGGGACGAGGCCATCACCGTCGTGAACCTGCTCACGGCCGACCAGATCCAACGCATGTTCACCACCGCGGTGGACAATTTCGTCCGCTTCCCGCCGCTGGGCACGGTGCTGGTGGCGATGCTGGGGATCGGGGTGGCCGAGCGGAGCGGATTTATTCGAACCTTTCTCCAAGTCCTGGTGAGCGCGGGGCCGCCCAAGCTGATCAGCGCGGTGGTGGTCTTCGCGGGCGTGATGAGCTCCATGGCGGCGGATGTCGGCTACGTGGTGCTGACCCCGCTCGGGGCGGTGATTTTCCTCGGACTCGGCCGCCATCCCCTCGCGGGACTTTGCGCCGCCTTCGCCGGCGTGGCGGGCGGGTTTTCGGCCAACCTCTTCCTCACCTCCCTCGATCCGCTGCTGGTCGGCTTCACCCAGGCGGCGACCGACCTGATCGATCCCAACCACGTTGTCCGGGCGGACGCGAACTACTATTTCATGATCGGCTCGACCGTGCTCGTCACCGTGCTGGGCTGGTGGGTCACTGAGCGCATCGTGGAGCCCCGGCTGGGCCAGTGGGACCCCTCCCGCGGCGATGCGGAAACGGCGGAACTGGCCCCGGTGGCGCCGAGCCCGGCGGAGCGGCGGGCGCTTAGGGCCGCGCTCGGATCACTCGTGCTGATGGCGGTGCTCTTCCTCGGCCTCACCCTGCCGGAGTCGGCCCTGTTTCGCGACGAAGCCGGCACCCTCGCTCCCTTTGTCGGCGCGCTCGTGCCAGTCATCGCGCTCGGGTTTCTCGTCCCCGGCCTGGTCTTCGGGTTGGTGGCCGGAAGCATCCGGGACAGCCGGACCGTCGCCGGGATGACCGCAGACACCATGGCGACGATGGGGGCCTACATTGTGCTGGCCTTTGCCGCCGCGCAATTCGTGGCCTATTTCCAGTGGTCCAACCTCGGAATCCTGTTGGCCATCAGCGGCGCCGAAGGGCTGGAGCGGATGGGCCTCGGCACCTTGCCGTTGCTGGCCGCATTCATCGTGCTGGCCGCGGGCATCAATCTCGTGCTGGGCTCCGCTTCGGCCAAATGGGGCATCATGGCCCAAGTGTTCGTGCCCATGTTCATGCTGCTGGGCATCAGCCCAGAACTGACCCAGGCCGCCTACCGCGTCGGCGACTCCTGCACGAACATGATCACCCCGCTCAATCCCTACTTCCCCATCATCCTGGCCTTCGCGATGAAATACCAGCGCGACCTCGGCATCGGCACCTTGGTCTCCGCCATGGTGCCTTATGCTCTCGCTTTTGGCGTGGCCTGGATCCTTTTCCTCGGCGTCTGGGTGCTGCTGGGATGGCCCCTGGGGCCGGGCGCGCCGCTGGTTTATCCTTCCTGAGGGCCAGCGGTCGCACCAACCTTGGGCCGGACCGCGGGGTTTCCTGATTGCGGGCCGGACCGGGCGTGTCGGCAAGCCCGGCGGCGATGCCGGGATGCCGGCCGCCTCCCCAGTCTAAAACCCCGGCGGCAAGGCTAACTCAGGCCGAATCCGCCGGAAGCGCCCCCGCCAGGCGGACCCCGTGGCCGGGGCTGGCCGTGTCAATGCGGAGCCACGGCGGCTCGGGCAAATAGCCGCCCTCGAAGGGGCTTTCGGCCAGAAAGAGGGGGGTGTCGAGATCGGCAAAGTGAAACCCACCCTGCCCGGCGGCAAAACCCGCCGCCACCGCCATGGCCAGACCGGACTCCACATTGCCGCCGATCATCAGGCCCAGGCCGGCCGCCCGGGCCACCGCGGCCACCTCCATCGCCTCGAGCAGTCCGGCTTTCATGAGCTTAATGTTCAGGTAGTTGGCCGCCTTGAGGCGGGCGATCCGGAAGGCGTCGGCCGCGGTGGCCACGCTTTCGTCGGCCGCGACCGGGATGCCGGCTTCGGCGGTCAGGGCGGCCATGCCGTCCAAATCGTCCTTGGCCAACCATTGCTCCAAGAGCACGGGCCGCAGGGGGAGCAAACGCAGGCCTTCCAGAAGTTCGCGGGCCTCCGCCCGGGTCAGGCTGGCGTTGGCATCCACGATCAGTCGCACTCCCGGCGCGGCCTCGCCGATGGCCCGGAATCGATCGACGTCGTGGCGGACCCCGGCCCGACCACCGACTTTTACCTTCAAGATGCGAAATCCGGCGGCTGTGGCCTGGCCGGCTGTGACGGCGGCCTCCTCGGATGATCCGGTGGTGATGGTATAGTCGATTTCGAGCTCGGCCTCGGCCCCGCCGAACCACGACCACAACGGACAGCCCATCCTTCGGGCGAGGGCGTCCAGCAGCGCCATTTCCAGGGCCGCCAGCGCCGAACCGGAAGACCGGGAGAGCCGCTCCCGACAGGCCAGTGCGCAGGCCCGCCATCCCTCGAAGCGCCGCCCCATCAACTCCGGCATCATCTCCAGCAACGCTTCGCGCGCCGCCGCCCGTGTTTCCCCATTATAGGCGGGAAAAGGTGCGGCCTCCCCCAGCCCCACCGTTCCGTCGTCAAGTTCGAGGCGGAGCAGGAGATTTGCCGCCACCGCCTGTTCGCCACGGGCGATTCCGAAGGGTGCTTTCAGCGGCAGGTCCAGGGGAAGGACGTCAAGGGTCCGCAGGGAAAAGTCGTGGGGAGCCATCAACCCGGAGTTGGACCAGCGCCACCGCCCTGCCAATCCAAATTCCGCTCACGGTCCGCTCTCCGGCATAACTCAGCCGCCAAGCGGGTTGAACGGTTCGCCCTGACACTCGAATCAGGGTTTCACCCACCCACAGATTTACGATTTTTTGCTTGATTTCCTGCGAAAACGATCCATTGATTAACCCAAGCTTTTCTAGCCCTTCCAATTCCTACCATGAAAAAATCCATCCTCTCCGTAGTTTCAGCTGGAGTCCTCGCACTCCCAATCGGCCTATCGGCAAACGTCACCAGCGTCACATTGGACCTCGTAGAATTCGGCAACCTTACCGGGCTGTCGGTCACCGGGGTAAATCAAACCGCCAGCCCCTCCCCTCTCTACGCCCTTGGCTTTGAGGTCGATGTCGGCAGCCTTCTGCCCACCATGGGCGGCACGCTCGAGCACTCTGGTTCGTCCATCACCTTCGATGGCACCACCACCGTGGGTGACTTTTCGCTCGGCTTCGATCTCGCTCGCGATATCGGGCTGAACAGCGGCTACTACCTCAAGGACTCACTGAACGATCTGGTCCTCTTCGATGTTGTCTTCCCGCAGATCTCCCTCTCCGGGATGGACTTCTCCTTCGGCCCGTCCCTGCTCGTCATCTCCGCCGAGCTGGAGACCTTCGTGGGTGCCAGTGGCATTGCCGGCTCCTTGGTCGGCATGTTCCGCGTCGATGCCATGGTTGACGACGGTGTTGTCATTCCCGAGGCCAGCACCTACGCCCTCATTCTGGGCTTGGGCGCCCTCGGCTTCATTCTCTTCCGCCGCCGGAAGGCCTGATCAGTTTATTTTCTGATCCAATTTCAAACCCGCCCTTCGGGGCGGGTTTTTTTGTGTTCGCATCGCAACGACGGCCATAATTTACGGTTTTTCACAAATTGGACTTGCCCGAGCGGGCTTCTGGGGCTTCCCTTGGCCCCAGCTTTTCCCAACCCGTAACACCTCCACTCTCATGAAAAAACCATTCCTCACCCTCCTGACCTCGGCGGCCCTGGCTTTGCCACTTTCGCTTTCCGCCTCCAACGTGACCAGCATCACCCTGGACTTGGTGGAGTTCGGAAACCTTACCGGCCTGTCCGTTTCCGACGTCAACCAGACTGCTTCGCCCTCACCGCTTTACGCCCTCGGCTTTGAGGTCGATCTCGGCAGCGTTCTTCCCACCATGGGCGGCACACTCGAGCACTCGGGCTCGTCGATCACTTTTGATGGCACGGTGACGGTGGGAGACTTCTCCATCGGCTTTGATCTTGACCGCGATATTGGCCTCAACAGCGGCTATTTCGTCAAGGACACCCTCAACGACCTCGTGCTCTTCGATGTGACCTTTCCCCAGATCTCCCTTTCTGGCAACGACTTCTCCTTTGGTCCGTCGCTGCTCTTGATTTCCTCCGAGCTGGAGTCGTTTCTCGGCAAGGATCAAGGCTCCATCGCAGGTTCTCTCGTCGGCATGTTCCGCGTCGACGCCATGGTTGACGACGGTGTTGTCATTCCCGAGGCCAGCACCTACGCCCTCATTCTGGGCTTGGGCGCCCTCGGCTTCATTCTCTTCCGCCGCCGGAAGGCCTGATTTTTTCAGTCAATTACCCAAGCCGCTCCACTTCGGAGCGGCTTTTTTTTGGCCTCAGCTTCGCTTTGTTCAGGTCAGCCGGGCGCTGATCATCCCTGGCCGGTGAAAGACGAGAAGGATGGAATCAAAGGCGCTGGACGATCCTGCTCCACTTTGAGGCGAAGCTGCCCACAGGCCGCGCTGATGTCGCCCCCTTTCTCCCGCCGGATCGTCACGCTCACCCGGCTCCTGCGCACCTGCTCCACAAAAGCCTCCTGCCGCTCCAAGGACGGCCGTTCCCAAGGGAGACCGTCCACCCGATTGTAGGGGATGAGATTGACGTGGGCGTGCAGGTCAGCCGCGATCTCACCGAGCCGCGCCGCCTGCTCGGGACTATCATTCACTTCAGCAATGAGGATGAACTCCAGGGTAACCATCCGCCCATGGCTGCGGGTGAACTCCCGCACCGCCGGCAGCAGGACTTCCAGTGGATACTTCCGGTTGATCGGCATGATCTGGTCGCGGACCTCGTTGGTCGCTCCGTGCAGGCTGACGGCCAGCCGACACTGGAGCGCCTCCTTGGCCAGGCTCAGAATCTGCGGCACCAGCCCTGAAGTCGAAACCGTGATCCGGCGCGCCCCGAAGTTAAAACCCCAAGGTGCATTGATCGTCGTCAGAGCGGCCAGCAGCGCATCATAATTCGCCAGCGGCTCACCCATGCCCATGACCACGATGTTGTCGAAGGGCACGCGTCCGGTCGGGTCGCGCCCGGACCGGGCCTCTTCCAACCGGCAAACCTCCAGCACTTGCGCCACGATTTCACCGGCACTCAGATCCCGCTTCCAGCCCGCCAGCCCGGAAGCGCAAAACCGGCATCCATAGGCACAGCCGACCTGAGTGGACAAGCAGATGGTCCGGCGCGATTGCTCCTGGCCGACTCCCTGCTGGGGCGCCCGGATGAGAACGGTCTCGATCAACGAGCCATCCCTCAGCTCGAGCAGCAGCTTGTCGGTGACATCGCTGGACGTCTTGTCCAGCACGAGGCGCGTTGGCTCCAAGTCGAAACCCTCGGGAAGGGCGGCCCGGAGGGCGCGGGGCAGGTTGGTCATCTCCTCCCAGTCCGCCACCCGATGGTGAAACACCCACTCAAGAATCTGGCGGCCGCGGAAGGCCGGTTCGGCCCGTTCAGCCAGCCAACTTTCAAGGGCGGGCGGAGTCAGTCCGGCGGCAGGTGGCAGTGGAGGGGAAAATTTCACGTTGGCGAAAGACAATCAGATGACAAAGGTGGGCGGCGGACCGGCAGGCGCCGGCTGCGTTCCAAACTATGCCTCTTCTCCACCGCTACATCTTCAGAAGCGTTTTCGCGACGTGTTTTTTTTCCGTCGCCCTCGTCTCTTTCGTTCTGCTGACCGGCAATGCCATCCGCGACATCATCATGCTGTTGGCCGACGGTCAGTTGGGGCTGTGGATGACGGTGCGGCTCCTGGCCATCCTCTTCCCCTATGTTTTTTCCTATGCCCTACCCCTGGGCATGCTGGCGGGCATCCTCCTGGTGCTGGGGCGCATTTCCGCCCAACACGAAGTCACCGCCATGCGTTCGGCCGGCATCGGGGTCCTCCAAATGACTTCGCCCATTCTCCTGCTGGCGGTGCTCGGCACGGCCCTCAGCCTGACCGTGAACTTCTACTTCGGTCCCCAGGCGCGTACCAGCTACCGCGAGGAGCTGACCACGGCCATCCGGGAAAATCCGCTCGGCTTCATCGTCGAACGCACCTTTGTCCGCCAGTTCCCCGGCTATGTGCTGTACGTCGGTGAGCGCGACGGCCGCCAACTGCAGGACTTCTGGATCTGGGAACTCGACGAGGCCCAGCGAGTCCGCAATTTCCTCCGCGCCGAAACGGGGTATTTCGATTTCGATGAGGAGACGAACTCACTCATCCTCGTCCTGCAGCGGGGCCAGTCGGAATTCCGCCATCCCCAGGAGCCTGAGAATTTCGCCCGCCCCCGGCCCGCCCTCGCCTTTGAGCGGGCCAGCATCCAGCTTCCCTTGGACCGGATCTTCGGAGGCGAATCCTTTCGCCGCAAGCTGTCCTGGATGACCTTCGGTGAACTCAGGGCCGAGGCCGCGGCACTCCAGACCCCGGAAGCCGCCGCCCGGCCCGAAGCCCGCCACCAGCTGCTCCAAGTGCGCATGGCCACCCAGGAGAAGTTCGCCATGGCTTTTTCCGTTTTGGCTTTTGCTCTCCTCGCCGTTCCTCTCGGCATCCGCGTCCAGCGCAAGGAGACCTCCGCCAATCTCGCCCTCGCCGTTGCCCTCGCCATGGGCTATTATTTTTTGCTCATTGCCATCGGCTGGCTGGACCGCTACCCCGCGCTCCGTCCGGACCTGCTGCTCTGGCTGCCCAATCTACTCTTTCAAGGGCTGGGGATTTTCCTTTGGTGGAGGCTTGGGCGGAATTGAAATTGCTTCTCACGGAGGTTGCAAAGCCAACCGCAGCAACCAGACTCCCTCGCTTCTCCTCAACAACCTGCCCTCAACATGCCTGAAGAATCCACTGTCGAAGAAGTCGTCGATTTCCTTGTCCGGTTTATGGCCGAATACGGCCTTTCCGTGCTCGGGGCTCTCATCACCCTGATTGTCGGTTACATCATTGCCAACTTCGCCCGCAAGCTGCTCAACCGGGCGATGGCCAGGACCAAGGTCGATCCGGTCCTGCAACCCTGGCCGGGTGCCATCGCCAAGCTGGTCATCATCGTCGTGACCATCATCGCGGTCCTCGACCGCTTCGGCGTCGAAACCACCAGCATGATCGCCGTGGTCGGTGCCGCCGGTCTTGCCATCGGCCTCGCCCTCCAAGGCACCTTGAGCAATGTCGCCAGCGGCGTCATGCTGCTCATCTTCCGTCCTTTCGGAGTGGGCGATGCCGTCAACATCGACGGCGAGGTCGTCATCATCTCAGAGATCGGCCTCTTCATGACCTTCGCCAATCTGCCGGACGGCCCCCGCGTCATCATCCCCAACTCGCGGGTCTGGGGCAACAAGGTCGTCAACTTGTCCATCACCGTCGAGGACCGCCGCCGCATCAATGAGGTTTTCTGCATTTCCTATGCCGACGACATGGGCAAGGCCATCGAGGTTCTGAAGCAAATGTGCGAGGAGGAGGAACGCGTGCTCAAGGACCCACCGCCGCTCGTCGCCGTCACCAAGCTCAACGACAGCTCGGTCGACTTGGTTTTCTGGGCCTGGACGAAACGCGCCGATTGGTGGCCGACCCGGCTCGACCTCATCAAGCGGGGCAAAGAGCGCCTCGAAGCCGCCGGCATCACCATCCCCTTCCCGCAAAGGGATGTGCACCTCTTCAACGAGAAAACCGGTTGATCGTTTTCCGGGGCGCCTTCGGGCGCCCTTTTTTTTGTATCCGGATGCCGGTGACCAGGCTGAATCCAGGTCAATGCTCGAGCAACCGGACGCGGCCGTCGATTTTCGGGAACTGCAGGGTCACGACCGTGCCGATGCCCTCCTTGCTCTCGATCCCCACTTGCCCGCCGTGCTCGCGCATGATTCGCTGCACAATCATCAGCCCGAGTCCGTGACCGCCGCGCTTGGTGCTCTGGTAAGGCTGAAAAACCCTTCCGAGATGCTCGCTCCTGATCCCGTGGCCGGAGTCGCCGATCTGCAGGATCACGTGCTGGTCGTCGTCGCGAAACTTGAACTTGATCCGCCCTCCCTCACGCATCGCCTCCATCGCGTTTTTCACTAGGTTGAAGAGAACCTGTTTGATCTGGTTCGGATCCGCCAAGACCGGCGGAGGCGTCACTTCCGTCTCCACCTCCACCTTCAAGCCTCTGTCCTCCAGCTCTCCCGAGAGGAAAGTCAGCGACTCTTCGAGGATGGCGAGAAGATTGGCCTGTTGAAAATCCGGACGCTGCGGGCGGATGGCTTCGAGAAAATGGCGGATGATGCGGTCCAGCCGACCCACCTCCGACCGGCTCACCTCCACCGCCTCCCGCAGCTTCTCAGACGCAGGAGAGTGATCCATGCGCTTGAGCTGACGCTCCATCAGTTGCAGGTGAATTTCCAGCGAGTTGAGCGGATTGCCCAGCTCGTGCGCCACCCCAGCCGCCAGCAGCAGAATGGAGTCGACCCTTTCGCTTTCGATCCGCTCTTCGGTCGAAACGCGTTCTTCGGTGATGTCGGATAAAATCACCGCCACCCGTTGCGCGGACTCCGGCTGCTCGCCCTCGGCCGGCGTTTCAAATGCCACCAGATAAAGCCGCACGAAGCGGCGTTCGGGATAGGTCAGCTCCAGCTCACGGGTGGCGCTGCCGCCAGCCTGGACCGCCTCCCGCGGGAGCGATTTCTCCAGGCCGGGAACCAGCCGCCAGAGCGTCACCCGACCGAGTTCTTCATCCTTCAATCCGATCAGGGTTTTGCCCGCTTGGTTGGCGTATTCGATGACCCCGGACGCGTCGATCACGAGGATACCTTCGCGAATCAGGTTGAAGACCGTTTCAAGCAGGCCGCGCTCCCGGGCGAGCCGCTGGGCGAGGTTGGCGAGATTGACGGTGTCAAGTGAGTCGAGCCGACCGAGAATGCGGTCAAGAGGACTGGATTTTCGGCCGGGCATGATCGGGCAGGCTTTTCCTCAATCCGGCAGATCCAGCGGAGTGGAGCGCTCCACATCGGAATCCCGGGGCAGGTTGCGCAGCTTGGCGGTGATTTCGAAGAGATCGCGGCGGCGGTCGCGGCGGGGTGTCACCGATCCCTGGCTGCGGGACCGGTAGAGATTTTCGATATCAAGATCGGTCACAAGAAGGGTCTCCACGTTGGAGTCCGCCTGCGCCTGGATGCCGTCACGGGCGAATTCGAAGTCCGAGGGCGTGAAAACCGCCGCCTGTCCGTAATGGATATCCATCGCGGGCACGCTGGGCAGATTGCCGATGATGCCGGCGGTGACGATATAGACTTGGTTTTCGATCGCCCTCGCCTGCGCGCAATACCGCACCCGCAGGTAGCCCTGCCGGTTGTCGGTGCAGTAGGGCACGAAAATAATCTCCGCCCCATGATCGGCGAGGTAGCGCGCAGCCTCGGGAAATTCGATGTCGTAGCAGATGAGCACGCCGATCTTCGCCTTCGGCGTCTGCAGCAGGAACAGTTCGTCGCCTCCGCTGATCCCCCACTCCCGCCGCTCGGACGGCGTGATGTGGAGCTTGGGCTGGGCAAACCACGATCCGTCCGGCTTGAAGATGAGGCTTTTGTTGTAGAGCCGCTCCCCTTCGAGAATGGGATGACTGCCGGCGATGATGTAGTGGCCGTAGCGACGCGCCAAGCCACCCATCAACTCAATGAAGGGCTCGGTGTACTCAGAGAGACGGCGGATGCCTTCCAAGGGCGCCAGCGCATCGATCTGGCTCAGCAACTGCACGGAGAAAAACTCCGGAAAAACAACGAAATCCGATTCATAATCCGCCGCCGTTTCAACGAAATAGCTCACTTGGGCGGCGAAATCGTCGAACGACGTCACCCGCCGCATCTGGTACTGTACGCAGGCCACGCGGACTTTGCGATCGGTGTCGCGCGGTTCACGGTAGTCCGGATTCAACCACTCGATGAAGCTGGCACAGTTGCCGCTGGCCGGATCGGAGAGGTAGTTGTGCAAGACCCCCCGGGGGACGAATCCCTGCCGGAGGTGGAAACCCAAGACCTCATCCACCAGGTCGCCCGCTTCCACGCGCTTGAGGTATTCCTCCGGACTCACCTCCCCGCCCACCGCAGCCAAACCGGCCAGGCGCCCGCCGCCCACCATCCTCCACAGGTTCAATTCCCGGCAGAGGCGGCGCCTTCCTTCATACAGAAGCGAGCCGATCCCCTGCCTCCGGTGCTCCGGATGCACGTAGGTGTCGACCGCATACAAGGTATCACCCCGCGGATTGTGGTTGTGGAAAAAGCCGCCGTCGGTGATGCCCGCAAAGGTGTGGGGACGCAGGGGATCCGGCTCCAAGGTCACGATCAACGACGCCGCCCCCCCGACGATTTCACCGTCCAGCTCGGCCACCAGTTGCCCGTCGCCAAATGTCCGCAGGTGGTGCGAGAGATGTCCTTCCCGCCAGACCAGGCTCTGGATCTGCAGGTCGCCGTAGCAGATGCGGTTGAGCGCGACAAGGTGGGGGATGTCCGCCGAAGTTGCGGGCCGGATCAACACCTCCCCGGCTTTGGTTTCCTCGGAAAACGGAGTCATGGGCAGCCGGCCTTTGCTAGCGGAGTCCGGCCGGGGCCGGGAGCATGGCCGCGGCCGAAAACCGGGTTTGGTAGTCTGGGCATCCGCCGGACATTGGCAGGCCCACGGCTGCCTTGGCAAGCCGTCAGCCGCACCGGCGGACTGGAGGCGCGGGCCGGAATCGAACCGGCGTATAGGAGTTTTGCAGACTCCGGCCTTACCACTTGGCTACCGCGCCGCAGGCAACAGATCGCTAACTTCCCGGCTCTCATCCGGGCTGGCAAGCGGAATTTACGCTCCGCAGACCACGAAATCAGGCTTCGGACCGTGCCGCCTCCCGCCACCGACGGGCCACGTCATCCCAGTCGATCACTTCAAAAAAGGCTTCCACATATTCGGAGCGGCGGTTCTGGTACTTCAGGTAGTAGGCATGCTCCCAAACATCGATGGCGAGCAATGGCACCACCCCGTGCACCGTCAGGTCATGGTGTTTCTCGGCCTGAAAGACCACCAGTTGGTCGCTGAGCGGTTCATAGCCGAGGAGGCCCCAACCGCTGGCTTCGACCGAATTGGATGCTGCTTCGAAGAGGCGCCGAAACGCGCGGAAGTCACCGAAGTCCGCGGCGATTTTATCCGCCAGTGCTCCCGTCGGCTCTCCGCCGCCGCCAGGTTTCATGTTCGTCCAGAAAATCACGTGCAGCGAATGTCCGGAGCCGTGAAAAGCCAGCTCCCGGCTCCAATGCTTGGCCATCGCCGCCGGTTCCTCGCCCGCGGCGATCGCCCGCAGTCGACCCAAGGCCCGGTTGGCCCCGTCCACATAGCCTTGGTGGTGGAGGCTGTGGTGGAGACGCATCGTCTGCCCATCGATATAGGGCTCCAGCGCATCGTAGGCGTATGGCAGCTCGGGGAGGATGAACTCCCCATCGCTCCAGCCGATCGCGTGCGCCGGGACAGCACCCCCGCCCTCACGGGCGGAGGATCTTCCCTGGCCCGCCGCCACTTGGGCCAGCCCAAGGGCGGCGGCGCTCACTCCAAGCGTTTTCAAGGCGGACCGCCGGTCCAGGTTCACGGATTGTCGGGCAGTGCCGGAATTGGGCTCTTGATGGATCATAATCTCCCAGTATGAGATGAGCGGGAGCGGCTTCAACCCCTCCCTGCAAAAAGCGGCCGCGGGTGCTCAGCCCCGTGGCGCAATCCCGGCCAAGCTCAGGGTGAGGCGGATTTCATCCGCCACGCGGTCCAAGTTCTGCCCCGGCCGGATTCCGAAATCCGTCCGGCTGATCGGGAAGTCGCTCCGCACCACCAGCAGATCGCCGTCGGCGTCGATGCCCCCGCGCGCCCTCAGCATGCCGGGAAGGTAAGTCAGGCGGGCCTGCACCGTCATGGGTTTGGCCACGCCTTTGATCGTCATCGTGCCGGAGAGGGTCGCGAGCACGTTGCGCTCGTCGGTGCGCTCGTAGGCATCGACCGACTCCACCTCGAACTGAATCTCGGGGTGGGCCTGGACATTGAGCCAGCCGTTGCCGTGCAAGTGCTCCCGCATGAGGGGATTGCCGACGTGCAGGGAGCCGGCTTCGACGACAATCCGGCCTTTCAGGGACGCGGGATCATCGGGATCATAATGGACGTTGCCGGAGATTCCGGTGGCCGTTCCGTTGATGGATTCGAGGGGTGCATCGAGCTGGAACACGATGTTGTTCACCCCCTTGGGGTCCTTGAAGTCGAATTCGATCGGGGCCGCGCTGAGCGCAGCCGCGGTCAGGCCCAGCCCGGCCGCCAGGAGCAGTCGTTTGATTGTGGATACAGTCATGATGATTTCTTGGTTGAAACGGATGAGGTGAAACGCCCGAGCCCGAAACCAGCGGCCAAGAACCCGAGCGCCAGAAGAGAGCCCGCCACCGGAAACTCTATTCCGGGAAGAAATTTGTCCTCGTGGACCGGGAAGCTCAGCTCGGTGATGGGATCGACTTCCATCACGGTCACGCTCGTCACCGTCCAGCCCACCCGAAAGCCGCCGTAGCCCCAAAACGCCAAACCCACGGCGAGGCAGAAAAGACCAATTCCGATGAGGCAGCGGGAGAAGCGGCGTTGGAAGGAATGGTGCATCAGCCTGCCAAATTGGCCGCATTTTCCCGAAACGCAACCGCCCTCACCAGACCCGCCTTCCCGACGGCCGGACGGTGACGCCGAAATCATTCTTGCCTCCAGCTCCCCCAACCGTAACGAAAAACCTTTACCCAAACGCAACCACCATGAGTCAGACCCAGGCAGAACGCTTCGAATTCCAGGCCGAAATCCGGCAGCTCCTCGACATCGTCATCCACTCCCTCTACACCGAAAAGGAGATTTTTGTCCGGGAGTTGGTTTCCAACGCCGCCGATGCCCTTGAAAAACTACGGCACCTCCAGTTGACCGAAAAAACCGTTTTCGACGACCACCTCGCGCTCGAAATCAACCTCACCACCGACGACACCAAGGGCACCTTCACCATCCAGGACTTCGGCATCGGGATGACCCGCGAGGAGTTGGTCGAAAACCTCGGCACCATCGCCCATTCCGGCTCCCGGCATTTTCTCCAGGCCCTTAAGGAAGGCGGCCAGGCCGGGGCCAGTCTTATCGGCCAGTTTGGCGTCGGTTTCTACAGCGCCTTCATGGTCGCCAAGTCCGTCACCGTCTACACGCGATCCTGGAAACCGGATGCCCAAGGCTGGCTTTGGCGCAGTGATGGATCCGGAAGTTACGAAATCGAGCCCGCCGAGGGCCAGCGCCGGGGCTGCAAAATCGTGGTCGAGTTGACCGAGGAGGCGAAGGAGTTCGCCAAAGCCGAGCGCATCCGCTCCATCCTCCGCCACTACTCGGCTTTCGTGCCCGTCCCGATCAATCTCAACGGCGAGCGCATCAACACCGTCCAGGCGATCTGGTTGCGAAGCCGCAACGAGATCAAAGACGAGGATTACAACGAATTCTATAAATTCCAAGCCAACGCTTTCGACAATCCGCGTTACCGCCTCCACTTCAGCGCCGATGCGCCCCTTGCCATTCACGCGCTCCTCTTCGTCCCGGAGGACAATCCCGAGCGTCTGGGCCTCGCTCGCATCGACCCGGGAGTCTCCCTTTACTGCAAAAAGATCCTCATCGAGCAGCATCCGGAGGATCTGCTTCCGGAGTGGCTGCGGTTTCTACGCGGGGTCGTCGATTGCGAGGATCTTCCGCTCAATATTTCCCGGGAAACCATGCAGGACCGCGCCCTTCTGGACAAACTGGGGCGCGTCATCTCGAACCGCTTCCTCAAGTTTCTCGATGAGGAGGCTTCCAAACGCCCCGAGGATTACGAGGCCTTTTATGCCGCCTTCAGCAACTTTCTCAAAGAAGGTATCGTTACTTCCTTCACCCACCGGGAGCCGCTCGCCAAGCTGCTGCGGTTCGCCTCCACCACCGTCGAGGCCGGCAAAACCACCGGCTTGGCCGACTATGTCTCCCGCATGCCGGAGGACCAAAAGGAGATCTACTTCCTCAGCGGCCCCTCCCGCGATGCTCTGGAGAGTGGCCCTTACCTCGAGGCTTTCCGCTCCCGCGGCATTGAAGTGCTGTTGCTGACCGACTCCTCCGATCCGTTTGTCATGGATGCGCTCCGCGAGTATGACGGCAAACCCTTGGTCGCGGCCGATCGTGCCGGCCTTAAGGTCGACGCTGTCGGCGATCCCAATCGCGGCGAGCCGTTGCCCGAGGAGCGGGCCAAGGCGCTTTGCGATTGGCTCCAAGCGCTCCTCGGCGAACGCGTCAAGGCCATCCGCCCCAGCAACCGCCTGGTCGACAGTCCGGCAATCGCACTCAATCCCGAGGGCGCCATGTCCGCCCAAGTGCGTCGCATGCTCAAGGCGGCGCGGCAGGTGGTGCCTGATGCGGTTGCGGTCGAGTTCGAGCTCAACCTCCGCCATGGCCTCATCCATCGGCTCGATGCGCTGCGCGAGTCACGCGAGGACCTCGCCCGGCTCGTTGGCGAGCAACTCTTCGACAATGCGCTCATGGCGGCCGGCCTCTTGGAAGATCCGCGACCGATGATCAACCGCCTCAACCGCCTGCTCGAAGAAACCGCCGCCCGCGCCACAGACAACTGATTTCATTGGCGCGAACGGTCCGGCCATGGCAAACTGACGGAAGTCCGTCTCCCTTGCCATGACCACCGAATCACCACCTCCGCCTCCGGAGAAAGGTACGCCTCCGGCCTTCGCCATGCGGCCTTCCTCCTGGCTCGCCACCGCCTTCATCGGCTTCTTTTTCATCAATGGCGCCTGGCAGGCTCTTTTCCGTCTGCCCATGCTGCAATGGCCGCCCACGACCGGCATGCTGCTCGCATCGGGGTTTGCCCTCGTCTGCATCGTCTTTGCCTTTCAGGCCCGCCAACGACCACCATCCGATGATCAACCTCCCGGACCACCCTCATCCGCCCGGCGGGACAAGCCGCTGCCTTTCGGGGGACGGCCCTGGGTGTGACTTGGCTCACCCCAATGTCTGCAGTATCAGCGTGGCCACGCCGAAGTAAATCATCAGCCCCACCACGTCCACCGTGGTGGTGATCAGCGGGCTGCTCGCCACCGCCGGGTCCAGTTTCAACTTCGTGAGTAGAAAGGGAAGCATCGAGCCCATCAGATTCGCCACCAGAATAATGCAGGTCATGGCCAGGCCAATCACCAGACCAATCGTCCAATCCCCTCGAAAGGCGCCCAAAACCGAACTGACCAACCCCATCATCGCCCCCAGCATCAGGCCCACAAAGACTTCCTTGGCCAGGGTTGGCAACCAGGACCGCGTGCGCAGATCACCGGTGGCCAGAGCGCGCACCACCAGGGTCGCCGACTGCGCTCCGGAGTTGCCACCGCTTCCGATCAGCAGGGGTATGAAAAACGCCAGCACCAGATACGTTTCCAAGGTGGCCTCGTAGGCCGCGATCACCCCCGAAGAGATCAGATTCACAAAGACCAGCGCCAGCAGCCACCCGATCCGCTTGCGCACCAGCATGAAGGGGCTGGCCAGGCTATAGGGGGTTTCCAGCGGGGCGACCGCGCCGATTTTGTGGATGTCTTCGGTGGCCTCCTCTTCGGCCACGTCCATGATGTCGTCGACGGTGACAATGCCGAGCAAGACACCCTGCGAATCGACGACCGGCAGTGCGTTAAGGTCGTAGAGTTGGACCATTTCAACCGCTTTCTCCCGGTCCTCGAAGGCATTCATGGCGATAAAATCATAATCCATCAACGACTCCACTTTGTCGTCCGGAGAGGCCATGATAAACCGCCGCAGCCGGAGGGCATCCAGCAACTTGCCTTCATCGTCGGTCACATAGACGAGGTTGAAGGTTTCGCGGTCGCGCCCGTAGCGCCGCATATGGGCCAAGGCCTCCGCCACCGTCATGTCCTTCTTAACCCGGATATAGTCGGGCGTCATCAATCGGCCCACGCTTTCTTCCGGATAGCCCAACAACTGACGGGCTTCACGCAGGTCAGACGGAGAGAGCAGCATCATCATCCGCTGCAGGACTTTGGCCGGCAACTCCTCCAGCAGGGCGGTGCGGTCGTCGGGAGTGAGATTGGCCAGAAGATGGCGGGTGTCTTCGTCGGTCAGCTCCGTCAAAAGGGCGTCCTGGTGTTCGTAGTCGAGATAGGAAAAAACATCCGCCGCTTTCGGCCGGGGTATGGAGCGGAAGAGGAGCACGCGGTCACTTTTGTCGAGGTGGAACATCACCTCCGCAATCTCCGGCGGCTCCCAGTCGCTCAGCTCTTTCGCAGCATCTTTCCACCGGTGCAAATGGATTAACTCCACCACCCCTTGAATGCGCTGATCCAGCTCCTCCGGAGTGATCGTCGGCTTGGTTTCTTCCGTGTCCATAGTCCAGTCTGGACTGCGGATGCTGGCGGGCTCAAGCCCCGCCTTTGCGTCATCGCTCGACCATGCGGTTGGCCGGATCCCGCGCCGCCCGCTCATCCGCCCAAGCCTGAAAGCCCCGCCGCAGCTTTTCTCCCTCACTCGCCGTGGTGATGGAAAACCGGACCTGGTCAATGGAGCGCACCGGGGCCAGATCCTTCGTCGTGGAGGTCAGAAAACACCCTTCGAACCCTGGTAGTTCCTTCTCTCGCACAGGACGTTCATCCACCTTCCAGCCGACCAGACCCGCAAAGGCATGTAATAGCAACCGCCGGGTGATGCCATCGAGTATTCCACAGGCCAGGGAAGGCGCGACCAAGGTGCGGCCGGTCCAGAAAACAATATTGCAGACGGCCGCTTCCGTCAGCTCCTCCCGCTCGTTCAGCATCAGGACTTCATCAGCGCCGCGCTCCCGCGCCTCCCGCAGGCAGAGCAGGTTGTTGAGATAATTTCCCGTCTTCCAGGCCGGGTTCAGCGACCAGATGGGGTTGCGTTTCAACGTCCGCGCAATACTCAGGCTGAGTCCGACCGCAGGGTTGGGAGGGGCCGCGAGTGGTTGGACCAAAATTACCCAGAAAGGATTATCCGCCAATCCGGGATCGAGCCCGATGGACCCTCCTCCACGGGACAACTGCAACCGTACATAATAGTCGCCCCGGAATTCCGGCCAGCGGACCCCATGTTCACGAATCGTGTTTCGCAGCTCTGCCCTCAAGCCCGCTTCCGTGAAGGGCACTTTGATGGCAAGCGCATCAGCCGACCGGTGAAGCCGGTCCCAATGTTCCTCAAAGGCGAAAAGGTGGCCCTGTCGCGTGCGCCAGACTTCATAAACCGCATCTCCGTAGAGGAACCCCCGATCGAGTGGTGAGATCGAGACTTCGCGGGCGTCGCGAATCACTCCAATGGTGTTTGCCAAAATTGGCGCGGCCATGGGACAAACCAAGAGAGCACGGTGCCCGCGGGCGAGCAAAATAACGACGCTTGAGACCCTCCACGGCGTGGTTCCGGTCCCCGGCGGCGGTGGATCAGGGACTGCTCCCAAGGAAAGGAGGGTTCCCCAATACCCGGGTGTGGTGGATTTCGCAGTGGTAGACAGCCCGCAGACCACAAAAAAGCCCGCGGAAGACCGCGGGCTCGATCCTGCAGAGGCGGAAAAATCAGCGGGGCTTGGTCAGACCGAGAGCACGCTTGATGTTTTGCACCGTGGCCAGGCTGACGCCGAACTCGCGGGCAAGCTGAGTGCTCTTGCGACCTTCCTTGAGATGGTCACCGATTTTCTGCTTGTCCTCCGCGGTCAAGCGGGCCCGCTTGCCCTTGCCTTTGCGGGCTGCCTTCTTGGCGGCGGTTTTTTTCGCCGCTTTGCCGGCGGCCTTTTTCGCGACCTTCCGGGCGGCCTTTTTCGCGGCTTTGCGCCCGGGGCGGCGACCACGGCGGGTAACGCCTCCCAGGCTGGTCAGAGCCTCGATCAGCTCTCCACGGGTTTCGTAACCCATGTCGGTGTGAAGCGAGGCCAGTTGCGCGGAGCGATCCTTCTCAATCGACTTCTCCAGCTGCTCGACTGCCTTGCGGGCTTTTTCCAGTTCGGTGAGTTTTTCAGTCAACATACAACCATGATCAGAACACACTTGCATGGTTTAGCAACAGTATTATTACGAAAAATTCTGTCTTGATAGGGACTCGTTTCCAACGGCCCAATTCCTGCGGTTTGCCGCCTTCCGGAACACAGGGCGCCCGACCTGTCATCACGCCACTTGATGGAGGGAAGTTGCAGCGTTGCCAATGCGCCCAACACTGTTTCCATCGGGTGCATGAGACCGCATCTTGCGCCGCTCCGTTCCCATCGCCACACGACTTGGATTCCAGTGATTTTGGTCGTGGCGGGCCTTTTCACCGCCGCCTGTCAGCCCCGGCAAACCGCCGTGGAAGCGGGTCTTGCCGATCAGGTCCTTCACCTCGGCAATGGCGCCGAGCCGGAGTCACTCGACCCGCACATCACGACGGGCTTCCCCGAGTACAAGATTCTCAATACGCTCTTCGAAGGACTGGTGGCGCCGGATCCGCGTGATCTATCCCCCACACCGGGAGCCGCGGCGTCCTGGGACATTTCCGAAGACGGCACCCGTTACGTTTTTCACCTCCAACCCGAAGGGCGTTGGTCCAACGGCGATCCCGTCACCGCCGGAGATTTCGTCACCTCCTTTCAGCGCGCCCTCTCCCCCCGGCTCGGCAATCGCTACACTTACCTCTACGACCCGATCGTCAACGCCCGCGCCTTTGCCGAAGCCGAGCTTGATGATTTTTCGCTCGTCGGCATTCAGGAAATCGACCGCCTCACCCTCGAAATCCGCCTCACCGAGCCGGTTCCCTATTTCCTTTCTTTGCTCACCCACAATGCCTTCTACCCCGTGCATCCGCCCACCATTCTCGCCCATGGCGACCTCGATGAACGCGCGACGCGCTGGATCCGCCCCGGTGTTCTGGTCGGCAACGGTCCGTTCCGCTTAACGGAATGGCGCACCAACAGTTTTCTCCGGGTCGAGCGCAATCCGCACTATTGGGACGCCGAAACCGTGGGGTTGAATGCGGTGGTTTTCTACCCGATCGAAAACCAGGACACCGAGGAACGCGCTTATCGCAGCGGACAGATCCACGCCACCAGCTCCCTGCCCCGCGCCACCGTGGCCAGGCTCAGCGAAACCGGCGCACCCGAGTTTCGCGCCGATCCGTTTGTCGGCGTTTATTATTTCACCCTCAACACCACCCGGCCACCGCTCGACGATGTCCGCGTCCGCCGCGCCCTCGCCCTCGCCATCGACCGGGACAACATCGTCGCCACTGTCACCCGCGGCGGAGAGACTCCGGCCCGCCACTTCATCCCGGATTCCACGGCCGGATACCGGCCCGGCCCGCTGCTCGGGGAGGATGTCGCCGAGGCCCGCCGCCTCCTCGCCGAGGCCGGCTTCCCCGACGGCCGGGGCTTTCCCACGCTTGAGCTCTTGTTCAACACGCTCGAATCGCATCGGGAAATCGCCCAGGTGCTCCAGCAGATGTGGCGCGAAACACTCGGGATCAACATCCGCCTCTTCAACCAAGAGTGGCAGGTCTACCTCGCCACCCGGCGCAGCGGAAATTTTGACGTTTCCCGTGCCGGGTGGGTCGCTTCCTACAACGATCCCACCGTTTTCACCAACCTGCTCATCAGCGACGCCGGCAACAACGACACCGGATGGGCCAACGATGAATACGATCGTCTCGCCGTGCGGGCCCGCCACACCATCGATCCCGGTGAGCGGCTGGCCCTCTTCCACCGGATGGAAGAAATCCTGCTGAAGGAGATGCCGGTCATCCCGCTTTACTTTTACCGCAGCCACTACCTGCTGCATCCGGCCGTCCGCAACTGGCACCCCACCCCCCTCAATCAGCATCCGCTCAAACACGTTTATCTCGATCCAGGATCCCAGTAACACCGCCCCCAACGCGCATTCCACCCCCCACCCAACGGGCGCCAGGGCTCCGCTTTCCGTTCGACGTGAAAAGTGGCCGGGCATCGTGGCCAGTATCTCACCTCCTCCCCTCGCGTGGCTCGAAACCGCCCACCCCGTGGCTGGAAGCAAGCCAGACGACTTTCAATCTCCGCAACTTCAGTGGTAAGCACGGCGGCCTTCGAGCGCGCTTTTCAGGGTAACGGCGTCGGCATAAAGAACACCGCCGCCGCTGGGAAGACCAAAGCCGATCCGCGTCACCGAGATGAGGGCGTCGAAATGGGTTTCCTTGAGATAGTGGCAGGTCGCCTCCCCTTCGATGTCATTGGGCAGGGCAAGGATGATCTCGGCGGGTTGCATGCGCTCCAAACGGGCATCCAGGCCGGCCAGGTTGAGGTGCTCCGGCCCCACTTGGTTTATCGGGGACAATTTGCCGTGCAGGACATGATAAAACCCGCGATAGGCTCCGGACCGCTCAATGGCCAGCAGGTCCGGCACATGCTCGACAAAACAAAGCCGCGAGGCGTCGCGGGCTTCATCCGCGCAGAGGGAGCAGGGTCCGCCCTCGGAGAGGTTGCCGCATTCCGGGCAACGTATAATGGTGGAGGCGGCCACTTGGAGAGCATCAATCAACTCGGGCAGGCGGCCCGGTCGTTCCACCAGCAGGTGGAGCGCAAGCCGCTCGGCCGATCGATAGCCAAGACCGGGAAGGCGCTTGAGCTGCTGGACGAGGGCTTCGAAAGCGGGTGTCACCTCGTCAGGCCAAGCGAGCGTCCGGGTGCGCAGAACGACGGGGGCACCGGTCGCGCCCGGGCCGGTTGTTCCACCGTTGGGATTGAACGGATGCCTTCAAGGGGAGCCGCGTCAGAAAAGCCCGGGCATTTGAAATCCAGCGGTCGCCTTCTGCATTTCCGTTTCGTTGAGCTCTTTGGCTTTGGCCGCGGCATCCCGGATCGCTTCCAGCAGGGTTTCCTCCACCAGCGAGACCTCCTCTTTGAGAAACTCGGGGTCGAGTTTGAGTTCAAGGAAATGGCCGTGGCCGTTGACTGCGATCTGCACGGCGCCGCCACCGCTTGAAATGTCGATTCGCTGCTGCTCCAGGCTCTCCTGGATTTCCGCGATCTGCTTCTGCATTTTCTGCGCCTGCTTGAGTAACTTTCCGACTCCGGCCATGGGAATAAATTAGGTTGATGGTTGCCTGATCAATCGTGGTGATCGAAAAATGCTCGGCCCCGGAACGACCGGGGTCAAGGTTATAGCCGATCCCCCCGGCCAACGTCGTGGCTCCTCAGCCACCCGCTTCTGATCGCCCCCTTCACTCGCCCGCGCTTGCCCCGGTCGGCCTCTCTGCGGCAGTCTGGCGCCATCCATGGAGCTCGAGCACACGCATCCTTACCCGGACGACATCTGGCTGCCCCGGCCTTTCACCAAGGGGACACGCCTCTACTTCGAATACGGACCCCTCGCACTCCGCCTCGAGCGCACCGCCGAAGAAGGCCACCTCGGCATCAAACGCGATCGGCCCGATGACACCTGCCATGTCGAGGTCGACCCCGACGATTGGCAGATCAGCATCAGTGAGCGTTTCGCTTTCGACCAAAGTTGGGACGTCCTCCGCCCCACCCCTGTTTTGCCCGAACGCTCGGTGGTCGTCCGCCCCGATCATGCCTTGAAAATACCTCCCGGGGAAGACGTGCTGTTTTTCGTCAGCATCCCCCTCTCCATCCGGCTCCTGGCCAGCGGCAACGGCCGGGAAGTCGCCCTCTCGACCGTTCCCACCATGGTCCTTTCCAATACCTGGTTTGGCGATCCGACTGAAGGCGAACTCTGTTTTGCCCTCAAAACCACCGCCCGACGGTCCCTTGGCGAGATCATCCACCGGCCCTGGCGGGTCATTGCCCCCATCACCATGCACAACCGAGCCGATTCGAATCTCGATCTCCAGCGCCTCTGCATCCAGGTCAAGCACCTCGGCATCTTCCTCGGTCGGAGTTTTCTCTGGACGCACCCGATCGACGCCGTCCATCGCGGCGGTGACCACCCCATCGAGTTCAATTTCGGGGCGGATGCACCCGCGTTTGAACCCATCCGCCAAACCTTCGCCCAGCCCCGCGAAGTGAGAAAAGAAAGTTTTCTCAAGCGCAGCTTTCATACCCTGCGCAATCCCGGAAGCCTCTTCAATTGATGCTCATGTCCACCCTGCCGCTGCTGTCCGTTTTGTCCGACCTTTCGCTCTGGCTCACGCCCGAACGGGTCGAGAAATCCATCCGTGTCCTCATCCTTCTCGGGGTCGCCCTGCCGCTCGTCTGGGTGGCCGCCCGCATCCTCCGCAAAGCCGTCACCCGCCGCACCGACCTTCACTATGGTCTCATGGCCTCCAAGGCCCTCTCCTACGGCGGGAGCACGCTCATTGTCGTCATGATCCTCAGCGACCTCGGCTTCAAACTCACTCCCCTGCTCAGCGCGGCCGGGATTGTCGGCATCGCCATCGGTTTCGCCGCCCAGACCTCCCTCTCGAATTTCATCAGCGGCATCTTCCTGGTCTGGGAAAAGCCCTTCGCCGTCGGCGATGTCATCGCGGTCGGCGACAACATGGGCATGGTGCTTTCGATCGACCTCCTTTCGGTCAAGGTGCGCCTCTTCGACAACCGCTTCCTGCGGGTGCCCAACTCCCAGCTCATCCAGAACAGCGTCATCAATGTCACCAAATACTCGATACGCCGCCTCGACATCAACCTCGGGGTCGCCTACAAGGAGGACATCGCCAAGGTCCGCGCCATCCTCCAGGACGTGGCCGACAAAAACCCCTTCTGCCTCGATGAACCGGCACCGCTGATCATTTTCCAGAAATACGGCGACTCCGCCCTTGAGTTCATGCTCGCGGTCTGGTGCGCCCGGACCGACTTTCTCGCCCTGCGCAACAGCATCATGGAGCAGATCAAAGTCCGTTTCGACGAAGAGGGCATCGAAATCCCCTTCCCCCACCGCACCCTCTACGCCGGAGAGGCCACCAAGCCGATCCCCGTGCGCATGGTCGAGCCAATCGCGCCGCCCGGCCCCGCCGCCGAGCCGGGCGAGAAATCCTCCGCCTGACCCCGCTCCATGCCCGGCCGGCCCGAGTCCTCCGAACCTCCGCTCCTCTACTGTGCGGACACCGGGGGCACGTTTACCGATTGCCTGCTTTACCCAGGGGACGAGCAACGCCCGCGCCGGACCAAGGTTCTCTCCAGCGGCCGCTGGCGCACCCGGGTGCTTGGCTGCGACCGCCAGGGCTGCCGAGTCGTCGCCGGGCCGGAGATTCCTCCGGCCCTCTTTGCCGGCGGGCACTGGTGGCGGTCCGGCGACGACGGCTACACCGGCGAAATTTCCTCTTCCAGCCGCGCCCCCGGCGGCCTGCTCCTTCGGGGCGCCCACCTGGACCGACTGCGGGCCGGCGACCTCCTCGAGCTCTCCACCGGCGAGGAAGCACCCGTGCTGGGCTTGCGCCTTCTGCTCGGGCTCGCCCGCGGCGACGCTTTTCCGCCCGTCATTGTCCGCCTCGCCAGCACCCGCGCCACCAACGCTCTGCTCGAAGGCACCGGAGCGCCGGTGGTCCTTTTCACCACCGCAGGCTTCGGCGATGCCCTCACCATCGGCGACCAGCGCCGCGGCGATCTCTTCGCCCTCGCTCCGTCCCGCCCCCCACCCCTTCACCGTGCGGTGGTCGAAGTCCCCGAGCGCCTCGCCGCCAATGGGGCCGTGCTCCACCCCCTCGAACCCGGGTTTCGCACCGAACTGGCCGCCCTCCGCGAAAAACATCCCGGCTGCATGGCCGCCATCGCCTTCCTCCACGCAACCCGCAACCCGGAACACGAGGAGCAACTCGCCCGCTGGCTCACCGAGGCCGGCTGGCCGCTGGTGGTCTGTTCCAGTGCCGTCGGCACCCTCCCGCGCTGGCTGCCCCGCACCCAGACTGCCGTGGTCGAGGCCTGCCTCGCCCCGGTTATGGCCGCCTATCTGGACCGAGTCCAGGCACCGCTGAAGGAGGTTTCAGTCCATGTCATGACCAGTGCCGGCGGTCTGGCCCGGCGCTCCCGTTTCCAAGCCAAGGACAGCCTCTTGAGTGGCCCGGCCGGCGGCGTCTGCGGGGCCTGGGCGGTGGCCCGCCGGGCCGGGGAGCGCGAGGTGCTGGCCTTCGACATGGGCGGAACCAGCACCGATGTGTCCCGCCTGTCCTCAGGTTTTGAATACAGGGAGGAACTCCGAATCGGCGGAGCCCGGGTCGTTGGCCCCACCCTGCACATCGAAACCGTCGCCGCCGGGGGAGGCTCCTGCTGTGGTTTCGACGGTCATGCGCTCTTCGTTGGTCCGGGCAGCGCCGGGGCCGATCCCGGCCCCGCCTGCTACGGCGCCGGCGGACCCCTCACCCTCACCGATGTCCACCTCCTCAGCGGCCGACTCGTGCCCGAATGGTTTGGCATCCCGGTCGATCCGGCCGCCGCCCGCCGGGAACTCGAGGCCGTCGCCCGCGCCGCCGGCCTGCCGGCCTCCGAGGCCGCGGAAGGTTTTCTCCGCATTGCCGATGAACGCATGGCCGACGCCATCCGCAGGGTATCCGTGCGGGAAGGTTACGATCCGGGCGGACATGCCCTGCTCGCCTTCGGCGGCGCCGGCGGGCTGCACGCTTGCCGTCTCGGCGGCCTCCTCGGCATCCGGAGGATTTTGTTTCCCCTTCAGGCCGGCCTCCTCAGTGCCCTCGGCCTCCGGGAAGCGGTCCTCGAAAACTTCGCCGAACGCTCTTGGGAAGCGCCCTTTAATGACTGCGAAAAACGCGCCGAAGAGGCTTGGAGCGAGCTTGAAGCCGAGGCCGTCGCCGCCCTTGCCGAGCAGGCCGGTGACGATTTCACCCCGGTCCTCGAACGCCGCCTCGCCCTGCGCTTGCTCGGGCAGGAGTCCTACCTGGTGTTGGAGAGCCGGGCCGATCAGCCCTGCGATTGGCGGGAGGCTTTTGCCCGGCGCTTCCAGCAAGTCTTCGGCTATGACCCCGGCGACCATGCCCTCGAACTGGTCTGGATCCAGGTTCGCGCCGGCACCCCACCACAGGACCCGCCCCCGGAGTCCTTCCCCTGCCGCCGCCGCCGCGAACCCGAGGACACCGAAGGCCCCTGGCCGGCGCTCCATCTCGGTTCCGTACGGGCCGGTGATTGGTGGGAAGGACCGGTCGTCTGCGCCGATGCCTTTGCCACCCTGGTCGTCGAACGGGGCTGGCGCTGCACCTGCGGCGATGCCGGCACGCTGAGGCTCGAGCAGGTTCAGAAGCCGGAGCCTTCCGCCGGAGCCGGGGGTATGACCCCTGCGGCCGCCACCCCCGAGGTCGTGCGGCGGGAGCTTTTTGCCCGCAGATACAGCCATCTCGTCGGGCAGATGGGGGCCCAGCTCGAGCGCACGGCCGTCTCCGTCAACGTCAAGGAACGCCACGATTTCTCCTGCGCCCTGCTCGATGCCGAGGGTCGGCTGGTGGCCAATGCACCCCATATTCCGGTCCACCTCGGCGCCCTCGGGATCTGCGTGCGCCGTGTCGCCGAGGTCATGCCTCTGGGGCCGGGCGAGGTCGTTCTCACCAACCATCCCGCCTACGGCGGCTCCCATCTGCCCGATCTCACCGTCATCTCCGCGGTCTGGCACGAGGGCCGCCGGATCGGGTTCGTCGCCAACCGCGCCCACCATGCCGAGATCGGAGGCAAGCGCCCGGGCTCCATGCCCGCCGATGCCGTCTGCCTGGCCGAGGAAGGCGTTTGCCTGCCGCCGTTTCGCCTCCTCGCCGGTGGGCAGGCCCGCTGGGACGAGCTGGAAGAACGCCTCTCCGGCGGACCCTGGCCGTCCCGCGCTCCGGCCGACAACCTTGCCGATATCCGCGCCCAAGTCGCGGCCAATCAACTCGGCGTGCACCTCCTCAAGGAACTCTGCCAAAGCGCCGGTCCGGCCGAATGCGCCCGCCAAATGAACCTGCTCCGCGAGCGGGCCGCGGCCGCAGTCCGCGCCACCCTCGATCGCCTCGCCGTGGACCGGCACGTCTGCACGGACCAGCTCGACGACGGCACCCCCCTGCGCGCCCGCTGGAGCCGCGACGCCGACGTCTGGACGATCGACTTCACCGGCACGGGGCCCGTCCACTCCGGCAACCTCAACGCCACTCCCGCCATCGTCGCCAGCGTCCTCACCTACGTCCTGCGCCTCCTCTGCGGTGAAGACCTGCCGCTCAACGAGGGTTTGCTCGACCCCGTCCGCCTGGTGCTTCCCGAGGGTCTGCTCAACCCTCCGTTCCAAGAGGATCCGCATCAGTGCCCGGCGGTCGTCGGCGGCAATGTCGAAACCAGCCAGCGCCTCGCCGACCTGTTGCTGCGGCCGTTTCAAATCGCCGGCGATTCCCAAGGCACCATGAACAACCTCGTCTTTGGCGACGACCGTTTCGGCTTTTATGAAACCCTGGCCGGGGGCGCCGGCGCGACCGCGGATGCCGACGGCCTTTCCGGTATCCACACCCACATGACCAACACCGCCGTGACCGACCCTGAAGCGGCTGAATCGAGGCTTCCGGCCCGCCTCCTCCGTTTTGGATTCCGCCCCGGCTCGGGAGGCCCCGGCGGCCGCCGCGGAGGCGATGGACTGGTCCGCGAATGGCTCTTTCTCAAGCCCGTCACCTTCTCCCTGCTTACCCAGCGGCGGTCCTCCGCTCCCCGTGGAGCCGCCCGGGGCGGCGATGCAGCTGCCGGAGCCAACACCCTCATCCTGCCGGATGACACCCGCGAGCAATTGCCGGGCATCATCTCCCGCTCCGTCCCCGCCGGCGCCCGCCTCCTCATCGAAACCCCCGGCGGAGGCGGCTATGGCGCCGGGCCGCCCTCCGCTGCCGCGGATCACCCATGAACTTCCACGGCCGGGCCATGGGCGGCATCCCCGCCTGCCGCAGCCGTCTTCAGCTCGCGATCCGCCCGTGCGCGTCCAGCGCCCGCAGCATCTGGAGCGTGAGCACGCTCTTCCATTGGTATTCGATCGCCGGCCACGTCTCGGGATAGAGCCCGCCCCAGTCCCAAGTCGGCGCCCAACTGCCGTCGGCATCCTGCCGCTTGATCTCGAAGTTGAGCTGCGCGTTCACCAAATCCTTGAATTTTGGATACAGAAAGTCCTGCGGAGTGGGTGCCACTTGGAGCGGTTTGAGTCCGTAGCCGGTCCAAGCCGTGGGTTCGGTCTGCACCAGGCGTTCCGCGGCCGGCCCCGCCCGCGAGCGGTACAACTCAACCAACTCGTCCGGAAACCGCGAACAGCGCAGGCTCCGAAGCAGGCAGAGCAGCTCATGCATATCGATCTCGCGGTCGGACCTGAGGGCTTCCACCACCGTGGCTTGGGCCGCCTCCACCACGCTCATCGGGATGTCGCCGCGAAAGTGATACACGTAAGCCAGCAGCTCGGCTGTGGGATTGATCCGAAAGCCCCCGAAGCGCTCCTCCAGCTTTTCCCCCGCCCACCAAGGCGCATGCGGCCAGGCCCAGATTCCCGCCGGGGCCGCCCGCCAGGCCCCCAGGCCGCGGTCGAAACTGCGGCCCAGCCACTCGAAGGTTGCGGTCACGATGGGGTGGTCTTCGGATAAATCCAGTTCGCGCATCAGCTCAAGGGCGGCGGCGGTCGAGACCCCGGTGCTGAGCCGGGCCTGGATGTCGGGCTCAATCAGCCCGAAGCCCCCGTTGTCGCGCTGGTAGCGGGTGAGCTCGAACTCCGCCCGGTCGGTCTCCGCACCTTGGAAAAACACGGTGTAGAGCACTTTGTCGAGGTCGCGCCCATGCTTGTCCAAAAAGGAGACGGCAGCTTCAAAGCGGGATCGGGAAAGTTGTTTCATCGTTCGGTTCGCGATTGGCAGGAATCATGACCTGAAGCGGCAACACAAAACACAATTCGGCGGCCCGGGCCATCCGTTTCTTGACCCCGGGAGCGCCGCCTGTCCAGCCGCCGGTGCTATTTTCCGATCCCGAATGCCGTGAAGCCGATCTCGCGCAATTTCCTGATGTCGAGGATATTGCGTCCGTCAAAGAGGAAGGCCGGCTTCATCATGCCGGCAAAAATGCGCTCGTAGTCGAGCTCCTTGAAGGCATCCCACTCGGTCATGACCGCGATCGCATGGGCCTGGTCGGCCGCCGCGTAGGGATCGGACTCAATCGTGATGAGCGGGTTGGGCGAACCGTCGGCCAGTTTCGCCGGTTGCCCGAGATCATGGTAAATCTGCTCCGCGGGCACCTTGGGATCATGGATGGCGAGGTACGCCCGCTCTTCGAGAAGATCGCGGCAAATAGC
Organism: Puniceicoccaceae bacterium; assembly: GCA_007695295.1. Lineage (GTDB taxonomy): Bacteria > Verrucomicrobiota > Verrucomicrobiia > Opitutales > Opitutaceae > REEB01. The sequence goes on from REEB01000097.1 coordinate 32,193, forward strand.
GATGGCGGAGGATTCGCGGGTGTCGTTGGTGTCCTTCTTGAAGGCAAAGCCGTAGACGGCGATCCGCTTGCCCGCCACGGTATTGAAGAGGGTGCTGACGATCCGGGCCGCAAACCGCCGCCGTTGCCAGTTGTTCATCGTCACGACCTGCTCCCAGTAGTCCGCCACCTCGGGCAGGCCGAAGTGATGGCAGAGGTAAACCAGGTTGAGAATGTCTTTCTGGAAGCAGGATCCGCCGAAGCCGATCGAGGCTTTGAGGAATTTCGGCCCGATCCGCGAATCTTTGCCGATCGCATGGGCCACTTCGTCCACGTCCGCTCCGGTTTTTTCACAGAGGGCGGAAATCGTATTGATGCTGGAAATACGCTGGGCAAGAAAAGCATTCGCCACCAGCTTGGAAAGCTCCGACGACCAGAGGTTGGTCGTGAGGATGCGGTCCCGGGGTATCCACTGGGCATAGATGTCGGCCAAAGTGGCGACCGCCCGGCGCCCTTCGTCGGTCTCCTCGCCGCCGATCAGGACCCGGTCGGGATTCTGCAAGTCGCCCACCGCAGTGCCTTCGGCCAGAAATTCGGGATTGGAAAGGACTTGAAAGCGCACGCCGTTGGCATTGGCCGAAAGCACCGCCTGGATGGCCTCGGCGGTCTTCACCGGGATGGTCGACTTCTCGACAATGATTTTCGAGCTCGTGGCCACCTCGGCGATCCGCCGTGAACACCGCTCCACATAGGTCATGTCCGCCGCCCGGCCGGCCCCGACGCCGTAGGTCTTGGTCGGGGTGTTGACGGACATGAAGATGATCTCGGAATCGCGAATCGCGCCATCCACGTCAGTGCTGAAAAAGAGATTTTTGCCGCGTGCCGCTTTTACAATCTCGTCGAGGCCCGGCTCGAAAATCGGCAGGGCGTCCGAATTCCAGGCCGCGATCCGGTCGGGATTGATGTCGACCACGGTGACGCGGACGTTCGGGCATTTGTGGGCGATCATGGCCATGGTCGGTCCCCCGACGTATCCGGCCCCAATGCAGCAAATCTTCATAACGTGGCAGAGTGTTGGGTTGTCTGTGGACAAGGGGTGATCTCCCCTCGAAGCGGTATCCCCAAGAATCGACGGCGGAGCAAGTTCCTAAACAGAAGATTCACAACCACCTTTCCCCAGTCCACCGGCTTGCACCCCGGCTACCGGCGGTCCCACCATGAGCCGCGTGAAAGCGATCACTTGGAATGTGAATGGCGTCCGCTCCTGCGCGGGCAAGGGTCTGCTGGAGTTTTTCCGCCGCGAACAACCCGACTTGTTCTGCCTGCAGGAGACCCGGATCTCGCCCGAGGATGCGGCCCGGTTCCCCTGGCCTGAGGGCTACCACGCCTATTGGCACAGCGGGGAGCGCAAGGGCTATGCCGGGGTCGCGCTCTTCAGCCGGCAGGAACCGTTCCGGGTGGACTACGGCCCGGGTCCGGATGGCCCGGACACCGAGGGCCGGCTCCTCACCGCGGAGTTTCCCGGCTTTTATCTCGTCACCGTCTACACGCCCAACAGCCGCCGCGACCTCGCCCGCCTCGACTACCGCACCCAAGTCTGGGATCCCCATTTCGCCCGCCACCTCCGCCGGCTTGACCGCAAAAAGCCCGTCCTCTTCTGCGGGGATCTCAACGTCGCCCGGCACGAGATCGATCTCGCCAATCCAAAGTCCAATGTCCGCAACGCCGGCTTCACTCCCGAGGAACGGGCGGCTTTCGAGGCCGTGCTCGGCGACGCCTTCATCGACGCCTTTCGCGAAATCGAGCCGGAGCCCGGCCACTACACCTGGTGGAGCTACCGGTCCAAAGCCCGCGAGCGGAATGTCGGCTGGAGGATCGACTACTGGTGCCTCTCCCGGCGACTCCTGCCCGCTGTCCGGTCCGTGACCATCCTCGCCTCCGTTCCCGGCTCCGACCACTGCCCCGTGGCCATCGATTTCGAGCCGCCGGCGCCAAAAAAGTAACCTTTGCCCGCACTCCGGGATTTACCTCCGCCGCGCCGGAGAGAATCTTTTCGATGATGAGTGCATCCAGAGGGGAAGATCGCAACGATCGACACCGCCGCCATTGCCATGCTTGACGCCGATCTCCTGGCCAATCTTGGGCTTATCGTGGTCGCGGGGGCCTGCTTCGTCTTCCTCGGCAAATTGATTCGCATGCCGAGTATCGTGGTCTACCTGCTGGCCGGGCTCGTGCTCGGGCCGGTCACCGGGCTGGTCACGCTTGGCGACACCCTCGAGCTGATCGCCGAGATCGGCATCGCCCTGCTGCTTTTCCTTGTCGGTCTCGAGTTGAGTTTTGAGAAGATCAAGGATGTCGGCAAGGTCGCGGTGATCGCGGGCATCGGTCAGGTAGTCTTCACCGCCGCAGGGGGCTTCGTCGTTTGCTGGCTGCTTGGGTTCACCTACATGGAGTCCGCCTTTCTGGCCATCGCCCTCACTTTCAGCAGCACGGTCGTGGTGGTGAAGCTGCTCGACCAAAAGGGTCACCTCGACAGCCTTTACGGCCGCATCGCGGTGGGGATTTTCCTCGTCCAAGATCTCGTTGTCATCGTCATGCTTACGCTGCTGGCCGGACTCGGCCGGGGCGAGGGCGGCGGGCCCGGCGAGGTCGCCTGGGGGTTGGTGCTGGCCTTCACCGGCATGGGCGGACTGCTGTTGCTCGCACTGGTCGCCTCCCGTTACCTGCTGCCGAAGCCGTTCGGCTGGGCTTCCCGCTCGCCCGAAACGATTTTCATCTGGAGCCTCGCCTGGTGCTTTCTCTTTGTACTCACAGCCGAGCACCTCGAACTGTCCCTCGAGATCGGCGCCTTTCTCGCCGGCATCAGCCTCGCCCAGCTTCCCTACAACGAGGATCTGCGCCGCCGTGTGCACCCGTTGATGAGCTTTTTCATCGCGGTCTTTTTTGTCACCCTCGGCATCCAAATGGACTTTTCCGAGGCCCGCCTGCACCTCGGAGCGGCGCTCATCCTCTCGCTCTTCGTCCTCATCGGCAATCCGTTCATTTTCATGCTCATCATCGCGAAGATGGGCTATTCCGAGAAAACCTCGTTTTCCACCAGCGTCACCGTCGCCCAGATCAGCGAGTTTTCCTTCATCTTCGCCGCCATGGGGGTGACTTCCGGCCTCATCGCCACCCACATCTTGTCCATCACCGCGGTCGTCGGCCTGATCACGATCTCGGCGTCGGCCTACATGATCCTCTACAGCGATCCGTTGTACCGCCTCTGCCGCCGCCTCCGCATCCTGGCGCCTTTCCGGGCCGGCCAGGAAGACGACGACCGGCCCCCGCCGCGGCGGTCCGGCCATGTCATCGTCGTCGGCATGAATGCGCTCGGCCGCACCATCGCCACCCGTCTCTCCGCCAAGGGACACGCGGTCCTCGCCGTCGACACCGATCCCTTCAAGCTGCGCGATCTCCCCTGCGACACCCTGCTTGGCAATGTCGACTACGCCTCCGTCCTCGAAGCCGCCGGCCTCGAGCGGGCGCGCGCCCTCATTTCCGCCCTCCAGATCGAGGAAACCAACTACCTGCTCACCTACCGTTGCAAGGAGTTCGGGGTACCCTGCGCCATTCACGCCTTCGACCTTTCCCTGGTCCAGGATCTGGTCGACCTCGGTGCGGATTACCTCATGACACCGAAGTTCGACGGGATCCGCCGCCAGAACCAACTCCTCCGGGAAGGCCGCCTGGAACCGTCATGATCGGCTTTACCCTCATTCTCCTGGCCGCCGCCGCCGCCTACGGGCTCGCCTGGTTGACGCGGCTGCCCTCCCTCCCCCTGCTGCTCATTGCCGGCATGCTGCTGGCGCCCTTGGGCATCGTCCCCGACGAGCGCATCCTCTTCGACACGCTCGAGCTGGGCCTGGCTTTTCTCGTCTTCGTCGCCGGAGTGGAGCTGAATCCACGCCGCATCGGCCACCGCACCCGGCCCGTGATCTGGATCGGGGTGGTCCAGTTTTTCACCATCGGGGCACTCGGCTTTGGCCTCGCCCTCGCCCTCGGCCATGGCTGGCAGACCGCCCTCTTCATCGCCTTCGCCCTCTCCGCCAGCTCCACCCTGGTGGTTCTGCGCCACCTCAAGCGGCACCAGCAGATGTTCGAGCCGTTCGGCCGGGTCGTCACCGGCGTGCTCCTGCTGCAGGACCTCTTCATGATCCTGATCATCGTGGGCCTGGCCCGGATCGGCGACACCGTGCTGGACCTGGGCCTCGGGCTCGCCATGACCCTCGGCCTCGCCGTGGCCGCTTTCGCCCTTCTCCGCTGGGTCATTCCCGTATTCCTGAAACGACTACACCCGGGCGAGGAGGAACTTCTGCTGGCGGTGCTCTCACTGCTCTTCATTTTCATGGGGTTGGCCCATTTTCTCGAGCTGCCGCTGATCGCGGGCGCCTTTTTCGCGGGTTTCGCCCTCTCCGGCTTTCCCATGAGCGGTCTGGTCCGGGGCTTGCTCAACTCGCTGGCCGACTTTTTCCTCGCCCTCTTCTTCACCGTCCTCGGAGTCCTGATCGTGCTGCCACCGCCCGAACTGCTCTTCCAAACCGGGGTCTTCATCCTTTTCCTCATCCTCGTAACCCCGCCGCTGGTGGCGGCGGTGGCGGAAGCGACCGGGATGTCATCCCGCGCCTCCATCGAGTCCGGCCTGCTGCTTGCCCAGACCAGCGAATTCTCTCTCATCGTCGGCCTCTCCGGAATGGTCGCCGGCATCATCACGCCGGAGGTCTTCTCCATGATCGCCCTCATCACCGTCGGCACCATGACGCTCACTCCGCTGATCGCGACCGACCGGGTCACCTGGCGGTTGATGCGGATTCATCCGCTGCGCTGGCGCCGGCGACAGGAGGAAAACTTCCGCGATCACGCCCTCATGCTCGGCTACGGCACCGCCGGGCCGCGCATCATCAAGCCGCTCCTTGATGCCGGGATGCGCGTCCTCGTGGTCGATGACGACCCCAACGTTATCGCCCGCCTGCGGCGCGCGGGCATCTCCTGCTTGCGCGGCGACGGCTCGGACTACCGCACCCTTGAGCTGGCCCATGCGCGCGAGGCCCGCCTCATCCTGTCGTCCATGCGGCGGCCCACCGATGCCGAAGGCCTGCTGCGCCACCTCGGGCCGGAACGGGCACAGCGGGCCGTCATCCGCGCCTTTGAGCCCGAGGGCGCCCGGCGGATCGAAGCGATGGGCGGGCGCGTCATCGCCACCCCGGAGATCACGGCCGAGGAAGTGCTCCGGTGGATCGAGACCCTCGGCCCGTCCGCCCGCACCAACGGATCCGAGTAACTTCCCCGTAGTTGAATCCATACTACGCCGACCCTCCGGCAGGCCCACTTTTCGGATGCCTTCTTGCCTGACCGGCGAGAATCACCACAGTAAAGCTTCGTGACTGTTCCCAGGGAAACCGAAGTCGCCCTTCGCATGTCGATCTACGACGGGGCTTTCGCGACCATGATGGCCTCCCTCTGCGGAGGGATCTTTCTCGTCGGCTTTGCCCTCAATGTGCTGGAGGCCAACGCGCTTCAGGTCGGCCTGCTGGCGGCGATGCCGGTCTCGGCCAATATGGCCCAGATCATCGGCTCGATCATCGTCGAACGCTACGGCCGCCGCCGCGTGCTCTGCCTCATATGCGTCACGGCGGCCCGCCTTCTCTGGCTGCCCATCCTCGGCCTGCCGTTTCTGGTCTTCGGAGAGGTGGCCGATCCGCGCATCTGGCTGCTGGTGCTGCTGGTGGGGGCTTCCTGCCTGCTCGGGTCGATCTCCGGGGTGGCTTGGCTGGGCTGGATGAGCGACATCATCCCCAGCGACATCCGCGGTCGTTTTTTCGCGCGGCGCAACATCGTCTGCGCGGCCGCCGGCATGGTCGTGATCCTGGCCGGAGGCGCCTTTCTCAACTTCAGCGAGGCGCAATTCGGCCGGGAAAGCCCCACCGGCTACGTGATTCTCTTCTCCATCGGCATCGTGCTCGGCCTGATCGCCTCCTACTTCCTCTACCGGGTGCACGACCCCAAGTCCGGCCAAACGCCGCCTGCAGGCGGAGTGACCCGGGCAGCCCTCTTCTCGCCCTTTCGCGACGGCAATTTCCGGGCGCTCATCGTCTATGTGGCCCTCTTCATGTTTGTCACCCAGATGGCGGGTCCGTTTTACGCGGTCTACATGATCGAAAACCTCCAGGTGGATTTCGGCACCATCACTTGGCTGATCACTTTCGCCACCCTTGCTTCGCTCTTCATGCTCCGTTTCTGGGGGCCGATCGCGGACGAAATGGGCAACCGACCCATCCTGCTGGTGGCGGGCTTCGCCCATGCCCTCATCCCCTTGATCTGGGTGGTGGCCCAGGAGGGCGCCTACTACCACGCCCTCGTCCTGGCCCACATCGCCTCGGGCGCCTTTTTTGCCGCGCTCATGCTGGCCCACGTCAACATCCTGATCAAACTCTCCCCGGAAAAGGGCCGGTCCTTCTACATCGCGGCCTTCAATATGTCGATCGGCCTGGCCGTGGCGGTCGCCCCCATCCTCGGCGGGGTTTTCCTCAGCCTGACCGAGGGGTGGCAGATGCAGACCGGGCGTTGGACCGTCAACAACCTCCACGCCCTCTTCCTCCTCTCCGGCGCCCTCCAGATCGTCGTGCTTTTCACCCTCATCGGCCTCCGCGAGGAAGGCTCCAGCTCGCCCCGCGCAGTCCTCCTGCAATTGCGCAACGACCTCGACCCCCAGACCGGCCTGGCCAGCGCGATGGACTTCGTCAGCGTCCGCGCCGGCCGCACCGGGCGGGTGCTGAAAACCATCGATGAACGCACCGATGACTGGTCGGCGCGCTCCGAGGCCATGATCGACCGTCGCCTCGCCGCCCTCGAAACCCGCTTCGCCAAACCACTCGCACACCTCCGGCGCCTTTTTTCACCACCATCATGAACGCACCCATCGAAACGGCCCCCTCCCGCGATTCCCTCACCGGCATCCCGTCCGAGCTCCTCGGCCGTGTCCTCGACGGCACCTCAGCCTTCCTTGCCAACCATGGCGAGGCCGTCGTCTTCGGACTGCTCACCATCCTCATCGGCTGGCTGCTCGCCGTCGTGCTTCGGCATTTCTCGACCCGACTGCTCCGGGCGATCGGACTGGACGTGTTCGCCGACCGAATCGGGATCAAAAGCTACCTGGAGCGCCGCGAACTCCCGGGCCGCCCCAGCGTGGCGGTGGGCTGGGTCCTCTACCTTGTCATATTCTACACCGCCTTCGTCCTCGCTTTTGACCGAATGGGACTGGAAGCGGCCGCCCGTTTCCTCACCACCGTGGCCGGCTTCCTGCCCCACCTCCTGGTCGCCGCGGTGCTGCTCCTGCTGGGCCTGTTGCTGGCCGGCCTGGCCCGCACCGCTTCGATCGCCGGCGCACGCCTTCTCGGTCTGCCCGCACCCGATCTGTTCGGAGCTGGCGCCCGGCTATCGGTGCTCCTCCTCGCCCTCGTGGTGACCCTCGACTACCTTGGCTTCGCCTCCACCACCATCCTACTCGGAGGACTCGGGGTGCTCCTTTTCGCTGGCCTGGCCAGCGGGCTCATCTTCGCCTTCAGTGCCCGGCGCCTGGCCGAGAGCCTGCTCGCCCGCGGCTTCCTCACCGCCACCTACCGCCCCGGCCAGCAAATCCGGCTCCCCGGAGTGGAGGGCACGATCATCCGGATCGACTCCACTCTCACCGTCGTCCGCGGCAGCGAGGGCGAGTTCGTCCTGCCCAACCGCCGTCTCCATGAGGCCACCGTTCTCCTCCTCCCCGGGAATCCCGGACCAGCCGGATCCGGCAAAGACGTTTGACAGAATCCGGTTTGGGCCGATGGAAACCCCTTTAACGTGACCGCAGCCCCTTCCCAGCCCTCCGCCCCAGTCGAAGCCTTTCGTCTGCTTATCGTCGAAGACGATCCCCTGCTCGGCAAACGCCTCCAGGCCTACTGCCGTTCCCAGGGTTTCGCCCCCACCCTCGCCCGCTCTCTCGCCGAAGCCCGCCGCGAACTCGGCGGATCCGTCTTCGACGGGCTCCTGCTCGATCTTAATCTCCCCGATGGCCACGGACTCGATCTGCTGCGCGACTCCACCCTCCTGCAAAGCCTCCCCACCGTCGTCATGACCGGGGAAGGCGGGATCGCCGTCGCCGTCGAAGCCATGAAGGCCGGCGCCGCCGACTTCCTCGCCAAACCGTTCGACCTCGACCAACTTCCGATCGTTTTAGAGCGCGTCCACGAAACCGAACGCCTCCGCCGCAGCGAGGCCTTCACCCGCTCCACCCAGAGCCGCCAGGGCGCCTCCCTCTTTTTCGGCGACGGCCTCGCCGGCATCCGTGCCCGGCTGGATAAAATCCTCGCCGCCGACCGCTCCCTCGGTGAGGCCCTCCCCCCCGTTCTCATCGAAGGAGAAACCGGCACCGGCAAGACCACCATCGCCCGCTGGCTTCACCACGAAGGCCCCCGCGCTTCCGGACCCCTCATCGAGGTCAACTGCTCCGCCCTCCCCGAAAACCTCGCCGAATCCGAACTCTTCGGCCACGAAAAAGGCGCCTTCACCGATGCCCGCTCCGTCCGCATCGGCTTGTTCGAGGCCGCCGAGGGCGGCACCCTTTTCCTCGACGAAATCGCCAGCCTGCCCCTCCCAGTCCAAGCCAAGGTCCTCGATGCCGTCGAGGACCGCCGCATCCGCCGCCTCGGTGGCAACCGGCCGCGGCCCGTCAATTTCCGCCTCATCGCCGCCGCCAATGTCGATCTCCGCGCCGAGGCCACCGAAGGACGGTTTCGCGGCGATCTCTACCAGCGGCTCGACCTCCTCCGCATCCAGCTCCCCCCGTTGCGCGAGCGCCGCAATGACCTTCTCCCCCTCGCCGAACGCCTCGCCGCCGCTCTCTTCCGCAAATACGGACAGAAAAAGCGCCCCTTTTCCGCCGCCGCCCGCCGCAAGCTCCTTTCCCACCCGTGGCCCGGCAACATCCGGGAACTCGCCCATGAGCTGGAACGCTCCATCATCTTCGAGGACGCCCCCGAACTGACCCTCGAAAACCTCGCCGATCCCGCCTCCGATCAGCCCGACCAACAGCTCCCTTTCCCCGACTGGCTTGCCCCCGATTTCCAACTCCCCCAAGCCGGCTTCAGCCTCGAGCGCGCCATTCGTCAACTGATTGAACTTGCACTCCGCGAAAGCTCGGGAAACGTTTCCAAAGCCGCCCGCCGCCTGGGCGTCAGCCGCGACTACCTCCGCTACCGCCTTGAAAACCGACCCCGCAAAAACGGGGAATAGTCCCCGATTCCTCCGGAAACCCGGGTGCAACTCACCAGGTTGTCCAGTGCAGCAAACCCTCCAACAATCGAGTGAGTAATATTCTAGCAACTGGCAATCAGATGGTTATGCAATCTCGAGCCTGGCTGGCATCCCACCTGCGACAGAGGACGCAAACCTGAACAACATGCCGACCATGAAAAGCCTGCTCACTTTCTTCCGCATCACTCTCGCCGCTTTTGTTCTCTCCGCCGCCGGAGCCGCCTTTGCCGACACCCGCCCAGCCGGGGATACTGACCCCACCTCCGAAAACGAGCAGAACCGGCCCGAATCACCCGAACGCCCCGAAGCCGTCGCCTCTATCGGTGAGGAGCTTCAATCCGTCATCCGCAGTTACCGGCTTGAGCAGGATGCCCTCCTCGCCGAACGCCGCGATCTCCTCACCAGACTCCAGGAAGCCTCCCATGAGGAACGCCGCGCCGCCCTTGCCGCTCTCGAGGCGGCCCAGGCCGAGCGCATCGCCGCCCAACTCGAGCGCGCCAAAACCATTCGCGAGGCCATCGGCCAGACCGAGGTGCCAACGGATCGCCCCGAATCTCCCCGCGAACGCGATCTGCCCGGCCAAATCCAGAATCTCCTCGATCACTTCCGCGCCGAGCGCGCCGCCATGATCGCCGAGCAGCGGGCCTTGCTCGAAAGCCTCAAGGATGCCTCCGCGGAGGAACGCCGCGCCCGACTCGCCGAGCTGCGCGAAGAACACCGCGAGCGCCTCGAGGCCCAGCGCGAACTCCAGCGGGAGGTACGCGAACGCGTCCGGGATATCCGCGATGAACGCCGTCGCCCCCGCGGGTGATCCGGCCGGACCGCCAGTCCTCTCTTTCCAAACCCGTCCGCGGCCGCGGGCGGGTCTTTTCACTTTCGGTCGGCACGCTCTTTCCGATCCTGCTCGCGCTCTTCCTCTGCTCCGGTCCGGCCACGACCGCGGCGGCCACGTCCGAAGCCCTGCCCGATGATCTCGCCGACCTCGAAGCCCTCCTCGCCCTGCCCACCCTGCCCGCCTGGAGCCGCGAACTCAAGTTGTCATCCAGTTTCGGATACAGGACTAATTACCGCCTTTCCGCCGTCGATCCGGCAGGTTCGACGGTGCACCGGATTGAGGGGGAATGGTTTCTCTGGCCCACCCTCGAGTTTCCCGGTCCCGGACACGTCTTTTTCAGCGGCCAGGTGGACCACTTCACCGCCGCCGATCCGGTCGAACGCGATCTCCTCTTTCTCGCCCAAGGGGAATGGCGTCCGCCGGCCGCCGAGCGCCGGGTGGCCTTCTCCCTCACCTGGATTTACCTCGACCAAGTCCTCGACTTGTCCCCGGAGCTCGGGCTTCCCGTCATCGCCCGGGTCCGGGGCCACCTCGTGGAAAGCAGCGCCCGCGCCGAACTGCGCCTGCCCGGGGAGCGCGAGGTGCGCTTCTCGCTCCATGCCCGGGAGGACGGCTACCGCGAGCGGCTTTTCCGTGGCCGCGAAGCCCGCGCTTCCGCAAGGATCGCACTGCTCCCTCCGGGAGCGCTCCGCCTTTACCTTGAGCCGCGTCTTCGGCTGCGTGAGTTTCCCCACCGCTTCGCCCGGAGTCTCGATGGCACCCTCCTGCCAGGCGAGCCCCTCCGCCTCCAGCTGACCGAACTCGAAGCCACCGCCAGCCGCCGGTGGCGCGAAACGGGCCGCCTCAACGCCCGCCTCAGCCTGCTCGTGCGCCGACAGTCCGATGGCCAGGAGGGCTACGACCGCGCCCGCCGTTTCGGTGGCCGCTTCTTCCTCGATCAAGAGTTCGAAACGTTCTCCTGGGAATTGGAGACTGCCCGAACGAAACAAAAGTGGCCCAACCGGACGGCCGGCGAGGAAACCCGCCGCCGCAGTGAATCCTCCGTCCGCGGGCAGCTCTCCAAACGCCTCACCGCCTCCCTCACGGCCACCGCTTCCTGTGAATGGGAGCGCACCCGTGGCGACACCCCCAACAGCTCCTACACCGATCGCCGATGGATGCTCGGCCTCGAACGCACGTGGTGAAATCCCATCGCCCGCCGCCGGCCGGTTTGGTCTTCGCCCTCGCCTTCGGGCTGCTTGCAGTGATGACCTCCGCCCTTGCCCTGCTGCTGCGCGGCCAGCTCCACGAGGCCATTCTGGCCGCCGAAGGCGAGGCCATGCTCGCCCTCGTCAACCAAGCCCGCGCGGACCCGTTTCACGAAGGCGACCCGGTTTCCATTCTTCTCGAAGCTTCCGGCCGGCCCGGCATTGTGGGCGCCGGCCTTTACGCCAAAGGTCCCCATCCTCTCGAAAGCCTGCCTGTGACCCTGCTCCTGCCTCCCCTGGCCCCGGCCGACCGCGCCGCCCTCGAGCAGCGTCCGTTTCTGGTCCGCTTCATCCGCCGCGCCGATGCCGCCGACCTCTTCGGTTTTCCACTCCGCATCGAGGCCGAATCCCATCCCTTCCTGCCCTTGGTCGAGATCACCCTTCCTTTCACCGCCGGCGAAGGGCCCGGGGCCATCCGCTTCCTCTCCGAAGGCTGGTCGATGCGGGAACGGCTTCACCGCCTCGATCGGAGCCTCGTTCTGCTGGTCGGCAGCCTGCTCTTGGCCGCCGGCCTGCTCCTCGCCGGCCTCCTCCACTGGTCCTACAGCCGCCTTCGCAAGAGCCACGGGCTGCTCGAACAATCCTCCCGGGAACTCTCCGAAGCCTCCCGCAACGCCGCCATCGGCAGCCTGACCGCTCATCTTCTCCACGGGATAAAAAGTCCCGTCCACGGCCTGCTCGCCTCCCTCGAGAATCCGGCCCACGACTCCACCGAAACCCGGGAGCTGCTCCGCCTCGCCCGGCAAGGCGCCCAGCGCCTCGAAGCCATGGTCAACCGCACCCTCGGCATCCTCCAGGATGTCCATCACGGCCTTGGCTTCGAATGGACCGCGGAGGACTTTGGCGAAACCCTTCGGCGCCTCCCTTTGCCCGAGTCCGGATCCCTGCCGCTTCGTATCCAGATTTCTGGCACATCGACAATCGACAACCTCCGCGCGAACCATGCGCTGCTCATTCTTGAAACCCTCATTGAAAACGCCCGCGAGGCCGCCGGCCCCGGTACGGAAATCGGCCTTCGGATCAATGCCCTCGCGGAGCATTGGCACTTCACAGTCCGGGACCATGGCCCCGGCATCGAACCACAGGTCCGGGAGAGACTCTTCCAGCCCGGGCACAGCACCAAGCCCCACGGCGCCGGCCTCGGCCTCAGCATCGCCCGCCAACTCGCCCGTCAGGCCGGCGGCGACCTTCGGCTGATCAATTCCGGGCCCGCAGGCACCACTTTCCGCCTCGTCCTCCCGGCCCAGCCCAGCCCCTCCAATGCATCCGCGTGAAGGTCCAGAGCCGCCCGCACATGACTCCAAGCCCGAGTTTTCAGCGTGCATCCACCCATCCCGGCCGTTAGGGATGCGCCCATGAAGAAAACCCCGGAGCCGGAAAAACCGAGGGCCCTCACCTCCTACACCATCGTCCTCGACGACGCCCAACAGGAGAAACTGCGGGCTTGGTGCGAACGCCGACTCTGGGAACACCACCAGCCGCCCTACGCCCGCTTCGGCTACCGCGGGCCGGAGGTCAACATCGTCGTCTACACCAGCGGCAAGGGCGTCATCCAGGGCCGGGGCACCGAGGAGTTCATCACCCACGTGCTTGAGCCCGAGATCACCGGCGACCCCCGCCTCGGCTACGACGAGGTCCACCACCCCGAGTGGTTCGAGCTGCACGCCGGCCTCGACGAGAGCGGCAAGGGCGACTTTTTCGGCCCCCTCGTCACCGCCTGCGTCGTCGCCGACCGACCCCAGGTCGAGGCTTGGCTCAAGGCCGGCATCCGCGACAGCAAAAAAATCGGCGACAACGAGATCCTCAAGCTGGACAAGCTCATCCGGGACACCAAGGACACCGCCGTCGCCTGCGCCACCTGCTCGATGCCGAAATACAACGAGCTCATGGCCCGGCCCCGCGCCAACCTCAATCTCTTCCTCGCCTGGCTCCACGCCAAGTCGCTCGAAGAGGCCCTTGCCAAACGGAAGGCACCCTGGGGTTTGCTCGACCAGTTCAGCAAGCAAAACCTTGTCGGCCGTTATTTCAAGGATGCCGCTTTCGACCTGCGCATGCGCACCCGGGCGGAAGAGGACCCTGTCGTCGCGGCCGCTTCCGTGGTCGCCCGTGCCGAGTACGTCCGCCGCATGAAGGCGTTGTCCAAGCGCTTCGACATTGAACTCACCAAGGGCGCCGGTCCCAAGGTATCCGCGGAAGCGCGACAGATCATCGAACGGCACGGAACCTCCGCCCTCCGTGAGATCGCCAAACTCCACTTCCGAACCGCCTACGAAGTCGTTTCCGCGGCCGGCAAGCTGGACGAACTCCCGCTCCCGCCTCCGAAGGCCCGCACTCCTTTCCGGTAATCCGATGGCCGAGGTCGAGTCCGCCCCGAAACAACGCCGCCGCCTCCGCGGCTTCGACCTCGACCGCCTTCGTGGCGGCCCCGGTATCATCGGGGTGGACGAAGCCGGCCGCGGGGCTTTCGCCGGACCAGTCGTTGCCTGCGCCCTGCTCGCCGGCGAAGCCTTTCTCCGCGGCTCCTGGTGCCGCCGACACGCCTCCGGGATCGACGACTCCAAAGCACTGAGCCCAGCCCGGCGGGCCCGTCTCCTCGGCCTGCTTCGGCCGCTCGCCGAGCGCGGCGAGGTCGTCTATGCCACCGGCGTGGGTGAGATCGAGGAGATCGAAACCCACAACATCGTCGGCGCCACCACCCTCGCCATGCGTCGCGCGCTCCTCAGGGTCGCCCGCCTCGCCGGACTCGACCCGCGCCCGCCCGATCCGCTCTTCGCCTCCGCCCGCCCCACCGCTCCGGCCAATGCACCCCGGTTTCTCGAAGCTTACACCATCCTCGTCGACGGCCGGCCGCTGCGGGGTCTCGGCTTCAAGCACCAGGGCGTGGTCGACGGGGACGCCCTTTCCCTCACCATCGCCCTCGCTTCCATCGTGGCCAAGGAAACCCGCGACCGCCTAATGGTGCAGCTCGACGGTCAAGCGCCCGACTACGGATTCGCAAACCACAAAGGCTACGGCACTCCCTCCCATCGCGAGTCGATTGTCCGGCATGGACCGTCTCCCTGGCACCGCCCGTCGTTTCTCCACAAACTGCTCCGCACCATCGAGGATCCCGGCCAGCTCACCCTCTTCGGACCGTCGGATCCGGCCGGATCGTAAGTCTTTTCCAACTACGGATCGCTCCGGTCCGCAGGCGGTTTCCCGTTTCCGCCGGACCAGGCCCGGACCGGTATCAGGCGGGCCAGCCGGACCCTGAGTTCAACAGTGGGACACCCTGTCCATACCCGTAATCCTAATCCTAATCGTAATCGTAATCGTAATCGCAATCCCATTCCCCCATTCTTTCGCAGGTCCAGCGCCGTACCCCGATGATTCGTCATTACAGTCACCAGCACTCGAACAGCCGATCAAGATTACGAGCAGGATTACGATTACGACGGGCCGCGGGACACCCCATCCAGCAACCTAGCCATTGCCAATCGACGACTTGCGCAC
>REEB01000113.1 GCA_007695295.1 Puniceicoccaceae bacterium
AGATCCCGTTCGACTTGCATGTCTTAACCACGCCGCCAGCGTTCATTCTGAGCCAGGATCAAACTCTCCGAAAGAGAGCCTATGAATCTCTGGGATTCAATGACTACTGGAAGACAGGCTTTCGCCTGCCACCTTGTTTAAAGGATTTGATTAATCGGGGTCCGATCAATCGCACAAAGTAAATTTCAAAGAACCAAATTGTTTTTGGGAAAGCTTTCGACTAAGCCACATCGCGGCCGCCAAGTCAAGCCTTCCGGAAAAGTTTTTTGGAAATTTTCGAAGAACGTCCCGAGACTCTCGACCGTTTGTCGGCCACCAGGAACCATCGGGAAGGATCAACCTGAAGATCGCCCGACCCGGATCAAGCCTTTTTGGAGACTTTTTTTCGATGTTAGCCCTTTCCCGGTTCGCCATTAGCCAAACTGCTGGCCTGCGCCCCTCCACCGCATCCGCGGCCGCGGCCGGCCCCGCCCCCGGGCCGGCCTTTCCGGTTTGCTTTTCCCGGACGCGCGAAGAAAACCGGAGGCCGCACCATGCCGGAAACCCTCGTCACCCTGCCTCCAGCAGCCGCTGCCTGGCTGGCCGCCCAGGAGCCGCGGCATCCCTGGCGGCAAGCCCTTGCCCCCTCCATTCATTCACCCGCCTTTTTCGCCGCCGATCCACCGGGCCGGCGCCTCGGCTCGGGCGGAGGTACCGTCCACCTTCTCTGGCGGGCCTGGCTCGACTTCGGCCAGGATGCGTGTCCGGAGGGACCCGTCGCCTGGCTGGGCCAAGGTCCCCAGCGGCTTGTTCTGCACGCGGGCGGAGAGAGTCGCCGCCTGCCGGCCTATGCAGCCCTCGGGAAAGCCCTCCTCCCGCTTCCGAATCTCGGCCACGACCATCCCCAGACTTTCGGCCAAGTCCTGGCCGGGCACCAAATCCCCCGCTATCAACGCGCTCTGGAAGAGGCCGGCCCCGCCTGCCGGCTGCTCCTCGCATCCGGCGATGTCTGGCTGGACTTCAACCCCCAGGACATTCCCCCGCTCACCTCCGACATCACAGGCATCGGCATGCGGGTTTCTCCGGAAACCGCGGCCCACTTCGGCGTCTTTTTCTCCTCTCAGGGCAACGGCCTGACCGAACGAGAGCCCCGGCCGGTCGCTTCCTTTCTCCAAAAACCCGATCCAGGCGAAATTCACCGCCGCCTCCGTGACCAAGAGTGCTTCGTCGACACCGGCCTCTGGTTTTTCTCCTCCTCAGCGCTCGCTTTCCTCTTCCGGCTTTGCGGTTGGGATGATGCCCGCCGCTCCTTTGCCACCAAGGATGGTCTGCCCCGGACTCTCGATCTCTATTCCGAACTCGGCCCTCACCTGGGCCAGGATGCCAAGCCCCCAAGCTCCCGCCTCTTCAAAGGCTGGACCAGCCTCGGCCGTTCTGTGCTTCCCCTGCACCGGGCCCGCTTTGTCCATCTCGGCACGAGCCGCCAGCTCTTCGAGGCCGTGGGGGAGATTGCGCGGCAGGCGCCGGGGCAGGCACACCGTTATTTCATCCACTCGGAAGGCCATGCCTCCTCGGGCACGGAGATCCCTTTTGTCTGGCTGGATTCCTGTGCCGGCCGGCCAGTCGCTCTCGCCGGGCACAACCTCGTCACCGGCCTGCCTCCGGACCACCAACTGCACTCACTCCCGCGGTTCCTGTGCCTGGACACCCTCCCCATCAAGGATGCCGGTCATGTGATCCGCGCCTACCACCTCGACGACACCTTCCGGGGAAGCCCGCGGCAGGGCGCCCTCATCTGCGGCCAGCCCGCGACACGCTGGCTGGAGGCGCGCAAAGCGCTGGATTCCTGGCAGGATGACGATGTCTTCACCCTTCCCATCTACCCGTTGGTCCCGTCGGATGGCCTGACCCAGGATTGGATTGACGGCTTCACCGCGCCCTCGCCTTCGCAGGCCTGGATTGAGCGCTGGCTTTCCGCAGCAAGGATTTCCGCGGCGGAAATCCCGTCCCGGGTCGATTTCGACCGCTATTACGATCACCGCCAGGCCTGCGCATCCACTTACCTCCGGCACATCCTCGATGGCCTCGGGCACGGACGGCAACTCACCCCCGACACCCGGGATCTCGACGCCCTGGCCCGCTATTGCCGAGACCAGGCACCCGGACTGAAAAGGCTGCTGCTCCGCCGCTCCTCCACCATCCTCACCGCCGCCTCCCAGGCGCAGGACCGGTCGCGACTGCTCTTTCTCCTTTCCCGGGTCACCTCCGGCCGCCGCCAATCCACCTATATCAACCACGGGTTCCAAACCCTGCGCGAAGCCATCCTCAATGGCAGTGGCAACGACCGCGTCAGTCCCGTCCTAAAACTCAAGGCAGACCAGATTGTCTGGGCGCGAAGCCCCGTCCGCCTCGATCTGGCCGGCGGCTGGACGGACACCCCGCCTTATTGCTTCGAGCACGGGGGCGCCGTGCTCAACCTTGCGGTCAACCTCAACGGGCAGCCACCGATTCAGGTTTTTGTCCGCCCGGTCTCCACTCCCTGCCTGCGCATCCGCTCGATCGATCTGGGGTCGTCCGAAACCATTCTCGACTTCCAAACCCTGGCCGGCTTCCGAGACCCCCATTCCGGCTTCAGCCTGCCCAAAGCAGCCCTAGCTTTGGCCGGTTTTCACCCCGACTTTGCCCGTGACCGCCCGCCCTGTACCCTGCGCAAACTTCTTCAGCAACTCGGGGGCGGTCTCGAACTATCCCTCCTCTGCGCCGTTCCCAAAGGCTCCGGCCTGGGCACCAGCAGCATCCTCGCAGCCACCCTGCTCGCCGCTCTCAACCGCGCCTGCGGACTCGGATGGGATACGATCGCACTTTACCGCAAGGTTCTCACCATGGAGCAACTCCTCACCACCGGCGGCGGCTGGCAGGATCAGGCCGGCGCCCTCTTCCCCGGCATCAAGCTCATCGAAACCCAGCCCGGCCTCTCCCAGCACCCCATCGTCCGCTACCTGCCGGAAACCCTCTTCGAGCCAGAGGCCGGCGGCTCCCGCTTCCTGCTCTACTACACCGGCATCACACGCCTCGCCAAAGGCATCCTCCAGCAGATCGTGCACGACATGTTTCTCGGCCGCTGCGAAACATTCCGCCTCCTCGAGGACATCCGCTCCAACGCCCACCAAATCCATCGCGCCATCCAGCTCGGAGATGCCGGGGAACTCAATCGCTGCATCGCCCGCTCCTGGCGCTGCAACCGCCGCCTCGACGCCGGCACCACTTCCCCGCGGATCGAGCGCATGATCACCGCCTGCGGCCCCGGACTGGAAGCCTGCAAGCTCCTCGGCGCCGGTGGAGGCGGTTACCTCTTCATGGCCGCCCGCGATCCCGCCGCCGCCCATGCAATCCGGCGCCGCCTCGAAGCCGATCCGCCCAATCCGCTCGCCCGCTTCGTCGATTTCTCCGTCTCCCGCACCGGTCTCCAGGTCACCGTGAGTTGAGTTGGCTACGTTTCCCCGGCCAAGCTTTTCCATTGCCTTGACCCGGTCGCCCGCCCAAGGTCCTGGCCTACCTTCCAAAGCTACTTCAACGAGGAGAAACCCTTGGACCTCAAAGAAATCAAACAGATCATCGACCTGATGAAACGCTCCGACCTGACCGAGTTCTCGGTCGAGGAACAGGGCTTCAAGCTGCGCATCCGCCGCGGCCCCGCCGGCGCTCCCGTGGCCGTTTCCAGCCCGGCTCCGGCGCTCCCCCCGCCGGCCGCCCCCTCCGAGCCCGCACCGTCGGCGACCCCGTCCGAAGAGATCGGAGTCGATTACATCACCAGCCCGATGGTCGGAACGTTCTACCGCGCCCCCGGCCCGGAGACACCTCCGTTCTGCGACGTCAACCAGCTGGTCGAGGAAAACTCCATCGTCTGCATCATCGAGGCGATGAAAATAATGAACGAGATCCCCGCCGACAAACGCGGCACCATTCTCGAAATCCTGGTGGAAAACGGCCAGCCCGTCGAATTCGGCCAACGCCTTTTCAAAATCAAGGCCGGCTGAAAACCCTCGGCCCCGCCGCATGCAAAAAATCCTCATCGCCAACCGCGGGGAAATCGCTCTCCGCATCGTCCGTGCCTGCCGCGAGCTCGGCATCAAGACGCTCGCCGTCTACTCCGAGGCCGACGTCGAATCCCTCCACGTCCAGCTCGCCGACGAAGCCATCTGCATCGGTCCCGCCCCGAGCTCGGACAGCTACCTCAAGGCCGACCGCATCCTCAGCGCCGCCGAGCTGGCCGATGTCGACGCCATCCACCCGGGGTATGGCTTTCTTTCGGAAAACGCCGACTTCGCCGAGCAGTGCGAATCCTGCAACATCCGCTTCATCGGCCCCAAGTCCTCCAGCATCCGCATGATGGGCGACAAGGCCGTCGCCAAGGACACTGTCAAGAAAGCCGGCGTACCCGTGGTCGAGGGCAGTGACGGCCCCGTCACCACCGAAGCCGAGGCGGTCAAGACCGCCAAGTCCATCGGCTATCCCGTCATCATCAAGGCCGTCGCCGGCGGCGGCGGCCGCGGCATGCGCATCGCCCACAACGATGTCAGCTTCGCCAAGGAGTTTCACACCGCCCGCAACGAAGCCGAGAAAGCCTTCGGCAATGGCGCCGTTTACGTCGAAAAATACATCCAGAATCCCCGCCATATCGAGTTCCAGATTCTGGCCGACAGCCACGGCAAAACCCTCCACCTCGGAGAACGCGACTGCTCCGTCCAGCGCCGCCACCAGAAGCTCATCGAGGAAGCCCCTTCCCCTTTTGTCACTCCCGACCTGCGCAAACGCATGGGGCGCGCCGCCATCAAGGCCGCCGTCGCCGCCAAGTACGAAAATGCCGGCACCATCGAGTTCATCGTCGATGAAAAGGGCAACTACTTCTTCCTGGAGATGAACACCCGCATCCAGGTCGAACACCCCGTCACCGAGGAGGTCACCGGCATCGATTTGATCAAGGAGCAAATCCGCATCGCCGCCGGCGAAAAGCTCAATCTCGAGCAGAAGCGCATTACTTTCACCCGGCACGCCATCGAATGCCGGATCAACGCCGAGGATCCCGCCCGCAACTTCACCCCCTGCCCCGGCCTCATCGATCTCTACTACGCCCCCGGCGGCCACGGCGTGCGGGTCGATTCCCATGTCTACGGCGGCTATGCCATCCCCCCCCATTACGACAGCATGATCGGCAAGCTCATTGCCTACGCCTCCACCCGCGACCTCGCCCTCGACCGCATGTACCGCGCCCTCAGCGAGTATATCATCCGCGGGATCAAAACCACCATTCCGCTCCACCGGGCCATCGTCAGCGATCCGATTTTCCGGGAAGGCAAGGCCACCACTGCCTTCGTCGCCGAATTTTTAAGTCGAAATCCCGGCGAGCTCAAATAACCTCCTCCGGTTGTGCTTATGTCCACCGATCATCCAGATTCCAACGCCGATAGTCAGGACGAATCCTCCTCCCTGGGCGACATCAAGGTCCACCACAATGTCGTCGCCAGTATTGTCCGCCTCGCCGCCCTCAAAGTCCCCGGCGTCGTCTCCGTCGGCGGCGGCTTTGTCGACGGCCTCACCGGTTTCTTCAGCAGCAAGGAATCCGAACGCGGGGTCAGGGTCATCGAAGACAAGGAGCACGACAGTTACGGTTTCGAAATCCGCCTCGTCATGCAGTACGGCGCCGAGCTGGCCAAAACCGCCTACCAGGTTCAGCTCGAAGTACTCAAACAGGTCCCCGCCATGACCGGCAAAAACGTCTCCCGTGTCGATGTCATGGTCGAGGGCATAAAACTGCAGGAACCCAAAAAGGAATCTTCCGCCACCCCCGCTTCCTCCGGCGAAGACGAGGCCGAGTCCTGGATCTCCCACCCGCCGCCGCGCACCTGACCCAGCCCCCTCCTCCCGATGTCTCCCATCTTCATCTTCGCGGCCGCGGTTGCCTTGGTCGGCTTTGTCCTCCTGGTCGTCTTTTTCGGTTTCCTCGCCGTCCGTCCGAAGAAAAACCTGGCCGCCTTCACCAGCGAAGGCGGCCAGGTCTTCGTCTCGCGCAAGGCCGCCCAGGAGCTCATCCAGGAGTGCTGTCAGGATCTCGACCAAGTCGCCCGGGCCAAGGCCCGCGTCTCCATCCGCAAGGGCGCCCTCCACACCCGGGTCGATCTCAAAGTTCGCCGCGACTCGCGCCTCAAGGACGTCACCGGCTACCTCCAGGAGCGGATCGCACGGGTCCTGCGCGAAAACCTCAATCTCGAAAACGTGGGCGAAATCGAAATCCAAGTCACCGGCATCCTTCCCGGCGGCCCAAGCCAGGACCGCGCTTTCTCCGTCGTCCCGCCCAAGGATCGGACCGTTTCCGCCGCCGACTCCCCGGAAAACGGCGAAGCCATCCGCCCGCCTCGGGTCGACTGATCGGCTCCCGGTCGCCGGCGGCTCCACCATGGCCGATCCTTCCGCCCCCGCCACGGTCGCCCGGGCCCGGTTCTATGCCCTGCTCGACACCGGGTACACTGATCCCGGCTCCAACTCTTGGGAAACCACCTGCCAGGCACTCCTCCGCGGCGGCGCGGGCCTGATCCAGCTCCGCGCCAAATCCGAATCCCCCGCCGAGCGCCGCCGGCTCCTCGAGCGCATCCTTCCGTTCTTTGAACCGGGGAGGATTGTCCCCCGGCCGCCCCCGCTCATCGTCAACGACGACCTCGGGCTCGCCTGCGCCTTTCCAAATCTCGGCCTCCATGTCGGCCAGGACGACATCCCGCCCGAAGAGGCCCGGCGGAGTCTCGGCCCCGGCCGCATCCTCGGTCTCTCCACCCACAGCCTCGACCAAGCCCGCGCCGCCCTCGCCCTCCCCCCCGGCACTCTCGACTACTTCGCGGTCGGGCCGGTCTTCCCCACCGCCACCAAGCCGGACTACCCGAGCGTCGGCCTCGACTTGGTCCGCCGGGTCGCGGCGCTGCAGCCTACCCTCCCCTTCTTCTGCATCGGGGGCATCACCCTCGAAAACGCCCCCGAGGTCATCCGGGCCGGCGCCCGCGGTCTCGTGGCCGTTTCGACCGTCCTCCAGGCGCCCGACCCGGCCGCCGTCGTCGCCGCCTTCAACCAGCTCCACCCATGAACCTTCCCCGCGTTCTCCTCGTCGGCTGCGGCGGCATGAGCCGCGCCTGGCTCGAAGCCCTCGCCACCACCGATGCCACCGTCGTCGGCCTTGTCGATCTCGACGAAGCCAACGCCCGCCGCCGCGCCGAGGACTTCGGCCTCAGCGAGGCCTTCATCGGCACCGACCTCGAGGCCGCCCTCGCGCAACTCCGGCCCGACGCCGTCTTCGATGTCACCATCCCGGAGGCCCACCACGCCGTCACCCTCGCCGCCCTCCGGGCCGGCTGCCATGTCCTCGGCGAAAAACCCCTCGCCGACACCCTGCCCAAGGCCCGCGAAATGGTCGCCGCCGCCGCCCAGGCCGGCAAAACCTACGCCGTCATCCAAAACCGCCGCTACAACGCCAACATCCGCACCGTCCTCCGGCTCCTCCGCGAGGGCCGCATCGGCCGCCCCCACACTTTCAACGCCGACTTCTACCTCGCCCCCCGCTTCGGTGGCTTCCGCGAAAAAATGCGCCATGTCCTCCTCGTCGACATGGCCATCCACACCTTCGATTCCGCCCGCTACCTGAGCGGGAAAAACGCCACCCATGTCTTCTGTCATGAGTACAATCCGCCCGGCTCCTGGTACCAGTTCGACGCCTCCGCGATGGCCCTCTTCGAAATGCAGGACGGGGTGGTCTTCAACTACCGCGGGAGCTGGTGCGCCACCGGCTCCAAGACCGATTGGTTCGCGCAGTGGCGCATCCTCGGCGACGAGGGCACTCTCCTCTGGGATGGCGGCGCCGGCATTCGCATCTGCCGTCCGCGGGAAAATCCGGAGAAACCCGCCTTCATGGCCCTCATCGAGGAGCAATCCATCGACCCCCTCCCCTTGGCGCCGGAAGAACGGGGGCACGCCGGCCTCATCCGCGAATTTCTTCACTGTATCCGCACCGGCGGCACGCCCATGACCGTTGCCTCCGACAACATTCACAGCCTTGCCATGGTCTTTGGCGCCGTCGCCAGCGCCGGCCAAAAGCAACGTGTCACCGTGGAAAACGTCGAAGCCTGAGCCGGTCGCGCCTCACCTCAGCCACCGGCCGGCGGCGCCGCGTGCAGGTGCTGCAGCTCGTGGCTGAGAATGCTGAGGGCGTAGACGGCCGCCGTCTCGCACCGCAAGACCAGCGGGCCGAGCGTCACCGGAACAAACCCGCAGCTCCGCGACAAGGCCATCTCCGCAGGCGTGAAATCCCCCTCCGGCCCCACCATCCAGACCACCCGCGCCGGCGCCTGCCCGTCGGTTTCGCGCAGGTGGTTTTCCAACACCGCCTTCAGTCCCCGGGCGCCGGCGTGCAAGCTCGCGATCAGCCGCAGGTCATAGGCCGGCCCCGGCTCCTGCATGAAGGCCGAGGCCGTCCGCGGTGCTTCGATCCGCGGCAAAAAGGGGTTGCCGCACTGCTTGGCCGCCTCCACCGCCGCCGCCCGCCACTTCTCCAGCTTGGTTTCCTCGCGCCCTTCCTTCACTTGGGCGATCGTCCGCTCACTCTCAAGCGGCTGGATCACCGCCACCCCGATCTCGGTCGCCTTGCGGATGATCGACTCCATGTACTTTCCCTTCGGCAGTGCCTGGGCAAGAGTGATCACATAGGGAAGCGGCCGCGCCTTCTGGTGAAACCGCACTTCCAGCCGGGCTTCATCCCGCCCCGTTTCCGCCAGCCCGCAAACCCACTCATTGCCCTCCCCGTCAAAGGCCACTACGGTGTCGCCGGGGCGGGCCCGGTTCGCCTGCACCAGGTGCCGCGTTTCTTCCACGGAAAGCCGGATTTCGGCGGGATCGAGCGTCGGTGGCCGGCAGTAAGACCTGAAATCAGCCATGGCCGCCATGGTCCCCCCGCCGGTTTCGCTGGCAAACAGAAAAGGCGCCACTTTCGCGGCGCCTTTCCCGACTTATCAAACTACAAACCAGATCGAAGAAAGAACAGATATTCTGTTCGTGAGAGATAGACGCAGCTCTCCGGTGGCCGTTCAAAAACACGGCAAAAAAACTCCCCTTTTCTCCAAAAATATCCTCACCGGAATTTCAAACAGCTGAACAACAACGGGTTGCCTCCCGAAAAAATCACTTCAGAGCAGGCCGCGGCCGATTTTTTCCGCCTCCACCGCCCGAATCCACTCCCGCGCCTCTTCCTCGGTGCGCTCATAGCTCTCAGCCCGCCGAAAGGCCTGCTCCGACTCCTCCAGCCGCCCGCGCTCAAACTCGGCCAGCCCCCAGAGCAGAAACACGGCCCCCGGGTTCGAGATGTCCGTTTCGAAGTCCGGGGCGGCCGCCACCGCCTCCAGGGCCCGGACCGCCTCCTCCCACCCTTCCCGCTCAATCAGGAGTTGCGCCCGAGTCAGGTCCAGCACCGGCGAGGGTGCCAGAGACGTGGCCGCCTCGTAGGCCTCGATCGCCCGCCCCGTCTCCCGCGCCGCCATCCAGGCGTTGCCGAGGGCGCGAAGATTTTCGAAGGTTCGCTCCACGATGCCGCGCTCCATGCCCGCCGCCAGCGCCCGCGCCGCTTTGTACGGCACTTCCTGGTGGCCGTAGAGCTGGGCCAAGGTCCGGTACTCCTCCTCCCGGTCGAGCAATCCACGGCGGTACGCGATCTCCAGGGCGGAGAGCGCTTCCGCCGGCTCCTCCAGCATCTGGTGCAGGGCGGAAAGGTTTTTCCAGTACTCCTTGTTGTCCGGCCAGTGCCGTGCCGCCCGCTGGAGCACTTCGATGCACTCCCGATGGTCGCGGAGCTCATAGTGCAGCGCGATGAGAAACTGATACCATGTCTCCCGCGGCTCCGAGGCATGATCGATCGCATAGCGAACCCGCGGCACCGCCTCGCGGTATTCATCCAGCTGCACATGGGCGGTCGCGGCCAGCACCGAAGCCTCCGGAGGCAAGGGCATTTCCAGGGTCGTTTCCCAAAGCCCGAAAAAATACAGACAACCCCGGAAGTCTTCCACCATCGCTTTAAGCTGGGTCACGAGATAGAGCACGTTGCGGGTCGAGCGCAGGGGTAGGATGTCGGGCCGCAGGGCCGCCAGGAAGTGCCGCAGGGCCTCCCGCTCCCGTCCCTGTTGCAGGAGGATGTTGCCGTAGGTCTGGTGCGCCACCGCCGTATCAAAGGCATGGCCCCGCGCCTGCTGCAGTAGGATGTCGAGTTGTTGCAACGCTCCCTCCACATCCTCGTCCTCCATCAGGCGCTGCACCCGGAAGAGCCGCTCATAGGTCCGCTCCTGCAGGAGCTGGCCCCGCTCTTTCTCCAGGTCCACGGTGATGCTTTCGTCCGCCCCGGCCGCCGGCACGCCGATGCCCAGCGCCACGGCCAGCGCGCATCCGAAAACGATCCATCTCGCTCCGTTCATCAGTCTTCGAGGTTGAAAGTGAGTATCTGCTCGGCCCGCTGCGCCACCGCCACGCCGCCTTCGATTTTCGGCTGAAACCGCCAGCGCAGGATCGCCCGCAAAGCCGCCGATTCGAAAACCCCGCGCGGACTCGACTCCAGCACCCGGGGCTGCTGCACCGTCCCCTCGGGGGTGATGGTGAAACCCACCCGCACCCAGCCTTCGATGCCCTGCACCGCCGCCTGCTGGGGATACTGGGGCGCCACCCGCACCAAGGGTATCAGGCCGGAGTCGCCCGATCCGCGCTGAACCCCGTAGCCACTGAAGACCGCCCCCCCGGTTCCGCGGAAGGATAGGTCGATGTTCGGCATTTCCATCCGCAGATCCTGCTGCTGCGGCGTTTCCGCGATGTCCACGTCGAGCTGCGGCGGAGGCGGTGTCTCCGGCGGCGGAGGCTTCTCCGGGATGCGCCGCTGGATGGTCTGCAAGGGGTCATCCCTCTGCAGGCGGATGAACTCGATCGGCTGCGGCGGGGTGATCTCGAGGGGATCGCGACGATCCCCGCTCACCATCATCTGCATCGCCATGAAGAGGCCCAGCACCACGACCAGCGCACCGCAGAGAGATCCGATCAGTCGCATGCCGTCTCCCGGGGTCAGTTGGTGACTTCGGCCGCGATCGAGATGTCAGTCGCTCCCGCCAGCCGGGCCTGGTCCATCACTTCCACGAAGATGCCGTTGCGGGAGTTGCGGTCGGCGATGATGACCACGCTGCCTTCCGGATTTTCCGCCCGCATGCGCTCCACATTCGCCCGCACCGCCCGGATGTCGATGCGCTGTTTGTCGATGAAGATCTCATCGTTGTCGCTGATCGCGATGAGGATGTTGCCGCGCTCCTTGCGCTCCGCGGTGGCCGCATCCGGCCGGTTCACATCGATGCCCGCCTCTTTCACGAAAGAGGCCGTCACGATGAAGAAAATCAGCATGATGAAGACGATGTCCAGCATCGGGGTGATATCGATGGCGGCGCCTTCGCCTTTGGTGCGGTGTTTGCGTCTCATGGGTTCTTCAATAGTGCCGCATGCGGTCGGCGAGTTGGTGCGTTCGCAGTTCAGCCTGTTTTTCCAGCCAAGAGATGAAGGAGAGCCCGGAGATCGCCACCACGAGGCCGGCCATCGTGGGAAGCGTCGCCCGGGAGATGCCCTCGGCCATCCCGCGTGCGTTGCCGGTGCCGTGAAAGGCCATCACGTCGAAGACCTGGATCATACCGGTCACTGTGCCCAGGATACCCAGCAGCGGGCAGAGCGCAACCAGCGTCCGGGCCAGGAGCAGAAAACGCCGAAACTGGTGTCCCGCCTCCGCCAACAGCGCCACCCGGATGCAACGCGCATACCACGAAGTCCGGTCCTCCCGCTGGTGCCAGATCTGCGCCAGCCGCTCCAGCACCGCCGGTGTCCCCACCCGCAGATACCAGCATCGCTCCAGCAGCAGCGTCCACAGGCAGACCGCGACCACGAAGATCGCCACCAGCACGACGCCGCCGGTTTCCAGAAAATCCCGCAGAGCCGCCAATGGACCGGGCAGCATCATGCCGTCTGCCCCTTTCGCTCCGCGATTTCAGCCACGTAACCCGCACTCTGTTCGTCCAGGATCTGGACCAGTCGATCACTCTTTCCGCTCAAGATGCTGTGCAGCAGGACCAGCGGGATCGCCGTCGCCAGCCCCAGGACCGTGGTTACCAGAGCCTGTGAAATTCCGCCCGCCATCAGCTTGGGATCCCCGGTGCCGAAGAGGGTGATGGCCTGGAAGGTGATGATCATGCCGATCACAGTGCCGAGAAGCCCGAGCAACGGTGCGACCGCGGCGAGGATTTTGATCGCCCCGAGGCCGCGCTCCAGCTTGGGCGTGTCTTTCAAAATGGCTTCATCCAACCGCAGCTCCAAGGTCTCGACGTCGTCGTTCCTGTTGGCCAGGTAAACCTGCATGATCCGGCCGAGGGGATTGTCCGCCGCAGGCTCGGCGCTGCGGAGCTGGCGCTGCATTCTCCTCCCCACCAGCCCGAGGAAGATGAACCGCTCCAGGCAGATGAGCAGGCCAATCGGCATGATGACCAGTAGGATGATGTAGCCCACCAGGCCGCCCTGGCGGATGCGTTCGATCAGGCTCGGGGTCTGCACGATGAGACCGAGGATCGCCCCCCGCGAGGGGTCCAGCGCCATCGGCGCGAATCCCGCCTCCGCCCGCTGCAGATCGCGGGCCAGGCTGCGATAACGCGCGGCCGGCTGGCGCGTGAGCTCGAAGAGCTGACCGCTCTCGGGCAGGTAGCGGAGAAACTTGCCGTCCGCCACTGCGTTGAACACCCCCACCCGGGTCACGTCCGTTCGGTAGATCCCGCCCGCCGGGGAAACCACTTCGGCCGGGAAGGTCGCCACCCGCCCGGTCTCGCGCATTTCGCGCAGGAGTTCGAACCAGAGCCGCTCGAGCTGGGAAATCGCCGGCAGCCGCTGGCTCTCCGCCAGTCCCGCCACAAAGGGGGATCGGCCCGGGATTTGGGCCGACACCAGCGAAGCATCAAACACCCCGCGGGCATCGCCGGACACTTGCCGCACCGCGCCGAACATTTCACCCATCGTGCCCATCCGCTGGGCCAGGGTGGTTTCCAGCTCCGCGAGCAGGTTTTCGTTGGCATCAAAGGTCTCCCGCAGCTCGTCGGCCCGGCGCTCCTCCGCCGCCAGCATCGCCCGGGCCTCCTCCAGCAGCTCGCGCTGGCGGTCCCGCGCAGCCAAGAAGGCTTGTTCGCGTTCCCGATTGATCCGCTGCTCGGTGGCGCGCAGGTCGCGGACCTGCTCAAGAAGCTCCTCCAGGGTGTCGGGCCGCGGCAGGGCGGTGGCTTCAGCGGTGCGGGGCTGCTCTTGTCCATGCCCGAGGGTGGCGGCCAGGGCCAGGGCCACGATCATTCCGAATAGTTTCTTCTTCATGGCCGCAGGACCTCCGGAGCCGGCACCGGCAGTTGAATCAGGTCGGGCGCCATCTGGCGGCGCGCGATCTGCAGGCCGCTGCGAATGGGCAGCTTGTAGCGGGCGGGAAGCGTCTCCCAGCGGCGCGCTTCCTGGTTCCAAACACCGATCTCATCGCCGTCGAGAGTCCGATAATAAAGCCCGACCCGCCCGAAACGCAGGAAATCGACCGTCCGATTGCGGCCGCCGGTGTTCAGTTCGTCCCGGTAAGCCTCGATCGTGCGCCCATACTCCATCTCCACCTGGTAGGCCTCCAGCACCCGGCGGAATTTCTCCGCATTGGTCACATCCGCCCGGTCCATCATCTCCTGCAGGCCTTCCAGCCGGCGGCTCCGCTCCCCGGGAAGAAAGGGCACATCCAGACGGACGAAGTTCTCCAAGGTGTCGATCATCCGCAGCATCAGCGGCACGACTTCCTGGTTGGTCACTTCCAACTGGTCGAGCTGTTCGTGGATGGAGTCGATCTCCTTCTGCTGGGAAGCGATGATCCGCTCAATCTGCGCGTTGTAGGTCCGCAGGCTCTCCACTCGGCGCATGACCGTGCGGTACTCCGCAAGGAGGCGGTCGGTCTCTTCCGAGAGCGTATCCACCACCTGTTGCGAGCGCGCGGAGACTTCGTTGGTCTCGGCCTGGAACTGGATCACAGGGTCGAGGGGCGACTCCGCCGCCAGGAAGCCGGACAAAACCGGCCAAACCAGAAGCGGCGGCACAAGGAACACTAAACGTTTCGGCATGAAAGGGTCGGGGACTGGCGGTGAAGGCACCGGGCAAACCGGAGGCTTCCGGGAGCGGCGCACCGGGTCGGAAGGTCCGTCCGGGGCCGCCATGGCCATGGCAATGGGGAGCAAAGTTCATGCCGGCTGGCAACGAAAATTCCGCTCCACCAACCGCCCGGACAGCCATTTTTAATCCTCGGTTCCTTCCCGCATTTACCTTGGAAAAAGCCGCCGATCCCCCGAATTCCGGCGGGGTTCAGTATCCTTTTTACAACTACATTTCGTCGGGCCAGCCGGCCGTGAGCGTTTTCAGTCCCTCGGCCATGGTCACCCGCGGGCGGTAGCCCAGACAGCGCTCCGCGGCGGTGATCGAAAACCAGTGATCCTTGGCCAGCTCGGCGGCCACGAAGCGGGTCATCGGCGGCTCCCCGCGCAGGCGCAGGACGGCCCAGACCGCCTCCGCCGCCGCGCCGATCCGCCGCGCCGCCTTCAGCGTCAGGCGCCGCGTCACCGGCGGCAGGCCCGCCCGCGGAAGCAGGTCGTTGATCCACTCCCAGAGCACCACCGGCTCCCCGTTGGTGATGAAAAAGGCTTTCCCTCCGGGGTGATCGTCGCCGGGCGGACGGTCCAGCGCGGTCTCCGCAAGGAGATGGGCATCGACGGCGTTGTCGATGTAGGTGAGGTCGACCCGGTTTTTCCCCTCCCCCACGATCCGCAGGCGGCCTTTCCGCGCCCGCTCCAGCACCCGCGGCACCAGGTGCGGATCGCCCGGCCCCCAGATCAGGTGCGGGCGCAGCGCCACCGTCCGGAGGTGACCGGGAGGCACGTCGTCCGCCTCCCGCACCATCCGCTCGGCCCGGGCTTTGGTCGCGGGATAATGGCAGGGAAAGTCCTTTCCATAAGGCAGGGTCTCGTCCGACCCGGAGAGGTCGCGGCCGTTGAAGACCACGCTCGGCGTACTCGTGTAAACCAAGCGCCGGACCAGAAAATCGCGGCAGCCGTTCAACACCGCCAGGGTCCCCTCCACGTTGACTTTGCGGTACTCCGCCGCCGATCCCCAGACCCCGACTTTGGCCGCAGTGTGAAAGACCGTCTCCATGCCTTCGCAGGCCGCCCGCACCGCGGCGGTCTCGGTCAGGTCGGCCCGCACCAGCTCCACCCCCAGGGCCGTCAGCTCCGGCACCTCCCGCCGCACCAGCGCCCGCACCGGCCGCCCGGCCGCCATCAGCCGCCGCACCAGCCGGCACCCGAGAAATCCAGTCGCCCCGGTCACCAGCACGGGTCCGGTCAATTGCTCCACAGAGGTGTTCATGACACTTCCAACGGGGTTTTCCCAGCCAGTCGGCGCGCCAGGGCCAGGCGGTGGATTTTGGCATTGTGGCGCACGTCCACGGGAAAAGAGCGCACAAAGAAAAACCGGCGAATCGGCTCGGTCTGCGGCTGTTGCCGCCCCAACGCCCGCAGCTCCCCGGCCAAGCCCAGCCGTCCCGTTCGCCAACGGGGATGGTGGCCGCGCTCCGGCTCCACCGCCAGCACCGGATGCAGCCGCCCTGCCGCATCGCTCCAGCCGATCAGGGCCGTCCGCGCCACCGCCGGGTGCGGATTGAACACCGCCTCGCAGCAATCGGTGTGAAAAACCGCGCCTTCCGCCTCGACCGCCTCCACCAGCCGCCCGCAGAACCAAAGGCGGCCGTTCTCATCCAGCCGCCCGAGATCCCCCATCCGGTGCCACACCTCCTCTCCGTCCATGATCTTGGCCCGCGCCGTCGCCTCCGGCAGCCGGTCATAGCTCCGCGTCACCGAAGGGCCGTGCACCACCACTTCCCCCACTTCCCCGGCGGGCAGCACCCGCGCTTCGTTCCAGCTCGGCAAGGGATCGCGGCTGGCCGCCACGATCCGCACCCGCACCCCCTCCAGGGGCCGGCCCACGCAGGTTCCACGGCCCGCCAGCGTCGCCGCCGCCGTCTCCCCCAAAACTTCCGCCGCCTCGATCGTCGAAACGGGCAGCACTTCCGTCGCCCCGTAGGGCGAGTGCAGCTCCGCCTTCGGAAAGACCTCCCGCATCACGGCCATCAGCCCCGGCGGCACCGGCGCCCCCGCCATCAGGATCCGCCGCACCCCCTCGAAACGCTCCCCGCGCACCCGCGCCGCCGCCGCGATTTTCCGCCACAAGGTCGGCGATCCGAAACTGTTCGTCACCCCGAACTGCCGGATCGCCCCCAGGATGTTCTCCGGCCGCACCGTCGCCGGCCGGCTCGGATTGATCTCCGGCACCACTGTGGTCATGCCAAGCGCCGGATTGAAGAGCGCAAACACCGGCAGCATCGGCAGGTCCACTTCGCCGGGCTCGATCCGGTAGGCCTCCCGGATCATCCGCACCTGCGCCTCAAACATGCCATGGGTATAGACGACTCCTTTGGCCGGGCCGGTCGAGCCGGAGGTGAACAGGACCGCCGCCGTCTCGTCCGCCCGGGTCGGCGCGGGAGCGAAGGGCGCCGGGCGATTAGTATCCAAATCTGAAATACGCTCGCCGCCGCCCACCCGCACCATCCCGGCGAGACCGGCAAAGCTCCGCCGGAAGAGGCGAGCCAGCACCACCGCCGGCCGAATCCCAACCAAAAACTCGGGGCCCG
Organism: Puniceicoccaceae bacterium; assembly: GCA_007695295.1. Taxonomy (GTDB): domain Bacteria; phylum Verrucomicrobiota; class Verrucomicrobiia; order Opitutales; family Opitutaceae; genus REEB01. The sequence continues at coordinate 16,817 of REEB01000113.1, forward strand.
TGCGCCGCACCGATCGCAGAAAACCCCGCAGCCCCATCCCGGGATCGATCACCACCGGCACCGCCCCGGTTTTAAAGAGCGCAAAGCAGAGTGCTATCAACGGCAGCCCCGGCCGCACCATCAGCAGCACCCGGCTGCTCCGCCGGATCCCGGCCGCCTCCAGCCGCCACGCCCAAGCATCCGCCTCCGCATCCAGCTCCGCAAAACTTAGGTCGAGCGTGCGGATCACCCCACCTGGGCCGCGCCCGCTGGGTACCCGCAAGGCAAGGTTTGCGGGCTGCTCGCCGGCCACTCGCGGCAGATGCCGGGAGATGTTCGCTGTCTCCCGGGTGCCGGGACCTGCGTCGGACGCGGCGAGCGCTGCGGCCAAATCCGGCCCCCTACTGGTCGATAATCGTGATCAGCCCCCAGAAGAGGCTGAGTTCGTTGCCCGTGAAGTCGGTCCCCGGATTCACCTCCGAAACCTTCAACCCGATCGTATTCGGCGGGAGCTGGCGGTAGGAGGCCTCCCGGGTCTCGATCAGCCCGCCAAGGATGGTGGTATGGCGTTTGGCTGCCGCGGGGTGGGACTTGCAGCCAGCCAAAAAAACGGCGGCGAGAAGGAGTGCGGGGAGCAACAGGGAAGCAAGGAGGCGCTTTGGTTTCATGTGTGATCAGGGGATGACAAACCTCAACAAATCCACCCCACCGCCCCGATTCAAGTGGAAAAACCACGCCGCCGCCAACCCCGGCCCCGCAATCGGCCCAGTCCGGTCACTCCGTGCCCGCGAAACAGCTTTGCTTCGGTTCGCTCCGCGCCCGCTCCCACTCCGCGACCGAGGGGTCGTCCCTCGTGCCTCGGAAACAATTTCAGCTTTCAGCGTTTCGGCTCTCAATCCCCCTCCCCGGCCGCCCGAAAACATGGTGTTGCACCCCCTCCGCCACCTCCGCGCAGGCACGGAGAAAAGACTTGCGGTCGGGCCAGCGGCGCCCGCCCGGCGGGGGCGGCATCCTCCCCGTCGTCCCACGCTTCCGCCCCTGCATCGTCGGCAGGGGAAAACTCCAATACTCCCAGTCGTAGTCAACGGGCAGCCGCTCCAGCACCCCCGTGCAGGTATCCCCGAAACGCTCCAGGAGGGCCGGGTGCAGTTCCACAAAAACCCACGGCCGGTGTCGTCCGAGCAGCCCCGCGGCCCCGTCAAGCACCCGGCCTTCATACCCCTGGCAATCGATTTTCACCAGTGCCACCTTTTGCTCCGGATCAATCACGTCGTCCAGGCGCACCACCGGCACCGGCATCACCCGCCGCCCCGAACGGGTCAGGCGCACCTGCCTCCGCTCCGTCTCCGCGACCAGATCACGGATCCGCACCGGCGGCCCCACCTCCCCCTCTTCAGGCAACACTTCGCCATTGATCCCCAGCCGGAAGAGGACTTCCCCCGACTCCGCTCCGACCGCTTCCTGCCGCGGTTCCACCAAGTCGAGTCCGTTGTGCCGCACGGTGTCGTGGAGCAGGTCATACAAAACCGGATGAGGCTCAAAGGCCACTTGGGGCCGACCCGTTGCCTGGTGAAAAAACAGCGTGTAAGCTCCCAGGCTCGCCCCCACATCCACCAGAGCGCCCGCGGGCAGCTCCGCCAGGGATGGCTCCACCACCGCAAACTCCGGGTTCAACCGCCGCGCCCCCAGCGCCAGCACCCCCGCGGCCTGCCGGCCCCAGCCCGCCGGGTGGATCAACTCTCCGCCCAAGTAGGGCAGGGCCAGCCGTCCCCCGGAGCCGTTCAGCAAACGCACCAGGGCCGCATAGCGCCGCCCCAGCGGCAAAATCCGGTGCAGGGACCGCAGCAGTGCCGCGCCTTTCACCCGCCGGAAGGGTCTTGCTCCGTTTGCCGTCATGAAAAATCGACTACGAGGTCGCCTCCGAACCGAGGCAGCGCAGAATGAGTCCGCGGATCACGCTTTCCGCTTCATCAGCCCGTCCCAGGATTTCCTCGAAGGCGTCCACCATGGCCTGCTGGTGCTCAATCAGGGTGCGCAGGCGGGGCAGTTCGCCCTCCCCCGCGAGCCGCCGCAGGTACCATGGGCTCTGGCTGAAAAGGTGATGGCTCGATTTGTCCTCGCGCGGATCGAAGAAGCTTCCGAAACGCTCCGCCGCCTTGGCCAGGGAGGGCTCCAGCGACCGCCCCGGTCCACCCGGAAGGGCCCCGGCGTCCATCAGGGCCCTGAGCTGGATCCTCAGGCGGTTGCGATTCTGCAGGCTGGTCAAGAGGGGCCGCACGTCGTGCCCGGCGAAAAAGTGGCGCCGCACCGCATCCAAGGCCCAGGCCACGTTGCCCGAGAAAAAAGCCTCCGTCGCCTCGAAAAAATCGCCCTGCCCAAACGCCGGCACCAGCGCAAGCACTTCCTCCTCCTCCACCGGGCCGTCCTTCCCGTCGCGGTGGGAGGCAAGCTTGTCCAGCTCCAAGACCATTAGGCGGGTGTTGCCCTGGGTCAGCCCCGCCAGACGCTCCAGAGCCCCCGGGGTCAGCCGTATTCCGAGCGCGGCGCACTCTTCCTTCACCACCTCCGCCCAGGCCGGCGGCTGACCCCGCTTCGTCTCGCCTTCGAGATGAAAATCGCTGTGCTTCTCGCACCACTTGGGAAACGACCGCCGCCGGTCCACCGGGTTGGCTGTGATCACCACCCCCACCTCCTCCGGGTTCAGTCCGGCGAGGATTTCCTGCAAAGCTTCCACCTGCTTCAGTGTCCCCTCGGCCCGGCCCAGCACGGTGTCGGCCAGAAAGGTCACGCCTTTCAGCCACAGAACCCGCCGGCCGCCGAAGAGCCCCATCGTCTGTACCGCGCTTCTAAAGCGGTTCACCACTGCTTCCACGTCCGCCACCGTCAGGGCGTCGGCCTCGAGGATCTCTTTCGAAAAATCGTCCTCCACCGTCGCCGCCAAGGCGACATAGGCCTCCGCGCCCCGGCGCGCCACCAGGTAGTCGTCGGGTCCGCAGATGTAGGTGAAGAGGGGCTTGCCGGCCATGAAACGGTTTACTTTGGTTCCACTGGCCGCGGCGCGCAAGTCCCGCCCGCCGCCGGCGGCTCCCCGGGCCACCCCAGAGCCGCCCGGTAGGCCGCTGCCAGCAGCGCCCGCTCCTCCGGGCCGGCCTGAAACCCCGGCCGCCGCGACGCCAGCCGCTTGAGCGAATGACAGAGCCGGCCCAGCGCCCGCGCCGCCCGCACTGGCGGCACGTCCGCCACCCCGCGGTCGAAGTCGATCAGGTAAACCGCCTCCCCGGCCCCGAGCAGCACGTTGTGTGCGTTCAGGTCCGCATGAAAATACCGCGCCCTTGTAAAGCGCGCCAAGGCCGCTCCGATCCGCTCCCAGTCTTCCGCCGCCAACGGCGCCCGGCTCAGACGCGCCGCCAATGTCTCCACATTTGGGATACGTTCGATGAGAATGTCCTGACGGTAGAGCAGACCGCGTCGCCGCACCCCCGCCGCCAGGGGGCGCGGCACCGGCAGTCCCTCCGCCCGCATCCGGGCCAGCAGCCGCCACTCCCGGAAAGCCCGAGTCCGCTCCAGACCGGCCCAAAAGTACAGATCCTGCGAAATGAACTCCACCAGGCCGCCCCGGCGGTAGTGCCGCAGCACGCAGGAGCGCCCCGCAGCCTCCAGGATCCGGATCCGCCCCCGGCCGCCCTCGACGTTCTCAGCCTTGCCCGCACGCAGCCCCCGGAAAAAATCCGCCCCCGGCCGCTCCATTGCTTCAGGATCCCACAGGATCGACTCCCCGCCCGCAAAGGTCTCCACCCGCCCGATCACAGGTGCTCAGCCAGCCAAGGCGCCGGCCGCATCGGCCGGTACCACTTCGCACCCACCCCCGCCAGCGCCTCCTCCGGCTTCGGCCGGCCGTGGAACACCACCACCTTCGCCCCCGGCGGCGGACGCGGCACTTGCCACAGCGACACCGGAAACCACGGCACACAGTCATACTTGTAGCTCACACACCACCCTTTCGGCCAGTACCGCAGTTCCCCGCGCAGGCGCATGCAATCCGAGAGCAACTCCTGTTCATTGCGGTAGCGGCGCCGCAGCTCCTCCAGCCCCAGCTCCCGCAGCCGGTCATACACCCCGTAGTCTTTGCCCGCCACGTAGTGAAAGACGGAGGTGTTGCCGGTGAAGCTGTTCCTGACATAGATCCACTTGAAATCCTTCATCACGTGGAAGTCCCCGGGCTGCTTGAAAAACGCCTCCAGCGTGCCCGTCAAAACCACGTCGAGATCAAGGTAAAGCGTCGGCCCCCGGATCGCCTTCAGCTCCGGACTGAAGAGGGTCAGCTTCCGCCAGCCGCGGTTGTACACGTTGTTGCCGATCACCGGCAGGTCCGGGATGGGAAGGACCGTGATCGCCTCGTCGATCCCGGCCCCGTCATCGGTCACGCAATAAAACCGCACCGGCCCGGGCAGGGCGCCGCTGACGGCCCGGAACAAGCGGTTTACATCGGCGGCGGGAAACTTGTCCCCCCACTTCATGCAGACCACTTGGTAGGAGGCGCTTTCCGGTTTCGATAGGCTCATGACAACGGGCACAAGGGCGGATTCGTGAAGTCCGCCATCCTGCGGCCCACCCTGCTCCAACGCAAACCGGATTTCCCGGCCACCCCAGCAGAACCACCCCTCCCAGGCCTCCACATGGCCGCAGAAACAAGCTGCCCCCCGGGCCATGCCCAAACCGCAGCTTCCGTCGACAGTCCACCGCAATCTTTACCCACCACACCCGTCTTTCTCTTCAAGCGCAACCGATTCCGACAAGCGGGATCCCGGCTACCGCATTCCCCGATGCTGGGCGCCGTCCACGGAAATGCACTCACCGTTGATCCAGCCGGAACGGGGCGAAGCGAGGAACACCGCCACATCGGCCACCTCCTCCGGCGTACCCATCCGCCCTGCCGGGATACCGCCGCGGACCGCTTCGTAAAAATCCGGCTGATGCTGCTTGGCCTGATCCCAGACGCCCCCCGCAAACTCGATCGAACCCGGCGCGATGGCGTTGACTCGGATGCCCTTCGACCCCAGCAGGACCGCCAGCTTTTTGGCGTAAGCGATCAGGCCGGCCTTCATCGCGCTGTAGCTGTAATCCGCCATCGGAAAAGCCTCCAGGCCAGAGATGGAAGCGATGAAAAGGATCGAACCGCCGCCGGTCGCCTCCATCCAGGGCACAACCTGATCCACCGCCCTCACCGCTCCCATCATGTCCACCCTGAAACTTGCCTCCCAATCTTTCCGTTCCGGACCGAGGGCAAGGGCGGACGCATTGTGAACCAGGACATCCAGACCGCCCAGCTTTTCCCGGGATTGATGGAGGAAGGCCTCCAAAGCCGCTTCATCCGCCAGGTCACACTGCCCGGCATGGACGGTGCGACCATGGCGCCTGAGCTCCTCCTCGATCGCCCGCAAGGGCCCTTCGCCGCGGGCGCAGACCGCGACCCCGGCCCCCTCGGCAGCCAGCCCAAGGGCAATCGCACGCCCGATGCCACGACTCCCTCCCATCACCACGCACTTCCTGTTCTCAAGACTTAGGTTCATTGCATCCTTCTTGGTTTGGGGTTGTTTCCGGACGAACCGCCGGGAAGTCATTGATGATAATAACCCGGCCAGTGGGATCAAGTCATTGGAACCGGACCCCGGGTTTCGCTCGATCATCCCGACCCCGGCTTCGTGCGACCCGGGCCAAAGTACTTCTCACTCCGGTAGCGCAGCCAGACCCGCAGCACTTGGGGGATCTGCTCCCTTTGTGCAGGGGTCAGGCTCTCATAGAGCGCGAGCGCCTTCTCCCGCTCACCGCGGCAGGCGCGGTTGTTGTGCGCATCCCAAAAACCACGCGCCAGCCGGATCCGCCGGCAGGTCTCTTTGACCAGCTCCGCCTCCGTCGGGGGTCGGTTGCGCTGTTTCTTTTTAGCCGGCATGACCGTCTCCGCCTTCAGGCGTGGTCCCAGGGCAGCCGCTCGCGCACCGGCCGGCGTTCCCAGACCGGTAACGGGTCGAAGAGTTTGCCGGGATTGAGAATGCCGTTCGGGTCGAGCGCCCGCTTCACCGCCCGCATCGCCCCGATCTCCGCCTCCGAGCGTGCCAGCCGCAGAAACGGCGTCTTGGCCAGGCCGATGCCGTGCTCGCCCGAGATCGCCCCTCCCAACGCGGCCACTTTTTTCATCAGCCGGAAGACCGCCTTCTCCGCCCGGGCGCACTCCGCCGGATTGTCGCGGTGATACATGATGTTGACATGGAAGTTGCCGTCGGCGGCGTGGCCGAAGGTTGCGATCGGCAGCCGGGAGGACTTCCGCAGTGTCTCAAGAAAGGCCGCCAGGGTTTCGTAATGGTGCATGGGGACGACGATGTCTTCGTTCAGCTTGGCATCCCCGAGGGCAAACATCGCCCCCGAGCAGCCGCGCCGCACGCTCCAAAGCACCTCCGCCTCGGCCGGATCGGCCGCTTCGCGACAGGCCATCGCCTCCGCCGCCAGCCAAGGCCGTACCACCGCCAGTTGGGCTTCCACCTCCGCCGCAGATCCTTCCACTTCCACCAGCATCAACGGTCTGCCCGGCTTCTCCGCAAACAGCCGCTTGCCGCTCGCCCGCTCCGCACACCGCACGGAATAACGGTCCAGAAACTCCAGAATCGAGGGGAGGATCCGCCGCCCCAAAAGACGCCGGACCGCCCCCAGCGCCGCCGCTTCATCCGCGAACGCACCCACCAGGGTCGCACGCCGCTCGGGCCGCGGGATCAGCCGCAGCGTCGCCTCCGTAACCACCCCGAGCATGCCTTCGCTCCCAATCCAGAGGTCGCGCAGGTTGAAGCCACAGGCGTACTTTTTCACGTCCGCACCCCACTGCACGCGCTCCCCGGTGGGCAGGAACCCGCGCAGGGCCAAGACATAGTCCCGCGTCACTCCGTAGCGCCCGCCGCGCATCCCACCCGCGTTGCAGGCGATCGTCCCCCCGATGGTGCAGTATTTTTTCGAAGACGGGTCGGGCGGATAATACCAGCCCGCCTCGGCCGCAGCCTCCTGCACCGCCTCCACCGTCGCCCCCGCCTGCGCCCGGGCCAGCCCCATCTCCGCATCGATGATAATCTTCTTCCAGGCGGATAAATCCAGTATCCATCCTCCAAATACAGGTGCAGCCGAACCGGTCAGCGAGGAGCCCGCCCCGCGCACCGTCACCGGCACCCGGTGGCGGTTGGCCAGCTCGAGCACGGCGGCGATGTCCGCCTCCGTGCGGGGACGGACCACCGCACCGGGCTGGAATGCCAGTTTCATCCCGTCGAAGGAAGCCCGGTAGCGCTCCGCTTGGGAAAGCCGCACTTTGGTGCCGAGACGTTCCTGCAGCAGGCGCGTCGCCTTCCGGATGCGGGCGACGGGAAAGGCTTCGTTCGCAATGGGGTTCAGGTTTTCGGTTTCAACCATGAGAGCAGCATGCCTCCGAGAAAGAGCTGGATGGGATGGTACAGCATCAGCGGCAGCAAGACGAGCGCCAGCGCCGGGTGCGAGGCAAAGACCAGGTTCGCCATGGGAACGCCCGCGGCCAGGGTCTTCTGGGGACCGCAGAACAACAGCACCATCCGATCCTCCCGGGGAAAACCGATCCGTCGCCCGATGAGGGCTGCCCCACCGGTGGCGACTGCAAACAACCCAAGCGCCAGCAGGCCCGCCCACACCATCACACCCGCATCCAAGACCCGCCACACACCCCCGTGGGCCGCGTTGGCAAAAGCCCCGTACACCAGAAAGAGAATCAAGGCACTGCCGCCGTTGGCCAGCAGTTTGCCCGCACGCTCCGCCCAAGCCCGCACCCACGGCCTCACCACCTGTCCGCACAATAAGGGCACCAGAATGAGCAGGGCCACCTCACCCATCACTGGGGCAAGACCCCGCTCGGCCGCGGCACCGAACCCCCGCCCCGCCAGCCAGAGCGGCGTGAGCACCACGCCCGCGAAATTGGCCAGGGTGCTGTTGAAGATCGCCGCGGCTGAGTTACCGCCGGCCAGGGCGGTGTAGACCGCCGAGGAGGCCACGGTGGTGGGGAGAACCGCCAAAAAGAAAAAGCCCACCGCCAGATCCGGCCCGACCAATGGAGCCAGCCAGCCTTCCACCAGCAGCCAAGCCGCCGGAAACAGCCCGAAAATGAACAACTGCACCAAGAGATGCAGCCTCCACTTCAGTATTCCTTTTATCAATACATCCGTGGAAAGCTGCAGGCCTTGAAGGAAAAAAATCACCACCACCGCGGCCGGCCCAGTCCACTCCAGCCGCAGGGTCCCGCCCCGCCGACCGCCCTCCGGCCAGAGCCAAGCCAGCACCACCGCCGCCAAAAGGCCGATCAGAAACCAGTTTTTGCGTGTCCAGGTTCTCATGCGGAGTCCCCTGCCGCGGACCGAGCTTCCGGCTCGCGCCCGTGGAGCGCTCCATAGCCCAGCAGCACCAGCACTCCGCCCAGCCCCACAAACCAGTCGCCAAAGCGCACATAGAAGGTCTCCACCCCGCGCCAGCGTTGGTCCCGCCAGACTTCCGCCACGCTCGCACCGCGAAAGTAGATGCTCCCGTCCGCATCGGTCAGAACGTGACGAATAACGCCGGACTCGTCGATCCAGCCGCTCCAGCCGGCATTGCCACAACGCAGCACCGGCCGCCGCGTCTCCACCGCCCGCAGCACCGAGTGGGCCGCATGCTGGTAAGCGGCGCCCTCTTCCCCAAACCAGGCGTTGTTCGTCACCACCACCAACACGGCCGCCCCCGCCCGGACCGTCTCCCGCGCCAGCCGCGGAAAGACGTCCTCATAGCAGATCAGCGGGCCCGCCATGATGGTTCGGTCCGCCAAGGCAATCGGCAGCAGCACCGGCTCGGTTCCCGGGGTAAAATCCCCCCCTATGGGGACAAACTTCTCCAGCCACGGCAGCCAGCGCCGCAGCGGTACGTACTCTCCGAAGGGCACCAGATGGCGCTTTCGGTAGTAGGGCTCCGCGACCCCCAGGTCCGGCCTCACGAGCAGAGCCGCATTGCGCCAGAGGCTCTCCCCCTCTTCGCGATCCTCCACCGTGATGCCGCCCATCACCACCGGCACACCGAGCCCGGAGATGGTTTCCTCCACCCAGTGCCGCATCCCCGGGTGCCCCACGACTGCATAGGGGGTCACCGCCTCCGGCCACAGGATCACGTCCGGCTCCAACGGCAACAGATGCTGGGAAACCCGGGTCAGCACCGCCAGGATGTCCGGAGCACTCGCCTCCTCCCATTTGATGTCCTGCGGGATGTTGGGCTGCATCAGACCCACCCGCAACCACTCCTGTGCCTCTCTTCCGGCACTGTGACGGAAAAATCCGAACGACGCCAGAAACAGCAGCAGCAGCGCGAGATAGAACTCCGGCACGAAACGGTTTTTGCGCCGCCGGAAGTAGTCCTCCAATCGACGAAAATATGCCGCCAGCCCCAGGTTAAAGACGATGAGCACAAAGGACACCCCCCAGGCCCCCGTCCAGGCCGCCGACTGCAGCAGGAGCGGCCGCTCCCACTGGCTCGCCGCCAAAGGCAACCAGGGAAAGCCGGTGAAAAGCCAGCTCCGGATCCACTCCAGCACCACCCACAGCCCGGCCAGGCCCAAGGTCGCCGCCAATCGCCGCCCCAACGGCGCCTCCACCATCCTCGGCAGGGCCCAGCGCGCCGCCGCCAGCCAAGCCAGCGGAAAGAGCGCCAGCACCAGCGACAGCGCCACCATCCCCGCCGGCGTCACATGGCGTAACCAAAATATCAATACAATCCAAGCCGCCCACGAGCCCACCCCCACCGCCGGCAAATACCAACGCCAGGGCGCTCCGAAAGCCGCCCAGGCCAGGGCCGGCACCACAAAGATGTAGGCCGCCTCGGCCACGTTCATCGGGGGGAAGGCCGCCGCCGTCAGCAATCCGGTCGCCACCGCCACCAAGAGGGCGATGCCGGCTTGGCCCGCCCCCCGGAGTCCGGCTGTCAGACGCGCGATCACGGGGTTTCCAGACCGGCCGCCGCCGTCTTCACCGGCCGCAGCAGTGCTTGTATTTCTTGCCGCTGCCGCAAGGGCAGGGGTCGTTGCGGCCGACTTTCGGCACTTGGCGGCGGATTTCCACTTTGGGAAGCTGGACTTCGCGTCCGCCCGACCCCACCCCGGCCATGGCCGGCCGCGAAACCGGCTGCATCCCTCCGGAACCGGTCACCGTGCCACCCTCGGCCGCCGCGCCTCCTTCCGACTTCGCCGCCCGCAGCATCATCTGCCGGATGTTCTCGATCGCAACCAAGTTGGAGGCGGAGCGGAAGAGGGTCGTGCAGAGCCGTCCGCGGATGTTGTTCATCAGCTCCTCGAAATACTTGTAGGCCTCGTTTTTATACTCGACCAAGGGATCTTTCTGACCATACCCGCGCAGCCCGATGCTGCGGCGCAGCTCCTCCATCTCGGTCAGGTGCTCCTGCCAGTGCGAGTCGATCGAATGCAGCAGGATGTAGCGCTCGAGCTGGACGAAGGCTTCCTTGTGATCCGGCGGCTCCTTCAGCCGGTAGGCTTCGCGGACGCGCTCCATCACCATTTCAAGCGCGGCCGCGGGGTCCTTGCCTTGGAAGTCCTCCTCTTTGAGCGCGATCGGGAAATGCGCATTGATCCACTTCAGCAGGCCTTCGGTGTCGCCCGAGGTGGCGTCCTTGGTCCCGATGCCGGCGCCCCCGAGGCGCTCCTCCAACTCCTCTTCCACCAGCTCGAAAATCACTTCCCGGGGACTCTCGTGGGCAAGTGCTTCGTTGCGGATGCCGTAGATGACTTCACGCTGCTGGTTGAGGACGTCGTCATACTGAAGCAGGCGCTTGCGGATGGAGTAGTTGCGCTGCTCGACTTTCTTCTGCGCCGACTCGATCGAGCGGTTGAGCAGCGGGTGGGCCAGCTCCTCGCCGTCCTGCATCGACCGCTCCATGATCCGGCCAAGCGGACCGGCGGAGGCAAAGAGCCTCATCAGGTCGTCTTCCAGCGAAATGAAAAACTTGGTCTGGCCCGGGTCTCCCTGGCGCGAACAGCGGCCGCGGAGCTGGCGGTCGATTCGTCGCGACTCGTGCCGCTCCGTGCCGATGACAAAAAGCCCCCCCAGCTCCCGCACCCCTTCACCGAGTTTGATGTCGGTTCCGCGGCCGGCCATGTTGGTCGCGATCGTGACCGCCCCGCGCAGGCCCGCACGGGAGATGATCTCCGCCTCCTGCTGGTGAAACTTCGCGTTCAGCACCGTGTGCGGGATGTGGCTGCGCCGCAGCATCCTGCTCAAAACTTCGGAGGCTTCCACCGAGGCCGTGCCCACCAGCACCGGAATGCCTTTGCGGTGCGCCTCCTCGATTTCCTTGATCGCCGCGTTGTACTTTTCGCGCCGGGTCTTGTACACCACGTCGTCATGGTCGATCCGGATGCTGGGTTTGTTCGTCGGGATGACGGAGACGTTGAGCTTGTAGATGTCGTGAAACTCCGTCGCCTCCGTCTCCGCCGTTCCGGTCATGCCGGCAAGTTTCTCATACATCCGGAAGTAATTCTGGATGGTGACGGAAGCGAAGGTCCGGGTCTCGCGCTCAATGGTGACGTTTTCCTTGGCCTCGACCGCCTGGTGGAGGCCGTCGCTCCAACGCCGGCCGGGCATGGTGCGGCCGGTGTTTTCATCCACGATCACCACTTTGCCGTCCTGCACCACGTATTCCACGTCCCGCTCGTAAAGCGAGTAGGCGCGCAGCAACTGGCTGATCGCGTGGATCATCTCGCTGGTGTTTTCAAAGGACTCCTGGGCTTTCTGCTTGGCTTTGTCCTTCTCCTCGGGCGGCAGGGCGGGGTCCTTGTCGATGTCGATGAACATGCTCGGCAGATCCGGAAGGACAAAGCCGTCGGGATCGTCGGGACGAAGGAAGAGCCGTCCTTTTTCGGTCAGGTCGGCCTGGTGCTGCTTTTCATCCAACACGTAAAACAGCTCCTCTTTGAGGGCGAACATGCGCGTTTTGTTCATGTCGCCGTTCATCTCCAGCTCGTACTTGTCGAAGGCTTTCCGGTAGGCGCCGGTTTCGAGCAGGCGGAGGAACTGCTTGTTTTTGGGCATGCCCAGCTTCACCTGGAGCATGCGGACCAGAGCCTCATTGGTGTCGTCGGGTGAGCCGTCCTTTTCCAGCAGCTCCTTGGCCTCGGTGATAAGCTGGTTGCAGAGCCGCACCTGCTCGGAAACCAGCCGGGAGACGATCCCTTTGAGTTTGGTGAAGGGCTGCTCGCGCTCGATCGGAGCCGGACCCGAGATGATCAACGGCGTCCGCGCTTCGTCCACCAGAATGGAATCCACTTCGTCGATGATGACGTAGAAGTGGTCGCGCTGGACTTGGTCCTCCAGGCGCATGGCCATGCCGTTGTCACGGAGGTAATCGAATCCGAATTCCGAAGCCGTGCCGTAGGTGATGTCGCACCCGTAGGCTTCGCGGCGCTTGGCCGGGGGCATCTGGTTTTGGATGCATCCCACGGTGAGCCCGAGAAACTTGTAGATGTAGCCCATCCACTCCGAGTCGCGGCGCGCCAAGTAGTCGTTGACCGTCACGAGCTGGACGTTTTTCGAGCTGATGGCGTTGAGGTAGAGCGGCAGGGTGGCCACCAGCGTCTTGCCCTCGCCGGTCCCCATCTCCGCGATCCGGCCTTCATGCAGCGCGATGCCACCGATGAGCTGGACGTCGAAGTGCACCATGTCCCAGACGAGGTGATGGTCGCAGACGGTGATGGTCTGGCCAACCAGGCGGCGGGAGGCGTTTTTGACCACCGCGAAGGCTTCGGGAAGGAGGTCGTCCAGGCTTTCGCCCTGCCGGTGGCGCTCGCGGAGTTCCGTGGTTTTCGCCCGCAGGTCGTCGTTGGAAAGGTTTTGGTAGGTCTCCTCCAGAGCGTTAATCCGCTCCACGATGGGCTGGCACCGCTTGACGAACTTTTTGTGGTGCCGGCCGGAGAACTTCTTCAGCAAAAAGGAAATCATGGAAAAGGAATGGGATTAAATCGGGCAGGGGACCCATGGCAACGGACAAATCCCTCCCGCGTTTGCTCCGAAATCGGATAAAAAGTGCCGACCCTAACCTCCCGTTGTCGCCCTCTCCCGGTTCGTTTATCCAATCCGCCGATCGTAATCCGTGCCCTTTCCGCGGCGTCTGCTTGCCGTCATGCCCGCGTCCCCGCCGCCGCTCCCCCCGCCCCGGACAGCCTGGGAACCACTTCCTCCTGAAGCGTGGACCGCCGCCACCGCCCGCCACCTTCTCCATCGGACCGGCTACGCGGCCCCGCCCTCCCAAATCGAGCGCGCCGTTCGCGAAGGCCTCGCCACCACCGTCGCACGGCTCTTCCGCCCAAGCCCCACCCCGGAGCGCCCCGATTCCTTCGGCCGCCTCGACGATCTGCGGGCGGAGGTTCTCGCCGCCGCCCGGGCCCATGGCATGTCCCCGGAAGCGCGCCGCGATCTTCAGCGCGAACTCCGTCAGGCCCGCAACACCGCCCACCAGGATTTCAGCCTCTCCTGGCTGCGCCACGCCGCAGATCCGAAGCACTCCGCCTACGAGAAATTCATCCTCTTTCTGGCCAACATCCTCGTCGTCGGACTCGATGGGGTCCGCGATCCCATCCTCCTGCACCGCCACCACCAAATCCTCCGCGAAGGCGGTCTCGGCCCCTACCCCGATCTCTGCAAAGCCGTCTCCCGCTCCCCGGCGATGCTGGAATACCTCGATCTCCAGCGCAGCCGGCGCGAAAACCCAAACGAGAATTTCGCTCGCGAACTCTTTGAGCTCTTCATCCTCGGCGAGGGCCGGTACAGCGAGGAAGAGGTCAGAGAGGCCGCCCGTGCCTTCACTGGCTACCGGCGGCGGGGAGAAGACTTTTTCTTCGCCCGGGGCCAACACGACTCCGGATCCAAAACGCTCTTCGGCCACACCGGAAGTTTCGACGGCGACCAGGTCATTGACCTTGCCTTCCAACAGCCCGCCGCCCGCCTCCTCCTGCCCTCCCGTCTCATCCGCGAATTTCTCTCCGAAGATCCCCTGCCCGCCCCCTATCTCGAGGAGCTCGGCAACCACTGGGCTGCCCAGGATTTCCGCATCGAGGCACTCCTGCACCGCTTCTTCTCCAGCCGGATCTTTCACCACCCGGGCCACCGCGGCGCACTCATCAAAAGCCCCATTCACTTCTACCTCGGGTTGATCCAGGATCTGCACCTCCAGGTTGCACCCTTCCCACGCGGTTCTCTTCCTTTCCTGCGTCAGATGGGCCAGCCGTTTTTCGAGCCCCCCAATGTACGCGGATGGGTCGGCGGCCGCCTCTGGATCAACGCCTCCACTCTCGCCGCCCGCCGCTCCCTGGTGGATTTTCTCTTCCGTGAAGACCCCGAGGCCGTCCTCAATGCCGATGAAGCCGCCGCCCTCGACGCTGCCCGCCGGCAGGGGCCGGTCCTTCTCACCGTCGGCCCGCAACGGTTTGCCACCTTTGCGGAGTTGCCCGGCGAAATGATCGCCACCCGCCTCGCCACCCGCCTGCTCCCGCTTGATCCCCCGGCTGGCTTTGCCGCCGCGGCGGCCGCCTTTCTCGACCAGGCTCCGGCCGGCCCGGAACGCAACCGGCGCCTCGCCCTCCTCGCCCGGCGCATCCTCCTCAGTCCCCACTACCAGCTCTGCTGACCCCCCCCCATGAACGCGCCTCCCGTCCTGCCCTCCACCCGCCGCGAATTTCTCCGCCACGGTCTCCGCGGCGCCGGCCTCCTCGCCTTCAGCCGACACCTGCCGTGGTTTCTTGCCGCCTCCACTCTCCGCGGCGCTCCGCGGCCGGAAAAGGACCGCAGCGTACTCGTGCTCGTTCAACTCGCGGGCGGTAATGACGGACTGAATACACTCATTCCATTCGACAACGACCACTACCACCGCCTCCGGCCCACCCTCGCCCTCCGTTCCTCCGAGGTTCTCCCCCTCGCCGATGGCCTCGGGCTCCACCCCGCCCTCGCCCCCTTGCAGCCCCTGCTCGACGCCGGCCACCTCGGTTTGGTCCAGAATGTCGGCTACCCCAATCCCAACCGCTCCCACTTCCGCGCCATGGAAATCTGGGAAACCGCCGCCGAGAGCGACCATGCCCTCTCCACCGGATGGCTGGGACGCTATTTCGACAACACCTGCTCCGGCGGGCCCCATGACGAAAGAGCGCCGCGGGGCATTCACTTCGGGGCCGAACTGCCACCGTCCCTGCAAGCCTCCCGGCCCCAGGCCACCTTCGGCGTCACCCCGGCCATCGGCCGCCGCGGCCTGCGCGGTCCGGAGCGTCGCTTGGCCAAAAACCTCCTCGAAGCGCATCCTGCCGCGCCCGCCAACCTTGGCTTCCTGAGCCACACCATGATGGACGCCCTCGTCACCGAGGAGCGTGTCGGCCGCATCCTCTCCCGCTACCGACCGGACGCCGACTACCCCGCAAACCGATTTGCCCAAGCACTCCGCGGCGTCGCCGCCCTCATTCTCGCCGACCTCCCCACCCGCGTCTATTTTGTTTCCCTCGGCGGCTTCGACACCCACAGCAACCAAGCCGCCACCCATGCCCGGCTGCTCTCGACCTTCGCCGCGGGCATGCATGCCTTCCAGCACGACCTCCGCCGCCAAAAAGCCGGTGACCGCGTCCTCACCATGACGTTTTCCGAATTCGGGCGCCGCGCGGCCGAAAACCACAGCGCCGGCACCGACCACGGCACCGCCGCCCCCCTCTTTGTCATGGGCGAATCCCTCCGCGGCGGCCTCCATGGCCACCCCCCCGACCTCGATCTGCCCCCCGGCGCCGATCCCGTCCACTCCACCGACTTCCGCTGCGTCTACGCCACCGTCCTCGAACGCTGGCTCGGCTGCCCCGCGACACCGGTCCTCGGCGGTGCCTTCACCCCGCTGGACTTCCTCTGAAGACATCCCATCACCACGCAAAAAAAGCGGCCCAAAAAGGACCGCTGGCTGGAAAATGGTCGGGGTGAGAGGATTCGAACCTCCGGCCTCTACGTCCCGAACGTAGCGCTCTACCAGGCTAAGCTACACCCCGAGGTCCGCACGTCCGCCACCAAGTGACGTCGCGGGCAAAGGCGCAGTCAAGGTGGACGGTCCACCGAGCGCAAGGGTAAATTTCCCGTTGACCCGCTCCGCTCCGCCGGGCTATCCATCCCGGTTTGATCAACGCGACCACCACCCGGCTCGGAGGACCCGCGCACGGGTCGATAGCTCAACGGTAGAGCAGTTGCCTTTTAAGCAATTGGTTCAGGGTTCGAATCCCTGTCGACCCACCACCCCGCCCCACCGGCCGTTACGCGAAGGTAAATTCACACCCGGATTCGACTTAGGTTCCCTCCAAAACGGCCGACCTATGGGTTAAGCTTTTCGCTGCATGTCATAACCCTAAAAACGAACCTCCCATCCCTCCTCCGTCATGACCCAGGAAGAAACCCGATTCCTCGCCTGCCTGAAAAACTCCAAGGCTTCCGTACAGGAGAAAATAGCCATCGTGGACGAAATCAAGCAGACCCTCGAGACCGACTACATCCTGGACATTCCGCTCTCCCAGATCGCGCTGCGCGCCCTCAAGCAGACCGCCTCCAACAAGAAGGAGGACACACGGGTCCGCCAGCGGGCCATGCGCGTCTTCAAGCGCTACGCGCAGGCCCTGCGCTGAGCAACCAACGGCCGCCGCCGGCCGCGTCAATCTTTCGCACGAAAAAGCCGGGACCGCAGGGTCCCGGCTTTAAGTTTTTTCGGGCTCCGGCCGCTCAACGCTTGGCCGCGAGAGCCGCCTGGGCGGCGGCCAACCGCGCCACCGGCACCCGGAAGGGCGAACAGCTCACGTAGTCAAGCCCCAGCGTGTCGCAGAAAACCACGCTGGAGGGATCGCCCCCGTGCTCGCCGCAAATACCGAGCTTGATCTTGGGCTTGGTCGCCCGGCCGCGCTCGATCGCCACCTTCATCAGCTCGCCGACTCCGGCGCGGTCGATCGAGGCAAAGGGGTTGGACGGCACGATGTCCAACTCCTGGTACTGCGGCAGGAACGTCCCGGAATCATCACGGCTCATACCCAGGGTGGTCTGAGTCAGGTCGTTGGTCCCGAAGCTGAAGAAATCAGCCGTCTGGGCGATCCGGCCGGCCGCCACACAGGCGCGGGGAATCTCGATCATGGTGCCGACCATGTAGTTGAACTTGGTCTTCTTCTCCTTGGCCACTTCGGCGGCCACGCGGTGAATGATCTCCACCTGCAACTCCAACTCCCGGGCAAACCCGACCAAGGGCACCATGATCTCGGGCCGCACCTTGATTTTCTTTTTCTGGACCACGGCGGCGGCCTCGAAGATCGCCCGGGCCTGCATTTCGGTGATTTGCGGGTAGGTCAGGCCGAGGCGGCAGCCCCGGTGACCCAGCATCGGGTTGGCCTCGTGGAGGGCCTTGACCCGTTCGGCCACGATCTCGCTGGGAATCCCCAGGCGCTCCGCCACGGCATTGCGGGCGGCCGCATCCTGGGGCAGGAATTCATGCAGCGGGGGATCGAGCAAACGGATGGTGGCGGGTTTGCCCTTCAGCTCGGTGAAGATCCCGATGAAGTCCTCGCGCTGGTAGGGCAGAAGTGCGTCGAGACCGGCTTTGCGCTCCACATTGGTCTCGGCGAGAATCATCTGCCGCATCGAGTTGATGCGGTCCCCTTCGAAGAACATGTGCTCGGTGCGGCAGAGGCCAATGCCGGTGGCCCCGAACGCCATCGCCACCGCGGCTTGGCGGGGATTGTCGGCGTTGGTGCGCACCTGCATCCGGGCCAGCTTCGAGCACCAGGTCATGAGCTTGGCGAAGTTCTGGTAGGAACGGCTCTTTTTCGGGTCGAGGCTCTTGTCCACCAAGACTTGGATGATCTCGGAATTGGCGGAGGAAACCTCCCCGTCATAGACTTCCCCAGTGGTGCCGTCGATGGAGATATGGTCACCTTCTTTATAGGTGAAGCCTTCGACTTTGAGGGTCTTCTTCTCGTAGTCGATCTCCAGTCCGCTCGCCCCGCAGACACAGATCTTGCCCATCTGCCGGGCCACCAGGGCCGCGTGTGAGGAGACGCCACCGCGCGCGGTCAGAATGCCGTCCGCAGCGATCATCCCGCGCAGGTCCTCGGGGCTCGTCTCGACCCGGACCAGCAGCACCCGGTGACCGCGCTGGCTGGCGGTGACGGCACGGTCGGCATTGAAGTAAATCCGCCCGCAGGCGGCGCCCGGACCGGCCGGCAGGCCTTTGGCGATGAGTTTGGCCTTCTTGAGTGCGCCCCGGTCGAAGATCGGCGCCAAGACCTGCTCGAGCTGCTCGGCGGGGATGCGCCGGACCGCTTCTTTCCAGTCAATCAGCTTTTCCCTGACCATTTCCGTGGCAATGCGGACCGCGGCCACGCCGGTGCGCTTGCCGTTCCGGGTCTGGAGCATGAAGACTTCGCCTTCCTCGATGGTGAATTCGAAATCCTGCATGTCCTTGAAATGCTTCTCAAGGATTGCGCGGATGCGCTCCAGTTCCTTGTGGGCCTCGGGCATGACCTGCTTCAACTCCTCAACCGGCTGCGGCGTGCGCACCCCGGCCACCACGTCTTCGCCCTGGGCGTTGATGAGAAACTCCCCGTAAAAAACCTTCTCGCCGGTGGCGGGGTCGCGGGTGAAGGCCACTCCTGAGCCGGAGTTTTCACCGGTGTTGCCAAAGACCATCGCCTGCACATTCACCGCGGTGCCCCACTCGGCGGGAATACCGTATTTGCGGCGGTAGACAATCGCCCGATCATTCATCCAGGAGCCGAAGACCGCCCCGATGGCGCCTTCGAGCTGCTTCCAGGGGTCGGTCGGGAATGCCTTGCCGGTACGGTCTTTGACCAGCTTCTTGAAACGCTTGACCAATTCCTTGAGGGAGGCCGCATCGAGCCGGGTGTCCGACACATCGGGTTGACCCGGGAACAGCTCATGCTTGAGGCTCTCGATCACCACCTCGAAGGGCTCGTGGTCCTCGTCGGGTGTCTTCTGAACCCCCATGACCACGTCGCCGTACATTTGGATGAAGCGCCGGTAGCAATCCCAGGCAAAGCGCTCATTGCCGCTCTGCGCGGCGAGGGCGTCGACCGTCTGGTCATTGAGGCCGAGGTTCAGGATCGTATCCATCATGCCCGGCATGGAGTCGCGGGCGCCGGAGCGCACCGCCACCAAAAGGGGCTTTTTCAAATCCCCGAAGCTGCGGCCGAGGGCTTTCTCCATCGCTTCGACGGCGGCCCGGATCTGAGCCTGCAGCTCTTTCGGGTAGGTCCGCTTGTTGGCATAATAATAGGTGCAGACCTCCGTTGTGATGGTGAATCCGGGCGGCACGGGCAGCCCGATCCGGGTCATCTCGGCGAGATTGGCGCCTTTCCCTCCCAGCAGGGATTTCATGCTCCCATTGCCGTCGGTCTTCTTGCCGAAGACATAGACATACTTGGGGCCTTTTCCGCTCTTGCGGGCGGGAGATTTCTTGGAGGCAGCCTTCTTGGCCGAGGCACCTTTTTTTCCGGTGGATTTTACTGGCATCCTGGAGCTTTCTTGATTCGAGGTTAGCAGGTTGAAAGGATTGCGATCGCTTCGAGCGCAAAGGCTGTTTGAAAGCCCATTGGATCGGAGCTGTCAACGGATTTGATCCCAGTGTCCCGCAGGCTTGAGCCCAACCGGCCCAACCCGGATTTTCCTTCCCTGTGGTCAACCCGCCGGGATAATCACCGCCCATGGAGCGCGACTTCAACCCGCCCGACCCAGCCGATGCCGATGCCGCCGAGGAGTCCGGCGGCAAGGCCATGGGCTTCCTCGACCACCTCGAGGAACTGCGCTGGACGCTCGCCAAATCCCTCGTCGCCTTCTCCATCGCCTTCGTCGCCATCGCCATCTTCCTGCCCCGGGTCGCCCGCCTGCTGCACTGGCCGCTGGATCGGGCGATGCGCGAGCATGAAACGTTCACCGGCCTGGTCACGACGTCGCCGCTCGCTGTCTTCTCGGTCTTTCTGCAGGTCTGTCTGCTCGGGGCGCTGTGCTGTTCGCTGCCTTTCGCCCTTTTTTTCCTCGGCCGGTTTGTCGCCCCGGCGCTGACCTCCCGCGAGGCCAAGCTGCTCATCCCCGCCTGCCTCGCCACCCTCGGGCTTTTTCTCTCCGGCGCGGCTCTGGCTTTTTTCTTTCTGCTGCCGGCTGCCATCACCGTCTCGGTCTATTTCAACGAGCTGCTCGGCTATGAACTCATCTGGGCCGCCGACCGCTACTACAGTCTGCTCGTCTGGATGGTCATCGGCCTCGGCGCCTCTTTCCAGTTTCCGCTCGTCATCCAGATCCTCGTCTATCTTGGAATTCTGGATACAGCCAAACTGCGGCGGGGCTGGCCCTTCGCCTTGATCGGGTTTTTTGTCATCGCCGCCCTCATCACACCTCCCGATCCGGTCACCCAGTCCATGGTCGCCGCCCCCCTCATCCTGCTCTACCAAGGCTCCATCATCATGGCCCGGTTCGTCGAGCGCTGGCGCGACCGCCGCCTCGAGGAAGCCCTCGGGGACTGAGCCCCGGCGGCCGCCGCCTTCAGAATCGACCTGCGATGCTCCCGGTGTAGCCGGTTAGCTCGGCAAAGCCCCGGCCGATCACCCGCCCGTCCTCATCGAGCACATCCCCGGCGCCTTCCCAGTAGTCGATCCCCCCGGCCCCGCCGGTCAGCTCCTGGGCATCGGCCAGCGGACGAAACTCCAGCCGCCGGCTCAGGCCCGTCTCCGGATCTTTGCCTTCGAGCGCAAATTGCACCGGATAACGGCCACCGGTCTTCGGACTGCGCCACTCCCGCAGCGGCATCCAACGAAACCCGTCCGCCTTCACCTGCTCGACCCGCCCTTCCCGGTCCACCCAGGCCAGGGTCGAAAAGGGATCGTCCGTCCCTTCCTCCCGCCGCAGCCGGTAGGCCATCACTTCCCGACCGTCCTCGAGCTGCATCGAAACCCAATCCCAACCGACCTGCCCCTCATCGAGCTGGCTGCTGCTGATTTCGTGGTCCATCCAGGCCTGGCCCCGCACCGGCCGGGCAGCCCCGTCTTCCTGTATCATTTCCCCTGATACTTCCAGCCGAGTGAAGGAGAGGTAGTAGCTGGCCGCCGAGAGGTCGGCGCTCTTGCGCGAAACGCCGTCCCGCCCAAACCGCACCAGCGGCTTGCGCGGGACCAACCGCAGCCTAAAGGAGACCACATCCCGCACTCCGCCCACCAACTCCATCGCCTCTTCGGTTTCGTCCACCATCCGCAGGCGCCAGTTGCCGTTGGCGACATCGAGCCGCCCGACCCGGGCATGCGCATCCCAGCCGTCCCGGTTGAGGCGCTCCTGGTGGTGAAAGCGCCCCGTCTCCACCTCCAGCCAGGCCATGTGGGCCAGGAAGAGCTGGCTCCGCCCAAAGCCGTCGGCTCCATCACCGCCAAGACCGGGGGGCGCCGCCGCCCGCCGGAAGAAGGTCGCCTGAAATCCGAAGCGCGCCCCCGCTTCATCCTCAAGGTGGCCGGTGACATACCACCACTCGATCCTGAAGTCGGGGTGGCTGCCATGCCGTTGCGGATGCGGCAGCTCCCGGCCCGGCTCCGGCACTGCGAAGCCCCCCGCCGCCGCCGTCCCCCAGGACGTAAACACCAACCAGCCCAACAGCCCAATCAGCCTTCGAACAATCATCCCGCCGAACCTATTCGAGCCGGTCCCGCATTCCACCCGAGGAATCGCTTTTCTATCCTGGGCTGATTCTTGCCCAAAATGGTCAAAACCTACCGCTATCTGCGCACCGGCGGTTGGATGCCATCAAAATCGGCCCACCCATGGTGTTTCCTGCTTTTCTCCCCCATGCCACTGCCTTCTAGTTGAGCTCCAGAGAACCCAACCTTCCCGCTTTGCCCCGCCCCTCGCCACTGATCCACGTCCTCGCGGTCGCCGCCAAACTTTTCGCCACCGCCGCCTTTCTCCTCGCCTTCATTGTCTTCTGGGCCTGGTTCTTTCGCCCGCCCCAGATCCACGAGGTCCGCGAGCTGCCGCCCGAAGTCGTCGCCGAAGCCGAGGAGCGGCGCGCCACCCGCCTCGAGGTCGACGATCCACCGGTCCTTCACCGCACGGTCGACTACCGCGAGGGGCCCGCCGCCGCTTGGTGGCCCCGGCGACAGTCCCCCTTGCTTGATCCACTCGTCGCCGAGGGCAGCCTCCCCCCGGTCGCCGAACGCACCGGCCCGGAACCCGCCGTCATCGAGGGCATCGACGGCGTCGGTGAATATGGCGGCACCTGGTTCCAGGCCATCGGCTCGGAGTTCGATTTCACGCGCATTCGCGACACGCTCTCCGGCGGCGCCCTCGTCCGCTGGTCCCCCCACGGTCCGCCCATCGTCCCCCACATCGCCCGCGACTTCGAGGTCTCCGATGACCACCGCGTCTACACCTTCCACCTCCGCCGCGGGATGCGCTGGTCGGACGGCCACCCTTTCACCGCCGACGACCTCCTCTTCTGGTGGGAGTACGATGTCCTCCAGCCCGATTTCGACCTCGCCGGCGACCCGCCCAACTTCATGAAAACCCGCGGCGAATACGGCACCGTCGAAAAAATCGACGACCATACCGTCCGCTTCTCCTTTCCCCACCCCAACGCCGCCTTTCTCGACCGTATCGCCACCTCTTCCGGTATCGATATGGTCAATACACCCGCCCACTACCTCCGCCGCTACCACCCGGTCACCGGCGATCCCGACGAGCTGCGGCGAGCCATGCGCGCCCTCCAGCTCCCCAACCCACGCAGCGTCTACGCCCGCATCAAAAACCCCAACAACCCCGAGCATCCCCGGCTCTGGCCCTGGGTCTACCGCACCCACAAGGCCACCCCGCCCTACGCCTTCGTCCGCAATCCCTACTACTTCGCCGTCGACCCCGAGGGCAACCAGCTCCCTTACATGGACCGCGTCCTCAAGGACGTTAAATCCGCCCGCATGATCGCCGGCCACGCCGCCGGCGGCGCCTACACCATTCAGCCCACCTACGTGGGATTCAACAACTACACCCTCTTCATGACCCAGGGGCCCATCTACGGCTACCAGGTCTACCACTGGTACAACGCCAACGCCTCCGACTACCTCATCAACGTCAACGTCAACCGCCGCGTCACTCCGGGCGACCGCGAGTCCCGCAACAAGGCCGATCTGCTCAACGAGCGGCGCTTCCGCCAGGCCCTCTCCCTCGCCATCAACCGCCGCGCCATCATCGAGACCGAGTTCAGCGGTCTCGGCCGGCCCGCCCAAGCCGCCCCGCGCGCGGAATCCCCCTACCACCACCCGGAGCTGGAGGAGTCGTTCATCCGCTTCGACCCCGCACGCGCCAACCAACTCCTCGATGACCTCGGGCTCACCGAACGCGATCTCGACGGCTACCGGCTCTTCGCCGACGGCGCACGGATGCACTTTTTCATCAGCGTGGCCGCTTTCTTCAGCGCCGAGGTCGCCCAGCTCATCGCCGACGACTGGCGCGCCGTCGGCGTCCGCGCCACCGTGCGCGAACGCGCCCGTCAGCTCTTTTACGCCGAACTCGAAGGCCTCCAGCACGACTTCTCCATCTGGGGCAGCAACGATGAGTTCAACCCCGTCGTCCAGCCCCGCCTCTTCGTGCCCGTGGCCTGGGATTCCGACTTCGCCCGCGGCTGGTCGCGTTGGTACAACGCCGACGGGCTCTACGGCTCCGAGCGCGCCGCCCGCCTCCCCTTCGGCGGCCCTCCGCCCGAGCACCCGCTCTACGAAACCATGCTCATCTACGAGCAGGTCAAGGAAGCCCCCACCCTCGAAGAACGCATCGAGCTCATGGACCGCATCCTCGCGATCGCGGCCGAGAACCTCTGGACGATCAGCATCGCCACCTCCCTGCCCACGCTCTTCATCGTCAGCGACGAGGTCCGCAATGTCCCCGCCACCGCCCTCTCCGGCTGGAACTACATCACCCCCAGCAACACCGGCATCGAAACCTATTGGCTGACCGAGTCGCGGGACAGCCCGGGAGCGATCGCCGCCATGCGCCAGGAAATCCTCGAGGTCACGCCCTGGCCCCACGATGTCACCGGTACCGCCGTACCCCGCTCCCGCTTCGACCTCGCCTGGCTGGTTCGCTTCCTCATTTACGGCTCGCTCGTGGCCGGCCTCGCCCTCCTCGCCCTCCGCCACCCTTTCGTCCTCCAGCGTCTCGTCATCATGGTGCCGACGCTGCTCATCATCTCAATTGTCTCCTTCGTCATCATCCAGCTCCCGCCCGGCGATTTCCTCAGTTACCGCATCGTCCAGCTCCAGGAGTCCGGCTCCGAAATGGCGGAGGCGGAAATCCAGGAGCTGCGCGACCTCTTCCACCTCGAGGACGGTGCCTTCCGCCAGTACCTCCGCTGGATGGGGATGGACTGGTTCCTGACCTACGACAAGGCGGACCGCGGCCTTCTCCAAGGCTACCTCGGCCGCTCCATGGATTCGCTCGAGTCGGTCAACATTATCATGGGCGACCGGCTCCTGCTCACCATCCTCCTCAGCGCCGCCACCATCATCTTCACCTGGATGATGGCCCTGCCCATCGGAATCTATTCCGCCGTCCGCCAGTATTCGATCGGAGACTACATTTTCTCACTAATCGGCTTTCTCGGCATGAGCATCCCCGGGTTTCTGCTCGCCATCGTCATGATGTATTTGAGCCTCAAATACTTCAATCTCAACATCTCCGGGCTCTTCTCCCCCGAATACGCCGGCCAACCCGAGTGGACCTGGGGCAAGTTCGTCGACCTCCTCCAGCACCTCTGGCTGCCCGTCGTCATCATCGGGGTCTCCGGGACCGCCGGCATGATTCGGGTCATGCGCGGCAATCTGCTCGATGAACTCAAAAAGCCCTACGTCACCACCGCCCTCGCCAAGGGCGTGCGCCCCATCCGCCTGCTCTTCAAGTACCCGGTCCGCATCGCCCTCAATCCTTTCATCTCCGGCATCGGCGGGATTTTTCCCGAGCTCATCGGCGGCGGCGCCATCGTCTCCCTCGTCCTCAGCCTTCCCACCATCGGCCCGCTCCTGCTCGACGCCCTCATGATGGAGGATCTCTACATGGCCGGCAGCATGCTCATGGTGCTCAGCCTGCTCGGCGTCATGGGCACGCTCGTCAGCGATCTCCTCCTCCTCGCCCTCGACCCGCGCATCCGGATGGAAGGAGGCACGCGATGACCCTCTCCGCCCAGACTCCGCTACCGCCGGACGAGCCCGGCTCCCCGAGCGCCGTCGCCACCGCCCGGGCCGAAGGCCTGGATACCTCCGTCCTCACCCAGTGGCAGCTCATCCGCCTGCGCTTCCGCCGCCACAAGGTCGCTCTTTTCTCCCTCTACCTGCTTTTCGCCCTTTACCTGCTCGCGCTCTTCGCCGGCTTTTTCGCGCCCTACTCCCAGAACTGGCGCAATGTCGACTACACCAACTGCCACCCGCTCATCCCCCGCTTTTCCTTCACCGAGGGCTTCCACCTCCTCGGGGTCGAGCGCCACCGCGACCCGGTTACCCTCCGGGCTGCCTACGTCGTCGACCGTGATGATGCGGTGCCACTCGGCTTTTTCGTTCCCGGAGAACCCTACCAACTGCTCTGGCTCGTCGAGACCCGGATCCGCTTCTTCGGCGTCGACGAACAGGCTTGGCGGGAACAAACCGGCGCCCCCGCCGACGCCGAGCCTCCCCCGTTTTTCCTCCTCGGGTCCGACCGCTTTGGCCACGACATCTTCAGCCGCATCGTCCATGGCAGCCGCATCAGCCTCTCGATCGGCCTCGTCTCCATTGTCATCACGTTCCTCATCGGCGTCACCCTCGGCGGCATCTCCGGCTATGTCGGCGGGCTGACCGACAACATTATCCAGCGCGGCATCGAGATCATCGCCTCCTTTCCCCAGCTCCCGCTCTGGCTCGCCTTTGGCGCCCTCATGCCCCGGCACTGGACCGCCCTCCAGGGCTATTTCGCCATCACCGTGCTGCTCAGCCTGCTCGGCTGGACCGGGCTCGCGCGCGTCGTCCGCGGCAAGATCCTTTCTCTCCGCGAGGAGGACTACGCCGTCGCCGCCCGCCTCATCGGCGCCAGCCACACCCGGATCATCTTTCGCCACCTCCTGCCGGGCTTCAGCAGCCACATCATCGTCAGCCTCACGCTTTCCGTCCCGGGCATGATCCTCGGCGAAACCGCCCTCAGCTTCCTCGGCCTCGGCCTGCGCCCGCCGATCGTCTCCTGGGGCGTGATGCTGCAGGACTGCATGAACATGGAGGTCGTCGCCAACTACCCCTGGCTGCTCATGCCGGTCGTCTTCATCATCATCACCGTCCTCGCCTTCAACTTCCTCGGCGACGGCCTCCGCGACGCCGCTGACCCCTACAGCGGCCGCTGAGCACGCCTGCTGACCGTTGGCGCCTTACCCCGCAGTGCCCCCACCACCCCTGCGGGCCGGAGCCAGCCCACTTGCATACAATGAAAAATACGGATGACTTCCCCGCCGCCGTCCTCAGGCCTGTCCGAAGTCGTAGACGACGAAGCGCTTCACATAGGGCTTCACATAGTCGTCGATAAACACTTGGTGGTCCGGGTGGGTCTGGTAGGCATCCGCATCTGCCTGCGAAGCAAAGGTCATCGAGATGGCGACCGCAAAGCTGTCGTCGACCACGCCGCGCGGGCTCGGCACCGGCGCACCGGTCCGAAATTCCCGCACCCCGGGGATGCCCCCGAGCAGGGCTTTGGCGCCTTCCAACAACTTGGTCCGGTCCTCGGATCCGGGTTTGTCCGTCCAGAAAATGACAACATGGGTAATCATGCCACCATCATGCCAGCCGGCTGCCGCCATGGCAACCCCCGGCACTCCCGAGCGGGCCGTTTTCCTCAGCGCCGCCAGCGGCCGGCCGCATCCGCCAAAGCCCGGATGTGTGCCGGGGTCGTACCACAGCAACCACCGATGATCCGCGCCCCGGCCTCCACCAAAGCGGGCATAAGCGCGGCCATTTCCTCCGGTGCCTCCGGGAAAATCGTCCGCTCACCGACCTGCTTGGGCAGGCCCGCATTGGCATGAACCAAGATGGGGACATCCTCCCCAACGGCGCCACGCATCTCCGCCACGATCGGCACCATCCGCTCCATCCCGTTGCCGCAGTTCGTGCCCACAATTGTTGCGCCGGCTTCGAGTGCCGCCAAGGCGGCTTCCGCGGGCCGGGTCCCCATGAGGGTGCGATACTCACCCTGGGCGGTCCTTTCGAAGGTGAAGGTGCAGATCAGTTCGCAATTGGTGTGCTCGCGCGCCGCCCGCAGCGCCAAGCCCGCCTCCGCAGGGTCGCTCATCGTTTCAATGCAGAGCGCCTCCGCCCCGCCCGCCGCCAGCGCCTCTGCCTGGATGCGGAAGCCGTCATACAATTCTTCCTCGGAGACTTCCTCCATCATCAACAAAACCCCGCTGGGGCCGATCGAGGCGATCACCAGTCCTTCCTCCCCGGCAGCCTCACGGGAAAGCACCGCCGCCGCCCGGTTGAGTTCTGCAGCCCGCTCCGCCAGCCCGTAGTGCGCCAACTTGGACGGCGATCCGCCGAAGGAATTGCTCTCCACCAGATCCGCCCCGGCCTCGCGGTAGGCCCGCGCCACCGCCGCCACCCGCTCGGGGTGATCCAGGTTCCAGGCTTCCGGGCAAGCCCCGGGCTTCAAGCCTTCGGCCTGCAGGAGCGTGCCCCAGGCGCCGTCCGAGATCAGAATCGAGCGTTGTCGCAGTTTTTCGGATACGATTGAGAAACGAGTCCGGGCAGTCATGACACCAGCTTGGCCGTGCACGACCGTTTAGACAAACCTTCCCGGAGCGCATCGGGCCGCCGCTTCGCCCTCAGCGCTCCTCCGCCGGCATGGGCGGCGGCTCGTCGCGCGCGATCACCATCAAAAGCAGCACCCACAAGCAGAGCGTCAGGTTCTGCAAGGGCAGCTGCAGCGGCAGCGGCATCAGGTAGATGCAGGTCACCGCCGGTATCCACACCCCCCAGTTGGCCACCATGATCGGTATCGCCCGACGGCGGTACCAGCCGGGCCGCAGCCGCCGCTTCAACGCCGTCCACCGAAAACCGCCGTCCCGCCACAGGTAGGCCACCGTCATCGTCGGCACCGCCCAACAGGGCACGTACACCAACTGATCCACCAAGACTTTCTTCGCCAGGGTGGCGGGATCCGTCCCATGTCCGAAGATGAAGGCCTGCAGGCGGTACAACAGCTCCACCTCCACCCCTTTCACCGCCCAGAAAACCACCGCAAACACCACCACCCCCGCCGAAACCGACCGACCCCGCAGCCGCTCAAACAACAGGGGGATCACCCCACCGAACACCGCCGTCGAAACCAGCGCAAAGAGCAGGCCGACTTCCGTCTTCCAGTCCGCCAAACGGGTCAGCACGACCCGAACCGTATCCACCTGGTAATACGCCAGCACCACCGCCACCGCCACCGCCCACAGCACCAGCCCGGGCGCCAGGTTGACCCGCGCGGCATGCAGTCCCTGCCGCCAAGGCGGCGGCTCCGGAGCGGCCGGCGGCGGCGGTGCCGGCGCAGGTGGTCGGGGGAATCCCATCCGCGCAAGCCAGCCCGGCGCCTCGCACCGGCGCAAGGCGTTTCTCCGCCCAAACCCGCTCGCTCCCGGTTGACGACGGCGTCAATTCGCCTCAGCGTCGCTTCCATCCCCCGGGAACGCCGGGCGTTCGTCATCCCCAGTTTCGCTTGCGCTCATGGTTCGCTCTACCCCTTCCCCCTTGGTTTTCACCATCCTCGCCGCCGGCCTTTTCCTCTCCGGCTGTGGCTCGGATCCTTCCACCCCCGCCACCGATCCCTTCTCCAATCCGTGGGGCCTCGCCTTCACCCCGCACACCGTCGGTGAAGCGGCCACCGGCACCGCCTGGATCGCCAACCTCCTCGTCATCGACCTCGACGGCGACGGCCGCGACGACATCGTCGCCTGCGACGCCCACCGCAACACCATCGTCTGGCTCCACCAGCAGCCCGACGGCACCCTCGTCGAAAAGGTCCTCGCCACCGGCATCCCCGCCCCCGCCCACGTCTCCGCCCATGACATGACCGGCAACGGCCACCTTGACCTCCTCATCCCTTCCATGGGCACGCTCTTCCCCAACGACGAACCCATTGGAGCTGTCTACATCCTCGAAAACGACGGCCGCCAAAACTTCACCCCCCGCCGCATCATCGACACCGTCGCCCGTCCCACCGATGTCCAGGCCGCCGACTTCACCGGCAACGGTCTTCCCGACCTCGCCGTCGCCCACTTCGGCTACCACGAGGGCTATGTCTCCTGGCTCGAAAACCACGGCGACGGCCGCTTCGAGCTCCACCGCCTCCTCGATCTCTCCGGCACCATCCACGCCCGCGTCGGCGACGTCACCGGCAACGGCCATCCCGACATCGTCGCCCTCGTCTCCCAGGAGTGGGAGGAAATCCACCTCTTCGAAAATCACGGCGGCGGCCGCTTCGAAGGGCACTTGCTCTGGGGCTCCGGCAACGAGGACTACGGCCTCAGCCACCTCGTCCTCGTCGACTTCAACCGCAACGGCCGCCTCGACATTGTCTTCTCCAACGGCGACGGCATGGACTACGGCCCGCCCCACTCCCGCCCCTGGCACGGCCTCCAGTGGCTCGAAAACACCGGCGAGGGCTTCACCTACCACCGCATTGGCGACTACGCGGGCGTTTACGGCCTCGCCGTCCTCGACCTCACCGGAGACGGCTACCTCGACCT
This sequence comes from Puniceicoccaceae bacterium, assembly GCA_007695295.1. GTDB lineage: Bacteria > Verrucomicrobiota > Verrucomicrobiia > Opitutales > Opitutaceae > REEB01. Next base: position 46,655 of record REEB01000113.1, read on the forward strand.
CATTTGCTCCAGTGTATTCAATGACTGGACACGGCCCGACGCTTGGAGCGTGAAGGCCTTCATCAACGACGGCGCCATGAACTTCACTCCCGTCCCCCTCGCACGCGAGCCCACCCACCTCGTTACCCTCGGCGTGGGCGACTTCAACGGCAACGGCCTCACCGACTTCGTCACCGGCACCCTCAACGCCTTCAACCAACCCCACTCCACCACCACTCGTTTCACCCTCTGGGAACGGCTCCCGCCGCCCCCCGACGGCTCCCCCTGAGCTTCCGCCGCCACCGCACTCCCCCCGGCCGGATTCAACTTTGTCGCGTTTGAAAACCAACCGCCGCAATCTCACTCTCACCGCCTCGACGGTCCTCTCCGCCGCCCTCCTCGCCGCGGTCCTCTTGCCCGGCTGCAGCCCCGCCACC
>REEB01000220.1 GCA_007695295.1 Puniceicoccaceae bacterium
GCACCTTCAGCGCTCTGGAAGTCTCTCTTTACCATACCCTTGGAAAACTGCCGGAACCGGATTCAACCCACGAATTCTTTTGAAGAGGCGAAAGTTTGTAGTAGATTTCCCCACCCAATTTACGAGGAGGCTGTGGGACAATTGTGGATTGCTTTTGATCCGGCCTGGGTGCGACTCAGGTCAACTCGGTGTGCTCAGCCCATGGGCGATGCAAAAGGATCACCACTTCATGATTCCTTCGTCGCCTCGGTTAAATCTGTCTGTCCGGCAGCGTTCACTGACCAAGGTTTTTCTTGGCAGGGTGGACGGTGCATGACATGCTTTGCGACATGCTCCCCGCCTGCCCTACCGATGCCCATCAGCATTGCAGTCCATCGCCTGCATGTCGAGAGGTGAACTCTGGTGCTGAGAAGGCTTGTTCAACCGGAATCGATTCATGAGCATGCTGCACCATCTTTCTATTGGGGTTGCTGATCTTGCCCGCTCTTCCGCCTTTTATGATGCTGCCCTTGCTCCTCTTGGCTACGTGCGGGTATGGACTCACGAGGTCACCGATGGCTATAGAGAGGCAGCCATTGGCTACGGATTGCCGGGCGTTGAGGACGAGTTTGCCATCCGGCTTCGCTCAGAGGGCATTGCCATGCCGAGTGATGGGTTTCACATTGCCTTTTCGTCGCCTTCACGCGAGGCAGTTGCGGCGTTTTATCAAGCCGCCCTTGAGCAAGGTGGGCGGGACAATGGTGGAGCGGGACTACATCCGGAATACGGTCCCGACTACTTCGCGGGATTCGTCATTGATCCAGATGGCTACCGGATTGAGGCGGTGACCAATGAACCCGCCAAACCCTGAAGTGTTCATTCCGCGATGCCGGGCTGGATATGGATTGTTGAACAGGCCCGAAGGCAAATCCGAGACAGTCGGGCTAATGAGGGCAGGGATCAATCCGCTTGGGAAGCGACTTCCGGACCAAGAGCGGGATATTTCCTTCAGGGCTTGGCCCGCCGATCACAGGGAATGGTATCCACACTGAAACCGGATGGACCAAAATAAGGTTGGTGCGAGTACAGCTTTCGTGATGCTGGCGGCGCTATTCTGGGGCCTGTCAGGCGGAATCGGCGGCATTCTCATGGCCGGCGGCTGGGATCCCTTTGTCGTATCCTTCCATCGTGGCGCGATTGGATTGTTCTGTGTCCTCGTCTGGCTGGCCCTGCGCCCGGGTGGCAGCGGACTGGCGAACCGCCGGTTGTGGTTTTGGTCGGTGATTGCCGGCATCGGCGTGGCCGGCAACTTCTCGTTTTATTTTCTGAGCATTTCCCAGGGAAGTGTGGCGGTTGCGGCGACCTTGATGTACTGCGCACCGGTCTTCGTGTATCTCGTGTCCTTCGCGCTCAGGCTGGAACGCCCCACCGCGGCGAAGTGGGCTGCGATCGTGGTCGTGATGGTGGGGATCGTTTTGCTGACGCAGATTTACGATACCGGAGCGGGCGGCGTCACGGCTCTCGGCGTGGGGGCCGGACTGCTCGCCGGGCTCTCCTACGCGCTGTTCATTTTCGGCTTCAAGTTTGCCGCGCCGCACGGCAGTCCGCAAGCGATACTCTCAATAGCGTTTGCGGTGCTCGCCGTCCTGCTATTCTTGCCGGGCGACGCCGGGCAAACCGTTGCGGCCCTGAGAACACCGGATTGGCCGCTGTTCGTGGCCCTGGGTGTGTTCGGCGCCGGACTGTCCTTTATTTTCTACATCATCGGGCTGAAGCATACCGCGCCCGCCGTGGCCTCCATTGTGGCGATGGTCGAGCCGGTCACCGCCGCTCTGTTCGGCCTGGTGATTTTAGAACAAACCTTGGGAGGCGCGCAAATCATGGGCATGGGGTTGATATTAATCACAGTGACCGCGTTGAGCATCCACTCAAAATCGGCAGGGCCGCCTGGCATCTTGTCCACGAAATGAACGGCGGATGGATCGGGCCGGAAACAAGGCAAATGAAACCGGCGCCGATGCCGCGCTAGGCAAGACGGGACCCTGAGGAGGGGTCTCGCCCCGGCGTCTGCCGGCAGAACGGGAGGAAAGGCTTGGTGAAATTGCGGTTGGCTGCAACCGCCGTGATGCGGGTTGCCACGGTTCGGTCAACTGAGGGCTTGCCCATGCTTGGCCGCTGGTCCTGTCTTGAGCCCGTTGTCCGGATTGGGGCCGATGGGATCCGATCCGGCCTCCGCCGCGACCGCCATGGAACAACCACTCTTGCCCGGACTTCCAACCGATCCCGTCTCTGTCCCGGGTTTGGCCGCGCTGGCCGGAAAAGTGGAGGCATGGTTGGACCGGAGGGAGATTTCGCTCACCATGGGCGGCGAGCCGACCTTCGTTCCCCTGCAACCGGAAGGTGAGGAGTGGAGCACCGCGGCCATGGGCCCGGAGAAACTCGGCTATGCCCGACGTTTCGGAGCCCGCCTGATTGAAGCGGTTTATCCCGGGGCGCTCGCGATGCAGGTATTCGGCAAGTGGTATCCCGCGGAAGCGCTCCCGCGTTGGAATTTGCTCATTCTCTGGCAGAAGGATGGTCAACCCCTCTGGCGTGAGACCAACCGGCTCCACCTCGACCACGGCAAGGAGCACAACACCGTGGAAACGGCGGCCGTCTTTTCGCGCCGCCTGGCTGCCGGGCTGGGTCTGGAGGAGTTTTTGTTGCCCGCTTACGAGCAAGACGCGGATGGAGAAACCGTGGCGGGCTGGGTTTTACCCCTGCAAGCGGTGGGGGATGAATGGGTTTCGGAGCAGTGGAGCTTTCCCGAGGACGAGCGACTCGAGTTGTTCCTCGGGGACAGTCCGGTGGGCCTGCGCCTGCCCTTGTACAAACTGCCCGAGGATGCGCTGCGTTGTGCGCTGACCGTGGAGACCGAGGAGGGATCCTTGGCGGTGTTTATCCCGCCGCTGCCGTGGGAGGCCTTCAAGAGATTGATTGTGCGGATCGAAGAGCTGGTTCGGTCGGAGCGGATCAGCGGCCTGGTGTTTTGCGGCTACGGCCCGTCGGAGGCGGGTGAGGCCGTGGTCAGTTATGCCCTGGCGGCGGACCCCGGGGTGCTGGAAGTCAACCTGCCGCCGTGCCGGACTTGGGCGGATTACCGGACCTCCCTGGATGCGGCCTACCGGGCGGCCGGCGAGGTGGGGCTGCGGGCGATCAAATTTCACCTCAACGGAGCGGTCCATGGCACCGGCGGAGGAGCGCACCTCGCTTTTGGGGGGGCCACCCTGGAGCGGAGCCCCTTTTTGGAGGAGCCCTCCCGGATCGCTTCGGTGCTGCGCTACTGGCAGCATCATCCGGTGCTGTCCTATGCCTTTACCGGCCTCTACGTGGGCCCGGGCTGCCAGGCGCCGAGGGTCGATGAAGGCCCCTTGCACGGGCTCTATGAACTGGAAGTCGCCTGTGAAGGGCTGGAAAACCTGGGGAAAAATCCCGACGGACCGCTCTTGGACCAATTTCTGCGCAACCTGCTGACCGACTCCGCCGGCAACACTCACCGGGCGGAGCTGTGCTTCGACAAATTTCACAACCCCATCACGCCCAATGGCCGTCTCGGCATCGTGGAGCTGCGGGCCTTCGAAGCCCTGCCGCATCCGGAGTGGATGGGGAGGGTGGCGTTGTTCATCCGTGCGGTCCTGGTGCGGCTCTTCCGAAAACCCTTCCGGCGTCGGCTGCGGCGCTTCGGGCCGGGATTGCACGACCACTACTTCCTGCCGGCCTGGCTCTGGCAAGACCTTGAGACCGTCTGTGCCGACTTGGACAAGGCGGGCTTTTCCTACGATCCGGAGTGGTTGCGACCCGTCTTTGAGTTCCGGTTTCCCGTGCTTGGGAGGCTTGATCTCGGTGGCGGTGAACTGGAAGTGCGGCAGGCCCCGGAATCCTGGCCGCTCATGGCCGAGGAAAGCCGGGGCGCTACCACCGTGCGGGTGGTGGACAACTCCAGCGACCGCTTGCAGTTGATGATTTCCAATCCGGATCTTCTCGAAACCGGCAAGCTGCTCGTCAATGGGGTGGAGATACCCTTCCACCGCGTAGGAGACGCCTGCATCGCGGGACTTCGCTACAAATGCGCCAGCGCCTACCCGGCCCTGCATCCGCATGTTTCCATCCAGTCCCCGCTGCTCTTCGAGTGGGTCCATGGTCAGCGGCATACAATCACGGCGGCGGGGGCCTACCACTTCTGGAATCCTCATGGTCCGGTCTACGACGGCCGGCCGGCGGATGCGGATGAGGCGCGCCGCCGCCGCAGCGAGCGCTGGCAGCTCCTGCCCGGAATCATCGGCCTGGAGCGGGAAGGCCGCAAGCCACGGACCGCGCCGGAATTCTCGGCCACGATCGATCTGCGGCGGCAGGGCGCCTGAGGCGGGGGTTGTCGGGGAACCCCGCGGGCGCGGAACGAGGCGGGGCGTCGGACGCTGGGGTTGACGGACAGGCGGCCGGTTGATATCCTAACGACTCGTTAGTCTGCTAAACCCAAATCCCGTAAACGCTCATGAAGCACCTGAACAATCCTTGTCCCATGCTCTGCCTTACGGCCGCTCTGCTCATGTCCGGCTCCAGTCTTTCCGCCTCCATGCACGGCGAAGAAGAAGCCATGGCCAGTCTGCCCTACCGCGGCGACGGCCGCCACCTGATGGTCACTGCCGAAGAGTTGGAGTGGCAGTCGATCGCCTCGATGGCGCCCGGAGCGGTGATGGCCCTGCTGGAGGGCGATCTTTCCAAGGCAGAGCCCTTCACCTTCCGGCTCAAGCTTCCGGCCGGCTACATCGTCGCCCCGCACATTCACCCCGCCTATGAGCGGGTCACCGTCCTTCAGGGCACCTTTCACTTCGCCCACGGGGAGGAGTTCGACCGGGACCGCACCATGGCCTTGAAAGAGGGCGGTTTTGCCATCATGCCGCCGGGCGCTCCCATGTTTGGCTACACCGAAGAGGAGACCATCATCCAACTCCACGGCACCGGCCCCTGGGGGATCGAGTACATCAATCCCGAGGACGATCCAAGGAACTGACCCCGCCGGCCCAAGCGTGGCGCACGCGCGGATGCGCTTTCGGGAAACGAAACGACTCCATCGTCCCGCTACGGGCGGGGTCTTGGGTGGTTGGCCGATGGGGAAGAGGCTCCAAGCGTAGCGGAAGCGCGAATGCGCTATCGTGGGGGTGCGACGCTGCGGTGAAGGGGACGAAGCCGCTTCCGCGGCTCCTGGAGTTTGAACAGCTTTCAGCACCAACGGTGCGGCCATTCCACAGCCCAGCCCAACGGGTTGGGTGATCTTTTGCGAGAGAGGGGAAACGCCGCCCGCCTCAAAGGATCATCCCGGCGGCGACGGTGTTGTTGGTGAATTCGTCGATGAGGATGACACTGCCGGTGGCGCGGTTGGCCCGGTAGGGGTCGACAAAAAGAGGTTTGGTCGTTCGAATCTGGATACGGGCGATATCGTTCATGCCGATCTCCGGCGAACCCTCGATCTTGTGGAGGGTATTGATGTCGACCTTGTACCGGACCTCCTTGACGAGGCAGCGGGCCTCGGCGGTGGTGTGGCGGATGACGTATTTCCCGCGGGGCTGGAGGGGCTTGTCCGAGAACCAGCAGACCATGGCTTCGAGATCCTGGGCGACTTCCGGCTGGTTGTTGGGTTTGGCAATGAGGTCACCGCGGCTGATGTCGATCTCGTCCTCGAGGGTAATGGTGACGGACATGGGCCAGAAAGCCTCTTTGACCTCCCCTTCGAAGGTATGGATGCCACGGATACGGCTGGTGAAGCCCGAGGGCAGGGCGATGATCTCGTCGCCGGGTTTGAAGACCCCGCTGGCGACCCGCCCGGCGAAGCCGCGAAAGTCGTGGTGCTCATTGGTCTGCGGGCGGATGACCCACTGTACGGGAAAGCGGGCGTCGACCTGGTTGGCATCGGTGGCGATGTAGACGGTTTCGAGCGTGTAGAGCAGGGGCGGGCCCTGGTACCACGGCGTTTTGTCCGAGCGGGTGACGACATTGTCCCCGAGGAGGGCGCTGATGGGGATGAAACGGATGTCGCCGATGTCGAGTCGGGAGGCGAATTTCTTGAAATCCTCCACAATGGAGTCGAAGACCTCCTGGCTGTAGTCGACGAGGTCCATTTTGTTGACGCAGACCACGAGGTGCTTGATGCGGAGGAGGTTGGCGATGAAAGCGTGGCGGCGGCTCTGTTCGATGACGCCCTTGCGCGCGTCGATGAGGATGATGGCCAGGTTGGCGGTGGAGGCGCCGGTGACCATGTTGCGGGTGTACTGGATATGGCCCGGAGTGTCCGCGATGATGAACTTGCGCTTGGGGGTGGCAAAGTAGCGGTAGGCGACATCGATGGTGATGCCCTGCTCGCGTTCGGCGCGGAGGCCGTCGGTGAGGAGGGCGAGGTTGACGTAGCCGTCGCCCCGCTGCTGGCTGCTCAGCTCGATGGCGGAGAGCTGGTCTTCGAAGATGGCCTTGGAGTCGTAGAGGAGGCGCCCGATGAGGGTGCTTTTGCCGTCGTCGACGCTTCCCGCGGTGGTGAAGCGCAGCAAATCCATGTCAAGGTAAGTATCAGGTGCTTCCATAGGGTCGGAGGTGGGTATCGGTGAAACGGCGGCAAAATCAAGCCGGGAGTGGCCCGGTCGGCGGCTTCAAGACCCGCGCCCGGCGCCCTTCGCGGCGCGGTGATCGTCGATTTCCCGGGGTCCGAAGCGGGGAAAATCGAGTTGGCGGGCGAGGAGGGCGAGGAGGTGACTGGCGACCGGGAGGGTGAGAAACTGGAAGAAAATCGCGGCCAGGATCTTGAGGCCGGCGGCCTGGGTGCCCTGGTCGATCCAAAGGCTGAGCAGCATGAGCGAGATGCCGAGGGTCATGCCCTTGCCGAGGGCGTGGGCGCGGCAGAAGACATCCGGGAAACGCACCACCCCGATCATGGCCACGAAAATGACCAGAGCGCCGAGGAGCGCGAACCAAGCGGAGATCAAGTGGATGGCGTCGCTCATGATCGGGTGGTGGATCGGTTGGCCGGCGCGGAGGCTCCGGGTAGGTCCCGGGTTCGTTGCAGAAAGTAGACGAAAGCCACGGTGGCGAAAAAGCCCAGCGAGGAGATGATCAGGATCAGCTCCAGAAACACCGGGGTGCCCCAGAGACGGGAAAGGACGATGGTTTTGCCGACGGCGCAGACCACGACCGCATCGAAAGCGAGGATGCGGTCGACCACGGTCGGCCCCATGGCCATCCGGTAAAAGCCGAGAAAGACCGAGAAGATGAGGATGAAAAAGGCGGTGCGGAGAATGAGCTCGATCATCGGGTGAAGGCGAGGATGCCGCGCCGGAGGGTGGTGGTGATCTCGTCCCGCACCTCGTCGGGTGATCCGGTGTTGAAGACGTGGATGAGGAAGGTGGAAAAGTCCTCGGAGATTTCCACCGTGGTGGTGCCCGGAGTCAGGCTGATGCTGTGGGACAGGAGCAGGATCTCCAACCGGCTGAGGCCCTCGACGTCATAGGTGATGAGACGCGGATTGAGCTGATCGACCGGCACCAGGAGGGCGGCATGGAAAATATTCCAGCAGGAGAGCAGAAACTGCTTTCCGAAGATGAACAGGTAGAGGAAAGCCGCGGTCGTGCGGCGCACATAGCCATGGCTGCCGAGCACCGGCCGGAAGAGGGCAAGGAGGGCAAAGCCGATGAGGAAGCCGATGATGAAATTGACCAGGGAAAGCTCCTGGCCGAGCAACAGCCAGATGACGGCGACAAACAGATTCAGGGCGAAGCTTTTCACGGGTGGCAGAGCGGATCAGGAGGGACCAAGGATAAACTCGATGTAGGCGGCTTTGTCGAGGAGTTGGCGGGAGGCCTCGAAGGACAGCTTGATGAAAAACTGGGCTCCGAAGCCGATGGTGAGCGAGAGCAGGCACATGCCCCCGACGACTGCCGTCATGCCCTTCCAGCGGCGGTCTTCCCGGTGCACCTCGATGCTCTCGTCGCGCACCCAGAAGGTTGTCAGCCAGATCTTGAGCATGCTGAAAAGCGTGAGAATGCCGGTGAAGAGGGCGAGACCGGTGAGGACGAAGAACTGCCAGCCGCCCGGGCCGCTGCCGAGGTTGAGCCCTTCGAGCACGATCATGAGCTTGCCCCAGAAGCCGCTGAAGGGGGGCAGACCGGCCAGCGACAGCGCCTGGCAGAGGAAGATGATGCCGAGCGCCGGTGTGGCCACCCAGAGGTTGCCCATGCGGGCGAGGGTGTCGGTGCGGTTGAGCACGGTGGCCGTGCCGCCGACGAGGAAGAGGGAGGCTTTGACGATGTTATTGTGGATGTTGTAGAAAATGACGGCGGCGATCGAGAAAGGCGTGAAGAAGCCGATGGCCAGGATCATGTAGCCGATCTGGCTGAGGATGTGGAAGGAGAGGATGCCGCGGATGAAGCCGCGCGAAACGGCGCCGAGCACTCCTAGAACCATGGTCAGCCCGCCCATCCAGGCCACCACCAGGTGCAGGCCGGAAAACTCATGGGGCAGGAGGGTGCCGAAGAGCCGCAGGATGACGTAGACGCCGACTTTGGTGAGCATGCCGGCATAGAGGGCGGCGAGCGGGGCGGGCAGGATCGGGTAGCTGTTGGGCAGCCAGAAATAGAGCGGAAAAATGCCCGCCTTGATGCCGAAGACCACCAAGAGCAGAATGCCGAGGGCGCCGACGCGGGGATCGTCCGCCATCAGCTCCGCCTGCTGGGCGATGTCGGCGAAGTTGAGCGATCCGAACATGCCGTAGGCGAAGCCCGCTCCGGCGAGGAAAAGCATGCTGCTGAAGAGATTGACCGAGAGGTAGGGGAAGGCCTCCTTGATGTTCCAGTCATCCGCCTCCAGCGTGATGAGCGCGTAAGAGGCCAGCAGCATGACCTCAAAAGCGACGAAGAGATTGAAGAGGTCGGCGGTGACGAGGGCGAGGTTGATCCCCATCATCAGAAATTGCACCAGTGGCAGGCGCAGCGGATGGGTGACCCGCGTGGGCAGTTCGAAAAAGCCGTAGAGCATGCAGGCCCAGGAAATGACGGCGCCGATTGCGATCATGATCGCCGCAAGCACGTCGATGTAGAGCACGATGCCGAAGGGTGCGGGCCAGTCCCCCAACTCGACTTTCATCGGGCCCTGGGTGTAGGTGAGGCCGACCAAAGTGCAGGCCAGCGCCACCTGAAGTCCGCCGGAAATGCCGACGAGCGTGCGCCGCACCGGGCTCGGCCGGAGAATCAGCAGCGCGAACAGCCCCGTGAGCGCGGGCAGCAGGACGGGCAGGACAACAAGGTTCATTGTTCCGGCCCGCCCTCCTGGGATCGGGATTCGTCAAACAACTCGGCGGCGTTGGTCGTCTTTTGGTCCAAAAAAATCCGATACAGCAGGACCACGAGGTAGGAGAGCACGCCGAAGCCGATCACGATAGCGGTCAGCACCAGCGCTTGGGGCAGTGGATCGGCCATGGCTGTGACCGCGATACCGTCGAGCACCACCGGGGCGGAGCGGCCGCTCGGGCTGCCGGAGCTGGAGAGCATGGCGAGGTTGGCCGCGTTGGAGAGCAGGATGAAGCCGAAGAGGATCTTCACGAAACTCGACTGCAGGATCAGCCAGACGGCGAAGCCGAAGAGGATGCCCACGAGAATGGCGGTTTCAAACATCATGGAGTTTGGAATCGGAGACGGGGGACTCCCGCGGAGGGGCGGCAAGGTTTTCGATCGGCTCTTCGATGACGGAGGCGTAGCGGTCGCGCTCGTGGTCCTCGAAAGCCGGATGACCCTCGACCGAGCGGGCGAGGAGAAAAATCATCTTCGTGGTCACCCCGACCACGACCAGGTAGACGCCGATATCGAAGAGGAGGGGCGTGCCCAGCGCGAGTTCGCCGAGCAGGGGCACGTCGGTGAGCTTGAGATTATACTGGGTCAGAAAGGGATCGCCGGCGAACATGCCGATGCACGAGGTGAGAAAGGCGATGAGCAGGCCGGCGGCGGCGATGGCGACCGGATCGAAACGCAGGATGCGGTCCATCGTCTTCACCCCGATGGCCAGGCTGAGCAGAATCAGCGAGATGGCGGAGCCGAGGCCGCCGATGAAGCCTCCCCCGGGGAAGTTGTGTCCGCGCAGCAGCAGGTAAAACGCGAAGACGTTGATGAGGAAAAACAGGAACGTCGCGACGCTGACAAAGATGAAGGATTGGGTCAGTTTCATTGGCGGCGGCGAACTCCTTTCACACTGAAGCCCGAAGCCCCGAGGGCGCCTTCGGCGTATTCCTGGCGGCTGCGGCGGTAGCGCATGAGCAGGCCGATGGCCCCGAGCACGGCGATGACGAGGACGGCGATCTCGAAAAGCGTGTCGAGCCCACGGAAGTCGACCAGGATGGTGTTGACGGCATTGGTGCCCTTGGCGTCGGGCACGGTTCGCTCGAGAAACCAGAGCCCGGCGAAATCATCCACCTTCTGCCGCGAGGTGAGAAAACTGAAGAGGCCCACGCAGCCCCCGATGCCGACGGCCACGATCAGATTGACGGCCTTGCGCAGGGGTGAAAACGGGCTGCGGCGCTCGCCCAGCTCCGCCGAGCGGGGAAACCGGCTCAGCAGGAGCAGCACCAGCAGCAGGGTGGCGGACTCGACGAGGATCTGCGTCATGGCCAGGTCGGGCGCCCGGAAGAGCACGAAATAGAACGTGACCAGAAACCCGACAATGGAGATCGAGAGCAGTTGGGTCGTCCACCGCGGCAGGGCCACCACTCCGATGACCGCCAGCAGGATGAGGAGCACGACAAAGCTTCGCAGGTAGTGAAAACCTTCCTGGAAGCTAAAGTCGTCGAAAACCTCGAAGCGTTCCCAGTGGTAGGCGAAGTAGCCGCCGAGGAAGACGACGAGGAAAAGACCGATGACCGGGATGTAATCCAGCGGTTTGTTGTCGCGCAGAAAGCGGCTCAGGTTGAGGGCGGCTTTGGGGAGACGCTCCACGCCCGCCTCGAAGCCGGTGTCGAACTGAAGGGGGAGGGGAATGCGAGCCCAGCGCCAGGCGGTGGCCGCTCCGAGCGCGAAGATCACGGCCCCGGCGGCCACGATCGCCATGCTCGTGATCAATTCGCGGGTGACGCCGTGCCAGAGCTTGATTTCGGGAGCGCCGGGCAGGTGCAGCCCCCCGACCGCGAGGGTTTCGGAGAAAGCGGCGATCGCCCCCGGGGCGAACCCAAAGACAAGGCAGCAGGCCGCCAGCAGCAGCGGCGGCAACTGGATGAGCAGGCCGGGGTGGTGGAAGTGTTCCTTGACCGCAGGGGAAGCCGCCCCGCCGAAAATGCCCCAGAAGAGCCGGATCGAAAACGCCACCTTCAGGACCGAGGCGAGCACGATGAGGGCGAGGGGATACCAGGCCCGCCAGTCGGCCCCGGCCTCCGCGAAGTAGAAGGCATCCTTGAGCATGTACTCTTTGCTCAGGAAGCCAAGCGTGCCGGGCAGCCCCGCCATTGAGGCCGCGCTGAGCAGGGCGATGACCGCGAGCAGCGGCATGCGCCGTCCAAGTCCGCCGAGCTGGCGCAAGTCCCGGGTGTGGGTGGCGTGGTCGACGATGCCCACGACCATGAACAGGCACCCTTTGAAGAAGACGTGGTTGACCACGTGGAGGAGGTCGTAGTGGGTGCCTCCGAGACCTCCCATGCCGTAAAAGCCGATGAGAAACCCGAGCTGGCTGACCGTCGAATAAGCGAGAATGGCTTTGAGATCGTGGGAGAGGATGGCCAGCACCGCGGCCAGGGCCATGGTGAGAAAGCCGATCGCCACCAGCAGGGGCGTCCACCACTCCAGGTCCACAAAAATCGGATACACCCGCGCCACCATGAACACGCCCAACTTCACCATCGTGGCCGAGTGCAGGTAGGCGCTCACCGGGGTGGGGGCGGCCATGGCATTGGGCAGCCAGAAGTGGAAGGGGAACTGCGCGGACTTACCGAAGGAGCCGATCGCCACCAGCAGGAAGGCCCCGCCGAGCAGGCCCACCGGCACGTCGGTGGGCGGTGCCGTGAGCAGGGCCGCCATCGAAAACTCGCCCGCGACGATGCCGAGCAGGAGGAGGCCGGCCATGAGCACGAGGCCGGTGATGCCGGTCACCAACAGGGCCATGCGCGCCCCGTAGCGCGACTTTTTCTCCCCGTGCAGAAATCCGATGAGCAGGAAGGAGGAGATCCCGGTCAGCTCCCAAAAAATGAAGAGCAGGACGAGGTGATTGGCGAAAACCGTCCCCAGCATCGCCGCCATAAAGAGCATCAGGTAGGCGTAGAACCGTCCGTGAAACTCGTAGTGGCCATCGAGGTAATTGGCCGCGTAGAAGGTGATCAGAACCCCCATCACGCTCACGACGAGGCCGTAGAAGAGGGAGAGCCCATCGACCAGGAAGGATAGCTCCACGCCCAGGACAGGAACCCAAGTATAGGCGACTGTCTGCTGGCCGAAGGATTCCGTGCCGAGCGCCAGGTTGATGATGATGCCGGCGGAAATGACCGGGAAAACCAGTGCCAGCCAGCCCACCCGCGGACCGAGCACCCGGCCGGCGAGCGGCAGGATCACCAGGGCCGCAAAGGGCAGAAAAATGGCGATGAGCAGAGCAGTTCCCATGGACAGGCATGTTTTCTCCGGCGGACCGTCGATTGGGTCGGGTGCGCCGGGCAAAAGACTGAAAAAACGAAAGCAAGCTTTGGGCCTGTCAACCAAATCCCCCCGAATCCGCCGCCGGCCGCACGCCCC
>REEB01000222.1 GCA_007695295.1 Puniceicoccaceae bacterium
GGGGGGGGTTTCCCCCCGTGGTTTCCCGGGCCGGGGGGGGTGGCCGGCCCGGGGCCATGGGGCGGCGCATGCAAGCCGCTACCGCTTCGACGACGATGAAGCGTTTGGCGGCGATGCAGCTCTGGCCGCAGTTGACCAAGCGGGCGGCGGCACAGGTTTCGGCGGCGCGATCAAGATCCGCATCCTCCAGGATGATGTAGGCATCGCTGCCGCCAAGCTCGAGCACCGTCTTCTTGATGCGGCCGGCCGCTTCGGCGGCGATGACCTTGCCGGCCGCCGTGCTGCCGGTGACGGTGACGGCGGTGACTGCGGGATGGGCGATGAGGGAAGGGACGAGGGCGCTGGTTACGGGCAGATTGCGCAGCAGCGAGGGGGGAAAGCCCGCTTGGGCAAAGAGCGCTTCGGCGGCGGCCGCAGTCTGCTGAACGGTCGAGGCGTGCTTGAGGGCGAAGCCGTTGCCGGCCGCGATGGCGGGGGCGGCGGCCCGGAAGACCTGCCAGAGGGGATAATTCCAAGGCAGCACCCCCAGCACCACGCCGGCGGGGATGTAGTGGATGCAGTGGCGGGTGCCATCGGCGTCACGAATCTCCGGCCGGAGCGCCTCGGCGAGGTTGGCGGCCAGCCATCCGCAGAGTTCGGCGCATTGCTCCACTTCCTCCCGGCTTTCGGTGATGGGCTTGCCCATCTCCTCGGTGATGAGGTGGGCGAGGGCCTCGCGCCGCTGCCGGAGGTGATTCTGGAGGGTGTTGCAGAGGGCGGTGCGCTGGGTGGGCGGGGTGAGACGCCAGTGCCGCTGGGCTTCCGCGGTTTCGCGCAAGGCGGCGTGGGCGTCCGCCTCAGCGAGCGGAGTGTGCTCTCGGATCGGCTTGCCGGTGGCGGGATTGGTCGAGAGAAGCGGCATGGGATCAGGCGATAAAAAGAAAGCCATCGGGCCGGGGGCTCCGGCGGGTTGGTGATTTTTGTGAAAAAAAAGGTGCGTGCGTGGGCGGAGACCTTAATCCTCCTCACCGACTTGCCCGTCAAGGTCCATGATTCCCGCCCCTACTCTCAGTGCCGACAAAGCGAACCAGGCCACCAACTGGCACCTGATCAAGCGTCTCCTTGCCTTCAGCTGGGCCTATCGGGCCAGTTGCCTCAAGGTTCTCTTTCTCCAGCTTTTTCTGCTCACCCTCGGCTTGGGCGGACTCAGTTTCATCGGGCTGGGTCTGGATGTCATCCGCCACTCCATCGACCCCACCACGCCCGAGCCCCGGGGTGTCTTCGGACTGGCTCCGCCGGGTGAGTGGACGGCCATGCATCAGGTGACCCTGTTGGCCGGATTGATCTTGGGAATGGCGCTGGTGCGGGCGGGCCTGAACTACTACTACACCGTCTCCGTCGGCCACCTCGTCCACAACCAGATCGTCTTTGATCTGCGCTCCAAGGTTTACGAGAAGCTCCAGTCGCTCAGTTTCCGGTTTTTCGACGCCAACGCCAGCGGCTCGATCATCAACCGCGTCACCGGGGATGTGCAGGCGCTGCGGGTCTTCGTGGACGGGGTGCTCATCCAGACCGTGATCATGATACTCTCCCTGATCGTGTACATCACCTACATGGTCAGCATCCACCTCACCCTGACGATCGCCTGCCTGGCCACCCTGCCGGTGCTTTGGGGCATCACGGTGGTGTTTTCGACCAAAGTGCGGCCGCTGTACATGAGAAACCGCGAGCTGGTCGACCGCATGATCCTGGTCCTGTCGGAGAGTATCCAAGGCATCACTACCGTAAAGGGATTCGGCCGGGAGCGGGAGGAGCGGGAGAAATTTCTGCGCGCCAACGAGGACGTCTGCGCCCAGCACGGGGTCATTTTCTGGCTGGTGAGCCTGTTTTCGCCCACCGTCGGACTGCTCACCCAGATCAACATCATGATCCTGCTCGGCTACGGCGGATACCTGGTCTTCCAGGGTGAGATCGCCCTCGGTTCCGGCATGGTGGTTTTCGCAGGACTGCTCCAGCAGTTTTCGGGGCAGGTCTCGAACATCGCCACCATCGCCAACAGTGTGCAGCGCAGCCTGACCGGGGCGCGGCGGGTCTTCGAGATTCTCGATGCCCCGGTGGAAATCCAGAGCAAGCCGGGGGCGGTGCGTTTGGAGCGGGCGAAGGGGGAGGTGCGTTTTGAAAATGTGGGTTTTTCCTTCAAGGGCGTCGACCCGGTGTTGAAGGACATCAGTTTCACGGCCCGCCCGGGGCAGATCGTGGCCGTGGTCGGCGCCACCGGAGCGGGCAAGAGCTCTCTCATGAGCCTGATCCCGCGATTCTACGATCCGACGGCCGGCCGGATCCTGCTCGACGGCCACGACCTGCGCGATCTCGATCTCCAGGATCTGCGCCGCAACATCGGCATCGTTTTCCAGGAGAATTTCCTCTTCAGCAACACCGTGGCGGCCAACATTTCCTTCGGCAAACCGGATGTCGACCGCGAGGCCATTGAGAAGGCCGCCGGCATCGCCGCCGCCCATGACTTCATCAAAGACCTGGCCAACGGCTACGACACCGTGCTCGGGGAATCCGGGGTGAATCTCTCCGGCGGCCAGCGCCAGCGCCTCGCGCTGGCCCGGGCCATCCTGCTGGAGCCGCCGATTCTCCTCCTCGACGACCCCACCGCCGCCATCGACCCGGAGACCGAGCATGAAATTCTCGAGGCGATGGACCGTGCCACCGCCGGCCGCACCACATTTATTGTCGCCCACCGCCTGAGCACGCTGCGGCGGGCCGACCTCATCCTCGTTCTCGAACACGGCCAACTCGTCCAGACCGGCACCCACGATGAGCTGTACAACGCCCCCGGTCTCTACCGCAAGCTCGCCCGCCTTCAGATCATCGACGACCTCAAGGAGCGCGACACCCTATTGACCCGGAACCCAAATGGCTGACGAGAAATCCGCCCCCGCCCCCGAGCCGAAGAAGCTCTGCATCACCCACTTCCAGGGGGATCTCGACGTTGAAGACGATCGCCGGCCACTGGAGTTCCGGCTCATCCGCCGGCTCTTTTCCCAGACGCGGCCCTACGCCTGGAAGCGCAACCTGCTCATTGTCCTCACTTTCATCCGGTCGATCCAGCTTCCGCTGCTTGCCTGGTCGATCGGGGCGATCATCAGCGGGCCGATCAACCGCGGCGATCCCTCCGCCCTGACCTGGGGGGTGCTTGGTTTTGCCGGCCTCGCCCTCAGCGCAGACATCATTTTCCACTTTCGCCAGCGTTACTCCCTCGAGTTGGGCGAGGCCGTGGTGCGCGATCTGCGCAACCAAGTGTTTCTTCACCTCCAGCGCATGCCGATGAGTTTCTTCAACCGGATGAAGCTCGGGCGGATCATCAGCCGGATGATCTCGGACATCGAGTCGGTCCGGGTGGGTGTGCAGGACGTGTTTTTCGTCTCCATCGTCCAGATCGGGCAGATGGTCATCTCCGCCGCCCTCATGCTCTACATCGATCCGCTGCTCTTCAGCATCATCCTGGTGATGGCACCGATCCTGTGGATGATGAACCGGCACTTCCGCGTCCGCCTCAGCCGGGCCACCCGGCAGGTGCAGGAGAGCTTCAGCCGGGTGACCTCGACCTTGGCCGAGTCGGTCAGCGGCATCCGCGTCACCCAGGGGTTCGCCCGCCAGAGCACCAACTCCGGCATATTCCGCGGGCTCATCGCCGACCACTCACGCTACAACATGGCGGTGGTGCGCAACAGTGCCCGGCTCGTGCCCATGCTGGAGCTGAACTCGCAGTTTTTCATCGCGATGCTGCTACTCCTGGGCGGCTACGGCGCGCTCCAGCCGGAGCCACGCTCGGACGTGGGCGATCTGATCCAGTTCTTTTTTCTCGCCAACCTGTTTTTTTCTCCGGTGACGGTCTTGGGAAACCAATACAACCAGGCCCTCGTCGCGATGGCTGGAGCCGAACGGGTTTACAACCTTCTCGACCGCGAACCCGAGTGGGAGGATGCACCGGAGGCGACCGAGCTGCCGCCGATCGAGGGTCGGATCGAATTTCGGAACGTGGTTTTCGAGTATGATTCTGGCCGTCCCGTCCTGCACGGGATCAGTTTCACGGTCGAATCCGGGCAGACGATCGCGCTCGTCGGCCATACCGGGAGCGGGAAAAGCTCCATCATCAATCTCCTCTCCAAATTTTACCTTCCGACCTCCGGTGAAATCCTCATCGACGGTCATGAGATTCGCCGGATCACCGGGGAATCCCTCCACCGGCAGATGGGAATCGTGCTCCAGCAGAATTTTCTCTTCACCGGCACGGTGATGGAAAACATCCGCTATGGCCGCCCCGACGCCAGCGACGAGGAGGTGATGGAGGCGGTCCGGAAACTGGATTGCATGGATGTGATCGCCGAGTTGCCGGAGGGCTTTTCGACCCAGGCCGGCGAGCGCGGGGGGAGTCTTTCGCTCGGCCAGCGCCAACTCGTCTGTTTTGCCCGAGCCATGCTGGCGGATCCCCGTATCCTCATCCTCGACGAGGCCACCAGCTCCATCGACACCCTCACCGAGGCCCGTCTGCAGCGTGCCCTGGAGCTGCTTCTGAAAGGCCGCACCAGCGTGGTCGTGGCCCACCGTCTCAGCACCATCCGCTATGCCGATCTCGTTCTGGTTTTGGAAAACGGCCATATCATCGAGCGGGGCAACCACGACTCCCTGGTCGCGGCGGACGGGGTTTACGCGAACCTTTACCGCCAATTCAGCATCGCGACCGGCAAAATTCCGCCAACCGAACCGGCCTGATTCCTCAGGGGACCGGCGCATTTTGTGTTGCTTTGACCCTCCCTCCGGCTAAACCCCTGTGATTCATATGGCTAAAAAACCCAACTCCGCTTTCATGAAGCCGGTCACTCCGGATGCAAAACTTGCCGCCGTCGTCGGTCCTGAGCCGGCCCCGCGCACCGAGATCACCAAGAAACTCTGGGAATACATCAAGAAGAACAACCTTCAGGATCCCAAGAAGAAGACGCAGATCAATGCAGACGCCAAGTTGAAGGCGGTCTTCGATGGCAAATCCTCGGTCACGATGTTCGAGATGACCAAGTTGGTCTCGAATCACCTCAAGTAATCGGGAGATTCCGATTTTGATTTCCGACCCGCGGTTTCCGGCCGCGGGTTTTTTTTGGCCGCAAGCAGGGGGCGGCCGCGGGAGGAAGGAGGCGGCCGAGGCTACCGGCCGCCGGTCGATCCGGTGTCGGCCGGCAGGTCGCGGCTGGGGTCGGGCGGGCTGAAAATGCGGATATTGGCATCGTGCCGGCCGAGGATTTCCTGGGCGCGTTTGAGGGCGTCCCGCGTCGAGAGGGTGGGGTTGAGGGGCGACTCGGGGAAAAAGTTCTCGATGCCCACCGTATCCAGAAGACCGGTACGGCGGAAAAGCAGAACAACATCCCGGCGCGCTCCGGAGACAATGAGATCGCGCCGGAGGAGGCGCATCTGGGCGATCAGTTCCTCGAGAGCGAGGATGGCGCTGGAGTCGAGGTGGTGGGCGTTTTTCAGCCTCAGAATAATGATCTTGAGGTTTGGATCCTCGCAGACGCGCCGGAGCTGCTCCTGAAAAAGCTCGGCCGCGCCGAAGAAGAGATTGCCCTCGACGTGGACGATGGAGATGTCCGGCGTGGCCCGCGGCTCGGATTTTTTGAGCGCGGCCAGTTGGCCTTCCTCCGTGAAGGTGAACTCAATCAGCTCGGGTTTGGCGGCCTTTTTGACGAAGAGAACAATGGAAAGAGCCACCCCGAGGTAGATGGCCGTATCGAGCGGAAAGAGCAGGGCGGCGCAGAAGGTGGCGAGAAAGACGGCCGCATCCGAGGAGGTGGATTTGAGGATGATCCGGATCTGGGCGGGGTTGATCAGCGAGAGGGCGACAAAGATCACCACCACCGCCAAGGCGGGACGCGGGATGAAGCCGATGAGCGGTCCCACCGCCAGGAGCATGGCCACGATGAGCGTGCCGGAGATGAAATTGGAGAAGGAGCTGACGGCCCCGCTTGACCAGCCGAGGGCGGAGCGGGTCAGCGATCCGGAGGCGGCCATACCGGAAAAGATGCCGCTGAGGGTGTTGGCGATGCCGAGGGCGTAGATTTCCTGGTTGGTGTCGAGGCGGGTTCCGGAGCGGGCGGCGAGGGACTTTCCAATCGAAGAACTTTCCAAGATGCAGAGAAAACTGATCGCGAGTGCAGCGCTGGCGAGGAGGTTGATTTGCTCGAAATCCAGTCGCGGCAATCCGGCCGAGAGGGCGGAAGCCCCCACCGGCGTGAGCTGGGCGACCTCGAAACCAAAGACCCGCCCCAAGGCGGCGGCCCCGCTTGCCACCACCAGGGTGGCCGCGACGGTGGGGAGAACCGGCGCCCACCGTCGCAGCGCCAGATAGGTTACTACGGTGAGGAGGCTCATGCCGACCGTCACGGGATCGGTCAGCCCGAGGTGGGTGAAGGTGCGCATGCTCACCTCGATGAGGGTAGTGGAGGCGGGGATACGGAAGCCGAGGGCGTTCTGCACCTGGTTGACCATGATGAGAATGGCGGCGGCGGTGATGTAGCCGGCGACCACACTGCGGGAGATGAACTGGATCACGGTGGCGATGCGCAGAAAGGAGGCCACGATCAGCAGCATGCCGACCATGAGCAGCAGCAGCGGCGCCAGCAGCATCCGGTCGGCCTCGGTCGCCCCGAGGGCGAGAAAGGCGCTCAGCATTAGGACGGAGGTGGCGTTGGTCGGTCCGGGTGAAATGAAGCGCGAACCGCCGAACCAGGGAGCCGCGATGGAAGCCACGGCCGCGCCGACGATGCCGTAGGCGATGGGCAGGCCGGCGATAAGCGCATAGGCCATGCCTTGGGGAAAGGCGAAGAGAGCGAGGTTGATCCCGGCGCGCAGGTCGGCTTTGAAACCAGATTGCCAGTAGCCCGGTCCCACCGGGGAGCGGGGCAGGAGGCGGAGGTGCGGCTTGAGACCGGGGGTGGTGCGGGGGCTGGTGTCGGGCATGGTCCCTCAGGCGCCGCCGGCCGCTCCGGCCGGTTCGTCGGGGTTTTTGGCGAAGATGCGGATGTTGGCTTTTTCAGCTCCGAGCAACTCGCGGGCGCGGCGGAGCGCGTTGCGGGTCGAAAGGGTGGGATTGGAGGGAACATCCATGAAGAAGTTGTCCCGCCCGATGGCATCGAGCAGGCCGGAGTTGCGGAAGATGCGGTAGATTTCCCGATGGGCTCCGGAGACGATCAGGTGGCGTCCTTTTTCCCTGGCGAAGCGCAGCAGCTCGCTGATCGCCATGGCGCTGGAAGCATCAAGGTGGTGTGCGTTTTTCAGGCGGAGGATGATGACTTTGAGATTGGGATCCTCGCAGAGCCGGCGGGTCTGATCGAGAAAGAGGTCGCTGGCGCCGAAAAACAGGTCGCCCTCCACGTGGACGATGGAGATGTCCGGGATGCGCTTGCCTTCCGGCCCGAGCTGGGTGAGCTGGCCCTCACCGGTGATGGTGTATTCCTCCAGCTCCGGGACGCCGACTTTGCGCAGGAAAAACAGAATCGAGAGCCCGGCGCCGAGAAAGATCGCCGTTGCCAGGGGGAAGAGCAGGCCGGCCAGGAGGGTGGCGAGAAGAACGGTGAGGTCGGCCCGGGAGGCCCGGACGATGACACTGTAGGCATGGCGGTTCACCAGACTGAAGGCGATCACCGGCACCAGTGCCGCGAGGGCGGGCAGGGGGAGGTGGGGGAGAAGCGGGAAGAGCAGGACAAAGAGACCTCCGCAGGCGACCGCTGAGACGATCGCGGCGACCGGGGTGGCACCACCGCGCAGGAGGTTGTAGAGGGAGCGATTCCATGAAGCCGAGACGGGAATGGCGGCGAAAAGGGAACTGGCGAGGTTGGCCATGCCGAGCGCAAACATCTGCTGGTTGCCATCGCTGAGTTCTCCCGTCCGCGCCGATACCGACCGGGAGACCGAGTTGGTTTCCAGAAAAGTCAGCAGGGCCACCGCCAATGCCGCGCCGGCCAACCGGCTCACAAGGCTGAAATCCAGCCCCTGGAGACCGGGCACCGCCTCCTCACCGAGGGTCCGGGAAACAAAGGCAAAGTCGTAGCCGGCCTTGCCCAGCGCCCAGCCCAGAAGGCTGGTCAGGATCAGACTGATGAACAGGTTGGGAAAGAGCGGAAACCAACGCAGGAGCACGAAATAAAGGACCACCGCGACCAGCGCCAGCAGCACCGACGGCCACTGCACTTCCATGAGATGAGCGGCGACCAAGCCGAGCATGCCGAACAAGGAGGCCGCCTCGGGCAAATCCAAGCCGAGGATGAACCGCAACTGGCTGGCCGTGACGAGGATCACCGCAGCCGTCAGGTAACCCACGATGACCGGCCGGCTGATGAACTGGATCAGTCCCGCAACCCGAAACCAGGCGCCGACGACCAGAAACAATCCCGCCATCGCCAGCAGCGCCGGCAGGGCCACAACCCGTTCAGCGGGATTCAACCCAAGGTTGATGAAAACGCTCAGGCAGAGAATCGCGGCCGCATTGGTCGGACCAAAAACCACCAATCGCGAGGAGGCGAAGATCGGCCCCACCAGGGCGCCGACCACCGCCGCGGCCACTCCGTATTGGATCGGTACGCCCACAATGAGCGAAAAGGCCATCGCCTGGGGAAAGGCCAGGAGGGCGACATTGAGTCCCGCTTTCAGGTCCGCAATCCGGCGATTCCGGTCGTAATCCCGCAGGTGGTCCTGAAGCGGCAGCAAGCGCAACCCGCCGCGAAAGGCCGGCCGGATGACTTGGCGAAAAAACTTGGATTGCTGAATGGTTTGCCGGAGCGACACGTCAGGGCAAAGTCGGATGCCTCGTGCAGCAGAATGGCTTGCCGGCTCCGCCGCAACCCGGAATCCACCATGCCCCCTCCCGCCGCCCTTGGGCGCCGCGGTCCGGCCGGCGTTTTGGAAGGGGCGATGGTCTCCCGGCCCGCGCGGCGCCCTTTCCCCATCTCCGGGGCGGGTGGTTTCGGACGGTCCCGGCCAATGATCCAACCCTTTGGATACTACCGGCTTCCGGCGCTTCCACAGCGACCGCGGGAGTCATTGCTAACGGGCAGAAGAGAAAAAACGTCTCGACAGCGCTTTTTCAATAAGTTAACACTAAGGGTTTTAGGCAATTCAGGCCCCGTTACGCTTTTCGAACCATAATGACCAGGAAGACCCTCAGCAGCCGTCGCTTCATCAAGCCGACCTACACCTACCTGATTGAGAAAAAACGGGATGGTGGGGAGTTTAACCAGGAAGAGATCCGTTATATCATCGATTCCACGCTTGATGGTGAGATGCCGCAGCACCAGCTCGCCGCACTCGCCATGGCGATTTACTTCCAGTCGATGTCCGCCCAGGAGACGGCCATCCTGACGGAGGAGATGATGCTTTCGGGGGAGGTCATCGACCTCTCCCGGATCGCCCGCCCCAAGATCGACAAGTATTCGACCGGAGGGGTGGGGGACAAAACTTCCCTGGTCCTCGTGCCGCTGGCTGTCGCCAGCGGCATCGTCGTTCCCATGATGGGCAATGAGGATCAGGACTACGTGATCAGCACCATCGACAAGCTGGCCGCCATTCCCGGTTTCCGCAGCGACCTCAGCATCAAGGAGTTCGTGGCTCAGTTGACCAAGATCCACGGTGCCATCGTCAGCCAGAGTCCCGATTTGGCTCCGGCCGATGCCAAACTTTTCGAGCTGCGCAAGTCCACTGGAACCATTCCCAGCCTGCCACTGATCACCGGCAGCGTGCTCAGCAAAAAGCTCGCCGAGGGGGCCGAGGGACTCGTCATCGACGTGAAATGGGGCAACGGCTCCTTCATCAAGGACCTCGAGCAGGCCAAGCAGCTGGCCCGCTCCATGACCCGGGTGGGCCGCTCCATGAAGCGCCGCTGTGTTGCCCTGGTCACGGACATGAACCAGCCGCTGGGCAACACCGTCGGCACTGCGTTGGAGCTGAAGGAGGCGATCGAGCTGCTTCGCGGAGAGGGCCCCGAGGACATGCAGGAGTTGGTCCTCAAGCTCGGCATGGAGATCGTGCGGCTCGCCGGCGTCGCCGGCTCCACGTTATCGGCCAAGCAAACCGTCCAGCGCCACCTCAAGGACGGCTCCGCACTGGAAAAACTAAAGGAGATCGTCAAAGCCCAGGGTGGCGATCCCTCCTACATCGACGATCCGGACAAGTTCAAGCCAGCCAAGCATATCCGCAAACTGCCGGCCCCCAAGCGCGGCTACGTGCACACCATCAACGCCGCCCTGATCTCCCGGGGAGTGAACATACTCGCTTCCGGCGGGGCAGAGTCCAGGGTGATCACCGACTATTCGGCCGGTGTTTCCGAGATCAAGAAGGTCGGCACCCAAGTCAAGCAGGGTGAACCGCTGATGATGATCCACTACAACGACGAGTCCAAGCTCGAGGCCGCCTTGGAGTATTTCAAAGCCGCCTACCGGCTTGCGCCCAAGCGGCCGGTGCCGCCGCCGTTGGTCGTGGAGCGGGTTGCCTGAGGCCCGTCCTGCGCCGGATCGTTCATCCCCCAACGCGCGCATCCGCCCGTGGTTTTCCTCAGCCGGCGCGGCCGTCTGGCCTTCGTTTGCTTCCCGACTTGCGTTGAGGATGGCCCCTCGCAGGGTGGGGCTTTGGCATGAGTTCCGTCGAATCCATCATCCCGCACCGGCCGCCATTTCTCTTTCTCGATGAAATCGTCGAGGAGTCGGCCGACCGGCTCCTGGCCCGGCGGGTCATCCGGGCTGACGAGGATTATTTCCGCGGCCACTACCCGGGCAATCCGATCATGCCGGGCGTGCTCATTGCCGAGTCGGTTTTCCAAGCCGGGGCGGTGCTGTTGGTGCGGCGTCTGGCCGGCGGTGAAGGTGGCGCCTCCCCTGAGGTGCCGGTCTTGGCGAAGATCAGCGACGCCCGCTTTCGCTCCCCGGTGCGCCCGGGCCAGACCTTGGACATCGAGGTCCGGTTGAAAGAGATCCTGGGGCGCTTTTTTCTGCTCCGCGGCAGTGTGACCTCCGCGGGCCGCAAGGTGCTGACGGTGGACTTTGCCGTCACCTTGGCCGAGGTGCCGCCGCTGGAGGAGGAGAACGCCGGATGAGTTTTCTCGGGCTCGAGGACAAGGCGATCGTGGTCACTGGTGTGGCCAACCGCAAGAGCGTCGCCTGGCATGTGGCGCAGACCTTGGAGGCGGAGGGGGCGCGGGTTGTTTACAGCGTCCGCTCGGAGAAGCGCCGGGCCTCGCTGGAGAACCTGCTCGGCGACCGGCCGGTTTTCATCTGCGACGTGGAGGATGCGGAGCAAACGGCCCGCCTCGGCGAGCAAGTCGGCCGGGCCCACGGCCCCATCCACGGCCTGGTCCACTCGATCGCCTTCGCCAACTACAGCGAGGGCCTGCGCCCTTTTCACGAGACCCGCCGGGAGGACTTTCTCCAGGCCACCGCCATCTCCGCCTTTTCCCTCGTCGAGCTGGCCCGCGCCTTCAAGCCGTGGTTTCACCCCCGCGCCTCGGTGGTCGCGGTGAGCATCTCCTCGCTCACCACCACCGCCGCCAACTACGGTTACATGTCGCCGGTCAAGGCCGCCCTCGAAGGCTCGGTCCGGTTTCTGGCCAAGTCCTTCAGCGCGGACAGCGAAGTGCGTTTCAATACCGTGAATCCCTCGCTCTTGAAGACCAGCGCTTCCGCTGGCATCCCCGGCTACTTGGACAGCTACCTCTTCGCCGAGAAACTGACCTTCCGCAAACGCGCCCTGCAGACCCAGGAAGTGGCCAATGCGGTCGCCTTTCTGCTCAGCGAGCGCTCCAGCGGCATGAACGGCACCGGCCTGGTTCTCGATGCCGGCATGGGCCTGAACAGCTTCGATGAAGCGGTCGTGCGGGTGGGTTCCCGGGTCGACGCACCGCCTCCGGCCTGATCCTTCCGCATGCGTTTCCGCCACGCCGTCATTGAATCGATCGCGCCCGCCCTGCCGGAGGAGATCCGCACTTCCGCCGAGCTGGAGGCCGAGCTGGCTCCGCTTTATGAACGGCTCCGGCTTCCGGCCGGCCGGCTGGAGCTGATGACCGGGATTCGCGAGCGGCGCTACTGGCCGCCCGGCACCCGGCCTTCCGCCGCCAGTGCCCGGGCCGGCCGGGCCGTCCTCGAACGCAGCAGGATCACCCCCGACCAGATTGATGTTCTCGTCCACTGCGCGGTCTGCCGCGATATGCTGGAGCCGGCTACCGCCACCTTTGTCCATGCCGAGCTGGGCCTGCCCGCCGCCGTACAGGCCTTCGACCTGTCCAATGCCTGCCTCGGCTTTCTCAACGCCCTCGTGCTCGCCTCCGGACTAATCGACTCAGGGCAGATCCGCTCCGCCCTGGTCGTCTCCGGGGAAAACGGCCGGCCGCTGGTGGAAGAGACCATCCGCCGTCTGCTCGCGGGCGACCTCGACCGGCGCCAGATCAAGCCCTACTTCGCCAACCTCACCATTGGGTCGGGCGCGGTCGCGGCCGTGGTCTGCCACCGTGAGCTCGCCCCCGGCGGCCACCGCATCCGCGGTGGTGTCGGCCTGGCGGACACGAGCCAGAGTCATCTCTGCCAGGGTGAC
>REEB01000223.1 GCA_007695295.1 Puniceicoccaceae bacterium
GAAAACCCATTGAGGAGCGGAAAGGAATCGGTGCCGGAGTTGTTGTTTGTCACCGATCTGGACGGGACGCTGCTGCGCAATGACGCCACGCTTTCGGCCTTCGCGCGCACCACCTTGCAGCAGCTCTTGGCCGAGGGTCTGCACTTCACGGTGGCCAGTGCACGGAGTGTCGCGAGCATCCGGCCGATGCTCGCAGGGCTGGACCTGCGGCTGCCGGTGATCGAGTTCAACGGCGCTTTTGTCACCGATTTGGAGAGCGGACGCCATCGTGCGGTCTGCGCCCTTGAACAGGAATGGGTTGACCAGATTCTGCAGGCCGGGAAAGCCGCCGGGCTGACGCCGTGCGTCTCTTGGTTCGATGGGGAGCGGGACCAGCTCCGGATTCCCGTCGGTGCCAACGAAGGCATCGATTGGTACCACCGCGATCGGAAAAGCGCCGGTGATCCCCGGCTGGGAGACGGATGGGACCGCCGAAGTTTCGCCGGCGGAGGGGTCGTCTGCCTGACCTTTATCGAACGCGAGCAGGTGCTGGCAGGACTGGTCTCAGCCTTGGAGGCATGGAACGCCGGCCGCATCGAGCTGCACTTGCAGGAAAACCCCTATGCACCGGGGTGGTGGTGGTTGACGGTGCGTTCCCGTGATGCCTGCAAGAGCCGGGCGCTTCGCCACCTGCGGGAGTCGATCTGTCCGGAGCTGGTGGGCTTGCCGGTGGTGGCTTTCGGCGACCACGACAACGACCGCGAGTTGCTCCTGGCCGCCGACACCGGCATTGCCGTGGCCAATGCCACGGCGGAGTTGCGAGGCGTGGCCGACCAAATCATCGGCAGCAATGAGGAGGACGCGGTCGTCCGCACCATCGCTGATCTCTTTCGGGGCGGGAAATAGGAGGCGGGCAAAGACTCTGCGGAGTCGGTTTCGGAACCCTGTGTTCCACTCGGTGGAGGCCTGAATTCGCAGGTGGGCTGATGGTGGTGGGCATGACTTGCCCGGATTTGTCCGAGCCTGTCCGTCCACGGCTGGGAAACCGCGGCTCAGGCGCCCGCGCAGGTGCCCAGGTGGTATGAAGGGGAACGTCGCCGGCCGATTCAGCTCTGGGTGAAGAAGCGGATGTAGGCGTTGCGGCGGAGGCGTTCGAGCCAGCGTTCGTGGGCCTCGCGGGCCATTTGGCTGACGAGGAAGCGCTCGATCTGGTCGCGGACTTCGGAAAGGGGCTGGATGCCTGCATGGCGGCGGTCTTCCACGTAGAGCAGATAAATATCCTGCCCGAGCTTGATTGCCTCGCTGAACTGGCCGGGCTCCAGACTGAAGGCGACCTCGGCGAGTTCGGCGCGGAGGTCGTCGCGGTTGATCCAGCCCCAGTCACCACCCCGGTTGCGGCGGGTGTCCTGGCTGTGGGTGCGGGCGAGGTCGGCGAAAGGGGTTCCTTCGTTGAGGCGGCGGAGAATGGTCTCGGCGGTCTGCTCGAGGAGGGAGGGATCCTCGTCGGCGAGCTGGGCGAGGCGGATGAGGCGGAGGTGGACACTGTCGCCTTGGTAGAAGCGCTCCTTGTTTTCCTCGTAGAAGCGCTCGATGCGCACGGGGCTGACGATGCTTTGGGAGCGGCGCATTTGCCCGCGCATGTAGCCGACAATGATCTCCTCCTCCACGATGCGGCGGTATTCGCGCGGGGATCTGCCGATGGAGCGGAGGTAGGCGAGGAAGCGGCTGCGGTCGCCGTCGAACTGGGTGATGATGCGCTCGGCGATTTCGTTTTCGATGAAGCTGCGGGGGATGCGCCGCTTTTCGTCGCTGTAGAACTCTTTGACGATGAGGATCTGGTCGGCGAGGTTTTGGATGATGTCATCCTCGACCTGCTGAAGGTTGGTCATGAGCTCCTGCCGGTTGCGGCTCTGGGCCTCGATCTGGGGCAGGATGGGCACGATTTCGCGGCGGATGTCTTCGACGGTGATGATGCGGTCTTCGACGATGGCGGCGATGCCATTGGCGAAACGGGCGCCGATGGCGCGGTCTTCGGCGGAGAGGCTGGAGGCGGACGCCAGCAGCAGCGCGGCGGCCGCCGGAAGGATCACAGATTTCATAAGATGGCTCACGTGTTGGGATCGGGCAGGTTGTGCAGAAAAGTGCGCACCTCCTTTAATCGTAAAAGAGGCTTGGGCGCGGTCAAGCGGGGAAACCGGGAGCCCGGCATGACGAAATCGTCGCGGGAGCGGGAATTGCGCAGGCACTTGAGGCGGGCACCTTCGGCCTCGACCGAAAGGAGGTTTTTTTGTTCCGCAAGGGTGCGGATTTCGGCGAGGAGGAGGAGGGCTTTGACCTCGTCGGGCGGAGGGCCGAAGCGGTCGCGGATGGCGGCTTCGAGCTCGCGGACGGCGGCGCGGTTTTCGGCCATGGCGAGGCGGCGGTAGAGATCGATGCGCAGGCGGGTGTCGGGAAGGAAGGTGTGGGGGATGCGGGCCTCGATGGGCGGGCAGGCGGAGCGGCCGATCTCGGCGTCGCGGAGCACGGTGAAGCCGTCCTCGTAGCGGCGGCGCTCCTCGCCGACGCCCTCGCCCTGGTAGACGAAGTCGAGTTTGACGAGGGCGCGGATGGTGCGGGCGGCGGGTTCGCCCTTGAGACGCGCGATGCTCTGGCGGAGAAGCTGGCAGTAGAGTTCGAAGCCGACGCCGACGATGTGGCCGCTTTGTTCGGCGCCGAGGAGATTGCCGGCGCCGCGCAGCTCGAGGTCGCGCATGGCGATGCGGAAGCCGGCACCGAGCTGGTTGTGCTGGCGGAGGGCGGCGAGGCGCTTGCGGGCGAGGTCGAGGATGCGGGCGCCGCGGTGGAGCAGCAGGTAGGCGTAGGCTTGGCGGCGGAAGCGGCCGACCCGCCCGCGGAGCTGGTAGAGCTGGGAGAGGCCGAAGCGGTCCGCGCCCTCGATGATGATAGTGTTGCAGTTGGGGATATCGAGGCCCGACTCGATGATGGTGGTGCAGACCAGCACCTGGTAGCGCCCGGCGACGAAGTCGGTCATGACCCGCTCCAGATTCTTTTCGTCCATCTGCCCGTGGCCGACGCCGAAGCTGACGTCGGGAAGGAGGTGGCGGAGCCGGTCGGCGACGGCGTCGATGGTCTGGACGCGGTTGTGGAGGTAAAAGACCTGCCCGCCACGGCGGATCTCCCTGAGGATGACCTCCCGGACGAGCTTCTCGTCGTAACCACGGACGAAAGTTTCGATGGGGCGGCGTTCGGCGGGCGGGGTTTCGATGACGCTGAGATCGCGCGCGCCGGTGAGGGCGAGGTAGAGGGTGCGGGGGATGGGGGTGGCGCTGAGCGAGAGCAGGTCCACGGTGCTGCGCCACTCCTTGAAACGTTCCTTGTGGCGGACCCCGAAGCGCTGCTCCTCATCGATGACGACCAGCCCGAGGCGGGGAAAGGCAATGTCCTTCTGGATGATCCGGTGGGTGCCGATGATGATGTCGACTTTGCCCTCGCGGACGGCGGCGGCGATCTGCTTCTGCTGTCGGGGGGAGCGGAAACGGCTGAGCATCTCGATGGTCACGGGGTAGCCGGCCATGCGCTCGGTGAAGGTGTTGAAGTGCTGCTGGGCGAGCACGGTGGTGGGGGCGAGCAGGGCGACCTGGTGACCGCCGAGGACGGCCTTGAAGGCGGCGCGGAGGGCGACCTCGGTCTTGCCGAAGCCGACATCGCCGCAGACGAGCCGATCCATCGGGCGGGGCCGCTCCATGTCCCCCTTGGAGGCGAGGATGGCACTGTGCTGGTCGGGGGTTTCCTTGAAGGGAAAGGAGGCTTCGAATTCCTGTTGCCAAGGGGTGTCGGCGGGAAAGGCGATGCCCTGCTCGGTGTCGCGGCGGGCCTGGATTTCGAGGAGTTGGGCGGCGAGGTCGAGGGTGGCGCGTTCGGCGGCCTGGCGGGTTTTTTCCCAGCGTCCTCCGCCGACGCGCCCGAGCTGGGGCCGGACCTTGGAGAGGCCGACATAGCGGGAAATGAGGTGCGACTCCTGGAGCGGGACATGGAGCAGGACCCCGGCATCAAACTCAAGGGTGAGCACCTCTCGCTTCTCCCCGCGCAGGTCGATGGTCTGGAGACCGCGGTAGAGCGCGATGCCGTGCTGGAGGTGGACGACAAACTCGCCCTCGACCAGCTCGGAAAAGTCGAGCAGGTGGTCGATCTGGGAGCGGGCCGCGCGGGCGCGGGCCCGAACCGCGGCCCGGCGCTGGCGCTGGCGGCCGAAAAGCTCCGTCTGGGTGACGACGACGAGCCCGGGCGCTCCGTCGAGCCCGGGCCAGGAGAGGCGTTCGGTGGTCTTTCGAAACTGGATACGAAAGCCGTTGGTGAGCGGACCGTGGAGCCAGTGCGGATCGAGGTCGGAGTGGCCTGCCTCCTTGAGGATTTCGGCGATGCGGCCCTCTTCCCCTTCGCGGGAGACGACGATGAAGAGGCGGTGTCCGGCCCGGCGCCACTGCTCGAGGTCGGCGAGGAAGCGGGTGCGGGCGGTGTGTTCGCCGATGAGGCGCTCATCGGCCAGACTGCTTTCGTCGGGGAAGGACCGGTAGGCGGCGAGCGACTCCGCCTCGTAGAGGAGCGGTTCGGGGCCGGCGTCGTCCTCGCCGAGGTCGAGCTCGGAGAGCCGGATCCAGATGTCGGGCCGGCCGTTGCGGTCCTCGGCGAGGGCCGGAGGGAGCGGGGGCGGTTCGCCGTCCTCTTCCAGAATCAGCCAATGGACGCGGTCGGGCAGGTGGTCGGCGAGGGTGCCGCCGGCCGCATCGGACGGTTTCGGGATCGCGGGCACGAGCAGGGACTCGACCGCCCCGGCGGAGCGCTGGGTGACGGGGTCGAAGGCGCGGATCGACTCGAGGGTGTCACCGAAGAAGTCGAGCCGGAAGGGCTGGTCGGCGGTGATCGGGTAAAGGTCAAGCAGGCCGCCGCGGACGGCGAACTGGCCGGGTGCTTCGCAGAGGCTTTCCTCGTCGTAGTCGACCTTGTGCAGCCAGGCGACAAGATCGCGCAGCCCGACGGCCTGGCCGGGGAGGAGGCGCCGTTCGGCGGCGGAAAGGCCGGCCGGCGGGGGCACGGGTGCGGCGAGGGCTTCGGGGCCGGTGACCAGAACGAGCGGGCCATCCGACTCCTCGGGTCGGAGCAGGTGCAGGAGGGAAAGGCGGTCGCCTTCGCGCTCAAGGGCTTCGGGGCCCCGCAGATCCCCTCCGCCGGTGGGGAGGTGGTGGATGGCGGGACCGGTCCCGGTGCGGGCGAAACGGGAAAAGAAGGTGAGGTCCTCGCGCAGGAGGGCGGCGCGCTCGTCGTCCGGGGCGACCACGATCCAGAGGGGGGCGGGCCGGCGGTGGATCCACTCCTCGATGACGGCGGAAGCGGCCTCGGGAGCAATGCCGATGAGGCGGAGGGTTTCGGTGGTGGATGGCGGTGCGCTCATGGAAGCGGTCTCAACCAGCGGTGAGGGCGGCGATTTCGGCCCGGGCGGTCTGCTCATCGGACCAGCGCTCGAGAGCCCGCCGGGCGGCGTCTTCGCCGGCCTCTTTTTTAGAGAGACCGGTGCCTTTGCCGAGGGTGTGGCCGTGGAGGCGGACCTCGATCTCGAACTCGCGGTCGTGGGGGCGCCCGCGGGTGGCGGTGACAACGTAGGCAAGGGCATCGTTGCCGTGGAGGGGCTGGACCAGCTCTTGGAGGCGGCCCTTGGGGTTGTCGGCCGAGGTGAGGTGGCGGAGGCGGTCGGCGAGGTCGCCGAAGAGGCGGTGAATGACCCGGCGGGCGGCGGTGGGTCCGGCATCGAGGAAAACGGCCCCAATGAGGGCTTCGAGGGCGTCTTCGTTGGCGGAGTCAGTCTGGGCGGGGTCGTGGCGGATGGATTCCGCTTTGGTGGCGGGGGACGTCGTGCCCTCCTCCTCTCCGGGTTGCGGCTTCGGAGTGGATCCGCGCCGGGAGGTGATGAGATTGGGGCCGAGGTCGAGGGAACGGGCGAGGGCGGCGAGGGAGGAGCCGCGGACGAGGAGGCTGCGTTTGGTGGTCAGATCGCCTTCGCGGTCGTCCGGAAAAAGTTGATACAGCTCGTGGCTGAGCACGGCTTGGAGGATGGCATCGCCAAGAAACTCGAGGCGCTGATTGTTGCCGGTGGCCTCGGCCTCGGCCTCGGCGGCGGCGGGGTGGGTGAGGGCGAGCGCAAGCAGGGCGGGGTCACGAAAATTGTGACCCAGCCGCCGTTGCAGCGCATCAAGGGCGGATGCTTGCTCCTTCATTCAAGAGCAAGCTTCAGGCGGGCCGTGAGAAAAGGCAAACGCGCCGGTGCCAGGCGCAGCCCCGGCCCCGGCACCGGGTGGGATCCCGGGCCGCAGGGGGAGCGGAGGGACCGGGCTGCCGGCCGCGCCAGGTCCTGGTGACCATTCCGGAGCATCCTGCTCCCGTCCGTGGGGCCGGGGAAAGGGATTGGAAGGTCCCTCTGCTTTTGCGGGGGTGTTGAGGACGCGGCAACCGGCCACGGTGGGATGGCGGGGCGGGGAGTGAAGAGTAGCGAGTGAGGAGTGATGGGTTCCTGCAGGTGCAATGACAGGGAATGTGGAGGGAGCGTCTTGTTCCCCTGCGGCGGGCATGGCACTGGCATCAACCCCTGATGAACACTGATGGACACTGAACCGGACGGGTGGGGCCGTAGCCGCCGATGTGACGAGACGAGGGCGGATCCTGCAGTCGCGGGGCACTGTATTAAGGGTACAACCGGGAAGCCGATTCGGCATTTGCTTTGTCCAATTGGGGTTCGATCGAGATGATCCAGTTTCACTTTGCCAGACATCCGAACCGTCACCGCTTCTTCACCGTAGTTTTGCTCAGCTGTGCGACCCATTCAAGGACGCGTCTTTCGAACTCTATTTGGCAAGGCGGATCTCGTGGCGATGGATGAGGTCGAGGACCTCCATTATGAGATCTCGTGGGGTAGTGAGCTTAGATTATTGCCGAACGTGGAACGGAAATGCGAGTGGCAGCGTCAGCGATTTTTTAGCATCCTGCATGGGCGCCTGGTATACCATGCGGCCTTCCGCGGTTTCGAATGGGCTGATTAACTCTCAAGCAGAGGTGCCGGCGAAGGCGGACTGCCCTAAAGTGCGTTCGATTTCCTCATTTAACTCAGATGGGCGGATGGGTTTGGTCAGAAAACCGTCCATGCCGGCTTTGCGGGCTCGCGTGCGTTCGGCGGCGAGGACGCCGGCGGTTACGGCCACGATCCGGCAGGGGCGTCGCTCAGGGTCCGCAGCTTCGAGACGCCGGATTTCGGTGGCTGCCTCGATGCCGTCCATCACCGGCATTTGGACATCCATGAGAACGAGCTGGAACCGGCCTTGGGCGAAGGCATCAACCGCCTCACGACCATTGGCAACCAGCACCGGATCGTAGCCCGCTTTGCGCAGCAGGAGTTGGAGGACGCGTTGGTTGACGAGGTTGTCTTCGGCGACAAGAATGCCTTCGCGATCGTGGGTGGACTCGCGGCCGCATGGAATCGGGTTGGAGGATTGGGAAGGTTGCGGTGCGGCGGCTGGCTCGAGGCCGGTAAGAAAGAGCTGACCGGACTCAGCGGGAGCGTCGGCTTCGACGAGAGGGAGAGCGAGGGTGAAGGTGGAGCCGCGGCCCGCTTCGCTGGCCACGGTTATTTCACCGCCGAGCAGGCCGGCCAGACGCTGGCTGACGGCAAGACCCACTCCGGTGCCACCGAAGCGGCGAGTGGTGGAGGAGTCGGCTTGGCTGAACATACGGAAAAGCCGCTGCTGTTGGGCGGCCGTCATTCCGATACCGGTATCAGAAATAGAAATACAAAGCCAGCTGCGGGCGGGATCGTCCGGAGCGGCTTCGCGGCGGGTGTGAAGCGCGATGGAGCCGTTTTTCGCGGTGAACTTGACCGCATTGGTGAGGAGGTTGAGCAAAATTTGGCGCAGCCGGACCGGATCGCACTGGATCCAACGGGGCACTCCGTCGCCGGCCTGGAGGGTGAGATCGATGGTCTTGGTGCGGGCTTGGTGGGCGACGACGGCGAGGGCATCCGCCAAAGCCTGGTGCAGATCGACCGGCTGGATCTGGAGCTGAAAACTGCCCGCCTCCATGCGCGAATAGTCGAGCACATCGTCGATGATCCGCAGAAGGCCCTGGCCGCTGCGCAGAACTGTTTCGATGCACTCCCTCTGGTCGGCGGTGAGGGGGGTGTCCATGAGGAGGTGGGCGAAACCGAGAATGCCGTTGAGGGGAGTGCGGATCTCGTGGCTGATGACGGCGAGAAACTCCGTCTTGGCACGATCGCCTGCTTCGGCTTCGTCGCGGGCTTGGATGAGGGCGCTTTCACCGGCTTTGCGTTCGATGGCGAGTCCAAGAACGGAGGCGACCGAGCCGATGGTGGAGACCTGCTCCGAACACCAAGTGTGAATCTCATGGCTGTCGGCCAGCCAGAGGGTGGCGATCCACACATCGCCGGCGTGGACCGGGGCGAGGAGAAGGGAGGCGGGCTGATTGGCGGTGGCAAAACGTGGATGGCCTTCGAAGTCTTCGCCGCTGAACTGGATGAGGTCACCATTGGAGAGGGCGTTCTGCCAAGCCACGGGCAAGTCGCCCGAAAGGAAGGCTCCGATATCCGGATGCTTCCGGTGAGCCGCGGGCCGGGATGGGTCGGTCCAAACGAGGCTGCCTCCGAAGTCAAAGGGTAGAGAGGCGGGTGCGCAGGGGGACGGGATGAGCCCGGAGGCGGAGGCCTCGGTGAGGCGGCCAAGGCGTTCGAGTACGGCTCGCAGACAATCCGTGAAATCGGCGGGAGCGAGGAGGGTGCGGTTGATTTCGGCCAGTCCCTTGAGCATGCTCTGGTTGCGGGCGAGTTCGGCGATGAGGGCTTCGCCGCGTTCCTCGGATTCGCGCTGCCAGAGCTGGGTGGCTTCGGCCTGCCGCCGACTCCGCCAGATGCCGTATCCGATGGCCAAGGACACGAGGGCGGCGAGGAAGACGGTGCCGAGGGCGGCCCCGCGGATGGCGGCGGTGCGTGCAAGGTAGTCGGTGACCTCCATATCGACGCCGGCAACGGCGACAAGCCGGCCCTGATGGTCGAAGACGGGGGCGAACCCGCTCATGAAAATGCCGAATTCGTCCGGCAGCGGCCGGCGGGTGGCGGTGGGGGCGGCAAGATCGAAGGCGGCCAAGAGATCGGGATCGTGGGTCTTGTAGCGATCCATGATCCGTGACGGAACCAGGTCATGGCGGGCGCTCTCGGAAGCGAGGATGACGGCGGTATCGAGAACGAAGTAGACCTGATCCTCTTGGAGGATGGCAGTGTAGCAGTAGTGAAGATCGCCGACTGTGCGGTGAAAGACCGCCAAGTCGGAGATGGCCTCCCGGTAGAGCGGCCCTCCGGTCTGGTCAGGTGAAGTGAGTTGGCGGTGGAGTTCGGGATCGATGTGCCGGGCGGCGAGGCGGGCGAGGCGCTTCAACTCATCCTGGATGGATTGATGCTGGGCCTGGTGGGCTTGGAGGTAGATCCAGCCGACGCAGAGCAAAGCGAGAGTGAAAACGGCCGCGCCGGTGAGAAACCCATCACGCAATGGTCGAATGCGGCCTGACGTTGGATCAAAAACCCTGCCCATGGCGGTCACTTTCAACCCCGTGGTCGGAGGCACAAGACCTTTGTGGCGGCTTGCGCCTGCGGAGGGGGCGAAAGACCAGTTTTGACGAATTTTTAATGTCTCGACTGTGTTCCCGGCATCAATTTCCGCCAAAACAGACTGGTGCCGGCGGTCCCCGGCGTGTAAGGACCACCCGCGATGGAAAACCCTCTGCTCATCTTGGTGGCGATCGTTCTCGTCGGCTATTTCTTCAAACTGTGGTTGGATGACTACCGGGCGATGGCGGCGGGCAATCCGAATCCCCGGGGTCTGCCCGGCACCACGCCGGCCCCGCGCCCGTTGCTGGTCATCGGAGTGGTGGGTGCGCTGGTGCTGCTGGCGGTGGAGGTGGCCGGTGAATACGGGCTGGAGATCGTCGAGGAGCAATCGACCGTGACCTGGCTTTTCGGGTTTTACACCCTCTTCGCGGCCTTCGCGGAGGAGCTGATCTTCCGGGGGTTTCTCTATGTGGAGAGCAAAGGCCGTGCGGTGCTCTGGGCGAGTGCGGTGGGCTTTTCAGTGCTCTTTGCCCTTCTGCATCCTTTTCTATGGGA
This sequence comes from Puniceicoccaceae bacterium, assembly GCA_007695295.1. GTDB lineage: Bacteria > Verrucomicrobiota > Verrucomicrobiia > Opitutales > Opitutaceae > REEB01. The sequence goes on from REEB01000223.1 coordinate 10,190, forward strand.
GTGGACCGGTGCGGAGGAGGGATGGGTGAGCTTTGATTTCAGCCTCAAGGCCTGGTTCAGCACCCTGATGGTGTTTTTCAGCTCGCTGTTTTTCTACTGGCTGCGATTCAGCAGGCTCAATCCGCGGCAGTCCCTGATCCCCTGCGTCGTGGCCCATCTGGCGCTTAATGCGGGAGTTTTTGTGACGAAACTGGCGCAGGGGTTTGTCGAAGGTCTTTATTAAGAGCGGGCCTGCAATCGGATTGCAGCCCGCCGCGCAAGCGGCTACGGGGATAAGCTCGGATGAGGCCGTTAATTGTTTTCCAGACGCGGCATGGCGCCACCGAAAAAGTCGCCCACTTTTTGGCGACCTTCTTGGAGGGGGCGGTGCTGCACCGGTTGGGCAATGGAGAAGAGCCCGAGATTCTTGACTACAATCCTGTGGTGGTGGGCGGCTCGATCCACGCCGGCCGCATCCAGACCTCGGTGCGCTCGTTTTGCACCCGCCGGCACGAGGCTTTGCTGACGCGCCGGCTCGGACTCTACATCTGCTGCATGCGGGAGGGCGAGGTGGCGGAGCAGGAATTGAAGGAGTCCTTCGAAGAGGCCCTGCGCGAGCACGCAGTGGCGATCGGGACCATGGGCGGAGAATTTGACTTCGACAAAATGAACTTTTTGGAGCGTTTCATGGTGCGGAAGTTGGCCGGGGTGAGTGAGCCGATTTCACGGCTCGACCTGCCGGCGGCGGAGCGCTTTGCGCGCAGACTGCTGGGGTGAGCGGATTCAGGAAGTGGGCCGCGGCCGCCAGACCAGCCGAACCACCAGCAGATAGATGCAGGCGGGCGGGCAGAGCAGCCAGAGCCAGATGGGAGCGCCGGTCATGCCGAGGAGGAGGCCGAGGCCGACCAGCAGGTAGGCCGGCACCATGACAAAGGCGGGCGCCCAGGCGGCGATGGCACGGATCCCGGTCAGGCCCTGCGGTATCAGGACCTGCATGACGGGATAAGCGATTACGGCGAGGAAAAGCACCGGCAGCCAAGCCGGAGCATCGGCCGCTTCGGCGCCGGGGGGAGCAGATGCGGCAGCGAGCAGGCCAACGATGGATGAGAGCGAAATCATGACGGGCAAACACTATTCGCCGCGCCTTCGGCCGGGTCAAACCCCCGGGGCCGCGGACGCGGTTTGCAGTTTCGGGCCGGTGGTGCGACCTTCCGCCATGAGCGTGGGCCAAGGACAGTTTCCCAACGAGCAGAATGAAGGCGGTGACTTCGAGCGCCAGGAGGATGCGTTCCGGGATTGGGTGGAGCCGGGCGGGCGCTTTGCCCCCGAAGCCGACCGCTACCATCTCTATGTCTCCCTTGCCTGCCCTTGGGCGCACCGCACCCTGATCGTGCGCCGGCTGCTGGGGCTGCGGGAGGTCATCGGCATGACGGTGGTTGATCCGGTGCGGGATGAGCGCGGCTGGGCTTTCCGGGATGGCTTGGGTCATGGCCGGGATCCAGTCAATGGTTTTTCGTATTTGAAAGAAGCCTACACGGCGAGCGATCCTGGATTCGACGGGCGGGTGACGGTGCCGGTTATGTGGGATGGCCGGGCGGGGCGGATCGTGAACAACTCGGAGGATGACATCTGCCGGATGTTTGCCGGTGCTTTCCGGTCGCTGGGCGGGGGTGGCCCGGAGTTGTTTCCGGAGGACATCGCCCCCGAGCAGGAGGCATTGAGCGAACTCATTTATGATACCGTGAACAACGGCGTCTACCGGGCCGGCTTCGCGACCCGGCAGGAGGCGTATGAGAAAGCGGTCCGGCGGCTTTTCGAAACGCTCGACACGCTGGAAGTCCGGCTGGCCCGCGGTCGCTATCTCTTCGGCGACCGTATCGTGGAGACGGACTGGAGGCTCTTCTGCACCTTGGTGCGCTTCGATGCCGTTTACCACGGGCACTTCAAGTGCAACCTGCGCCGGATTGTGGATTACCCCAACCTCCAGGGTTATTTGCGCGATCTTTATCAGCAGCCCGGGATCGCGGAGGACGTGAACTTCGACCACATCAAGCGCCACTACTACATAACCCACGACGACATCAACCCGACCGGGATCGTGCCGCTGGGGCCGATCCTCGATTTGGAAGCGCCACACGGCCGCGGCTAGCCGCCACTGGAGGAGGGCTCCGGGATGAGTCTGCCGAAGCCGCCCGCGGCGGAACGTTGGAAAGAC
>REEB01000165.1 GCA_007695295.1 Puniceicoccaceae bacterium
GGTGCGGGGTAAGGGAGTTCGCCGTGGAAGATGAGGTAGGATGGAGCTGCTGGGAACGGTTGTCACGGGATAAAACCGGAAAGTCGGCTATGCTTGATTCAAGAGTCTGCTGTTCGAGTATCAGCTCAATGCCTTGCCAAGGTTTGACCTTCCGCAACCATCCCAACGACAAACACCATGGCATTCGAAATACGACTGGATTCACGATTGAAGGAGCTGTGCACTCAAGATGCGCCGACGCCGTTGGACACGGGTTGTTGGTGGATCGCGAAGGAGCGTGGGGCGGGATTGGAGGGCCGGTTTGAGCCGGGTATGCTGGACCGTTTTCAATGGCTGAGCATCGACTTTCTGCTCGATGGAACCGAGGCGGTGAAACTGGTGTTGGAACTGAAGGAGGGTGAGGAAGGACCCGCTTTCCGGGTCACCTTCGGGCTCCTCAACCAATGCCAAGCCCGCTTGCGGCTTCCGTTGTCGGCCACCGATCAAAACCGTTGGATGCTTCCGAGGGAAGCCGCGTTGCTCAAGCCCCTGTGCGGCGGAGCAAAAGTCAATCTTGATCGGGTGGATCGCCTGCGATTGGCGGTCGAAGCCAAAGGAGACGCGCCGGTTCGGTGGTGCATGACGCCGATGATGGCTTCGGTGGAAGAACCTTCGCGAATCGACTACCCTCGTCTTCCGGCCGGAAAGCTTGTCGACGACTTGGGGCAGTGGACCTTGAAGAGTTGGAAAGGAAAGCGCCGCTCACGGCAGGAAGTCCGGGCGGGCTTGGCTCGCCAGCACACGGCCGCAGACGACGCCGCATGGCCCGCGGAATTTTCCCGGTGGGGAGGGGATTCCCGAGTCCAATTCGCGGCGACCGGTTTCTTTCATACCCATCATGACGGCAAGCGCTGGTGGTTGGTGGACCCGGACGGCCATTCCTTCTGGTCGGCCGGCCCGGATTGCGTTCGCTCCTCCATGGGAATGCATGTCAAAGGCTTGAAGAGTGCACTATCCGATCCGGCGGTCGCTTCCAACGGAGGAGCGGACTATCTCCAGGCCAACTTCCGCGATGCGTTTGGAGAGCAGTGGCACTCACGGTGGGTGGAGATTACACTCGCATTCCTTAAGTCCACGGGCTTCAACACCGTAGCCAATTGGTCGGAGTGGGAAGTCGCGAGCAGGGCCGGGTTTCCCTACGTCCGTCCACTGTCCTGGCAGGGGGAAGTGAAAACCGCGAGAGTGTTTCGCGACATGCCGGACGTGTTCCACCCGGACTTCGAAAGCGACGTGGACGCGTTCGCCCGGCAATTGGCCTCCACCCGGGACGACCCCGCCATGATCGGGTATTTTCTCATGAACGAGCCCACTTGGGGATTCGCCAGCCAGACCCCTGCGGAGGGCATGCTCTACGCTACCACCGAGTGCGTTTCCCGGAGAGAGTTCGCAAACTGGCTTCGCCACAAGTATAGCGACAGCCGGGGCCTTGCTTCCGCATGGGGAGCACCGGTTGCCGTGGAGTCCGTGGAGAGCGGGCAGTGGAATGAAAGGACCCCGCCGGGCGCAGCACCGGATCTCGAGGCGTTCAGTACCGTTATGGTGGAGCGGCTCTTCGGGTCCTTGACCCGCGCCTGCCGCGCAGTCGATCCACATCACCTGAACTTGGGCGCCCGCTACCACATCATCCCTCCCAAGTGGGCGTTGGACGGGCTCGGTGGCTTCGATATCTTCAGTATCAACTGCTATAATACAAAGGTAAGGCGGGATCTGGGAGAAGTCTGCCAGCGGATCGGTCGCCCCGCCATGGTCGGGGAGTGGCACTTCGGCGCCCACGATGCCGGGCTGCCGGCCAGCGGAATCGGCAGGGTCGCCGACCAGACGGCCCGAGGGCAGGCCTACCGTGTGTATTTGGAAGATGCCGCCGCCCTGCCTTGGTGCGTGGGAGCGCACTGGTTCACGTTGTATGATCAAGCGGTACTCGGACGAGGGGACGGAGAAAATTACCAAATCGGTTTCCTCGACGTCTGCAACCAACCCTACGAGGAAATCACAACGGCCGCACGGCGAAGCCATGAACGACTCTATGATTTGGCGTGGGGCCGTTCCGAACCGTTCTCCCAAGAACCCGAATATCTGCCGCGACTGTTTTATTAAACAGAGGTGAGGTGTGCATCGGCAGACTCGGTCCGAAAGCCAACCCAGTGCTATGCTCATCCCTCGCTGTGCCTTGGGCTGTCTCATTTCAGGCCTTTGGCTTTGGTGGCGCTGAACACGCACCCGCCTCCGGCGTCGACGGGTGGAATGTGAAGGGGACTTTCTTCGGGCTAATTCACCGGGATTGCCCTGCCCGCCGGCGGGATTTGCGTGACCCGCCTCTCCAAGGTAAGGATTGGCAGCACGGTTTACACTGACCCAGTCCGTCCGTATTCATACAGTAATGACGGGATTCGGCCAAGCCTGCGGCAGTGGTTATTTACCCCCGTACCAAAAAGCGCGACGCCAACCGTGCTTGCGAAGCACTTGGTGGAGTTCCTCTCCCAAGGGCGGTGTTGCCGAGACGGCGGTGTTTGCCTCCGCCTGTGCGACCGTGCGGATCCCGGGAATCACGGTGCTGACGGCGGGGTGATCCAAGGCGAACCGAATGGCGACCTCCGGGAGGGGGCGGCCGAACTTGGCAATTTCGGACTGAATCTTGGCAACTCTTCCGACGGTGCGCGCCAGTCTGTCGCCGGCAAAATACCCCCGTCGGAAATCATCCTCGGCGAAGGTTGTCTCCGGCGTGAATTTGCCCGTGAGGACTCCCTCGTCGAAAACCACCCGTACGATGATCGCGACGCCGAGTTTTTCCGCTTCGGGCAGGAGTTGGGCGGCCGGTTCCTGCTCGAAGATATTGTAGATCACCTGCACGGCATCGACGAGGCCCGCCCGCATGAGATCGATGACCGCATTCTGGTCATGCTCGGGTGTCGAAACGCCCACGGCGCGGATTTTCCCTTCCTGCTTGAGCTTTTTCAGCAGCAGCAGCGGTTGGGGATCGTCATTCCATGCCCGGGTCCAAGTGTGGAGTTGGAGGAGATCGAGTGTTTCCACACCGAGATTGGTGAGCCGCTCTTCGACATTGGCCCGGAGGTACGACTCCGGATAACGCTGATCCCAGCGGCACCATGGTGAAGGCGGCCATGGCCCCGCCATGGGGGGCGTTTTGGTGGCCACAAAGACTCGCCCCTCGCCGCGCTCACTCAAGACCCGGCCGATGAGCCGCTCGCTTTTTCCGTTTCCATAACCCGCGGCCGTATCGATGAAGTTCACCCCCAGATCCAAAGCGCGGTTCAGGGCCGCAAGCGAATCCTCCTCGGATTGCCCGCCCCAGCCGCCACCGATCGCCCACGCTCCGAATCCGATCTCGGAGGTGGGCCATTGCAGCTTTCCAAAGGACCGTATGGCGACGGCGGATTGACTTTGCGAGTGAGGAGTAGTGGGAGTCGATTTCATCAAGAATCAGAGCATGCCCCTAGGATGTTCCGCCGGCAAGCCTATCGCTCATGCGTTTTCGCGATTCAATGGGCAATCAGCACGATGACCTAAGCTGTCAGGCGCGATGCGGTCCGGCTAGGTGACGACCACGACTATGCCGTCGGCGTCGATTTCGACGGGGAAGACGGCCACGCGACCACGGGCATCGTGGAGCCCCTTGCCCGCTGACGATGTCGAACTCCCAGCCGTGCCAAGGGCAAACGAGGATGCGGCCTGCGAGGGCGGGGCGGAACTCGCCGACGTCGCCCGGCGCATGGGTGCCGTGCGGGGTGGGGAGAGTGCGAGCGCCTTCCCGGCCGGGATGAAGGGCGAAGACGACCCCCGCCTCCACGCAGGCTTCGTAGGTCGGGAAGTAGCAACGGTGGCCGAGGAGCCGGTCTTGGGCGGAGCAGGTCAGGACTTGGCGGAAGCGGCGGTCGGCGGTGCAGCGGCGGATTTCTGTGACATCGGCGTCAGGGTCGTACATGTTGATCGCGATCGAGCCGATCAGCCGTTCATCGCGGGAGAGGTAGTGCTCCGACTGTCGGTCGTTCCATGCCGTGGCCATGGTGGTGGCGAGGTCGTTGTGGTGGAGGACGGAGACGGCGTTGCCGGGTGATTGGATGACTCCGTAGATGATCGGGTAGCGGTCGAGATGGGCGGCCCTGGGTTCCTCTTGGCTGATGCAATTGGCGTCAAGCCGCTCCACGCGGAAAGGGTTGGCATATCCCTGCACGGGGGCGCCGGTCATGCGCTGAGCGACGGCTTCGCGGAAAGATTTGGGGATGAAAGATGCGATCGGCGTCTCAGCGGACACGGAGGGATGGATGTCGGCATCGACGAAGGGTTACAGGTTCGTGCTCATGAGTGGGGAGGGTGGAGGGAGCGATGCTCGGGGCAACCAGGAGTGGGACGGACGCCGGGGGAGTGGATCGCCGGGAGACTCGGGAGACGAAAAAGAGACAACCTGACTCGGCGATGCCGGACGGCCATCGACCGGTTGCTTGTACGGTGACGCGCTGTTATAGTCAGCCCGTGGAAACGGTGCCACAAGACGCACGGGTTGAGTTGAAGCGTTACGTGCCCCTGTTCGTGCTGGTGGCGGTGGCCGCGGCGGGAGCGGGAGCGCTCCAGACCGTGGTGGCCGCGCCCGGCTTCACGGCTTGGATGCATGGCTTCATGGGGTTGTTTCTGCTTGTTTTCGCCCTGCTGAAGCTCTTCGACCTGGAGGGGTATGCGGATGGCTTTGAGATGTATGACCTCTTGGCTCGACGGTCGCGGGCCTATGCCCGGCTCTATCCGTTTCTGGAGCTGATGCTCGCTCTGGCCTACCTTGGCAACTGGTACCCAAAAGTCACTTACACGGCCACGATCGTGCTGATGGGGTTCGGCGCTTTTGGGGTAGCGCGGGCGCTGCGTCGCGGGGTGGACGTTGATTGTGCCTGCATGGGCACGAGTCTGAACGTGCCGCTGTCGACCGTGGCTTTGGTGGAGAACACCGGCATGGTGGTGATGGCGGCCGCAATGCTGGTCTTCCTTGTGCTGAGCGCTTGAGTGGAAGGATTTGGTTCAGGATGTGATCCGACTCCGGTCCTCACCCTGCTCACGCCGTTTAAGTTCCGCTTTGACGGCACCGAGCCGAATCAACGCCGGGACCAGGCCGCCTGCGCAGATCACCACCACTCCGATGCCCAGGACCGGCTGAAACCCGGTTTCCCGGGTGAGCATGAAATAGCCGGCGATGGCAACATAGAGGACCACAATGACGAGAACGGTCAGGACCACGGTGCGGAGAAGATTCCGGGTTTTGAGCAGGGACTCGGTGGAGGTGTCGGCCAGTTTTCTTGATGGCATTGTCGGTAGGCGAGTCGAGTGGTTGGAAAACCATGGCACGATGGCCGTTGGCCGGTAAAAAAGCAACGGCGGCCGGCCCGTCCACCGGCAACGGGGGCCGCACGCCAGCCGGCCCGGCCCGCCTTGGCAGGAGGCCGGGATTTGCGGAGTCGGCTGCGGCGGGGCGGCGAAGGGTTTCAGTCGCCGGGGTTGGTCAGCCCAAGGTGAAAGCCGGCAGCTTCACGATCTTGCCGCCCTTCAGGGCCGATTCGTGGGCGCAGAGACCGACGCAAGTCCAGTTGGCGGACTTGACCGCGTTTGGATAGGGGTCACGGCCCTCGACGAGGGCGGTGATGAACTCGTGGGCGAGGTGGGGGTGGGAGCCGCCGTGGCCGGCGCCCTGGGTGAAGGAAAGATGGGTTTTCTTGCCGAGATCGTAAACCCCTTTTGTCGTGAAAGGACGGATACCCTTGGGCAGGCGTTTGGCGTAATCGGGGACCTTGATTTTTTTCGGGATCTTCGACTCCGGGAGCTTGGCGGTGTGGAGGACGTGGGGCTCGTGCTCGATCAGCGTCCACTCGAAGGATTGTTTTGAACCGTAGACGTCGATCGACTCGCGGTATTGGCGGGCGGTGTCGAAGAGGGAGCGGATGATGCGGGCGGAGAGGTCGCTGTCCTTGAGCTTGAGGTGGGCCGTCTCGACGGCGAAGGGGGAGCCGTAGTGCTTGATGAGTTCCTTGCGGATGGTGCCCGATCCGAAGCAGGAAACGTATTCCGCGGCGGCATCGGTGAGGGCGAGCATGGGGCCCACGCAATGGGTGGCATACCACATGGGGGGAAGGCCGGGCCAGTAGCTGGGCCAGCCGTCCATATCCTGCTGGTGGCTGGCTTGGAGGAACTGGATTTTGCCAAGTTTGCCCTGCTCGTGGAGTTCCTTGATGTAGAGGAATTCGCGGGCATAGACGACCGTCTCCATCATCATGTACTTCAACCCGGTTTTGGCGCTGAGCCGGACGATCGTCTGGCAGTCCTCGATCGAGGTGGCCATGGGCACGGTGCAGGCCACGTGTTTGCCGGCCTTGAGGCCGGCGATGGTCTGGGCGGCATGGTCGGGGATGGGGGTGTTGATATGGACGGCGTCGATCTCCGGATCCTTGAGCAGCTCGTCGTAATCGGTGTAGCCGCGGGGGATGTCGAAGGCCTTCTGGATCGCCTTGAGTTTTTTCGGGTCGCGCTGGCAGACGGCCACCAGGTTGGCCTTCGGATGAGCCTGGTAAATGGGGATGAATTCGGCGCCGAAGCCGAGACCGATGATCGCGATATTTATTTTTCTGGGCATGAATCGAGGGGTTCGGGGTTAGGGGTTAAGATTGGCGATGAAAGCGATGGACCGGCGAAGCATTTCGACATTGCCCTCGAAGTCGGGCGCAGCGTCGGTAAACTCAAACGAATAGACTCCGCGGTAGCCGCCCGCCTCGAGTTCGCGGAAAACCGCCGGAAGATCGATCTCGCCGGCGCCGAGCGGAAAGGCGTTGCCGCGGCCGACCGCGTCGCGGAGGTGGACGATGCCGATGCGGTCGGCTCCGAGGGCCGCGACCGAGCGGGCGGGATCCCATCCGGCGGCGTGGTGGTGGTTGATATCGTAGATGAGCTCGAGATTCGGGTGGTCGACGAGGCGCCGGAGTTCGATGGCCTCTTCCGGAGTGCGGATCAAGTTGCCCTTGTGGGGGGCCTCGACCATGGCGCGGAGGCCGATGTTTTCCGCCTCGACCGCGAGGCGCCGAAGCCAGCCGGCCACCCGATCGACGTCCTCGGAAAACGGATACTTGCTGCGGTCGCGAAAAACCCCGCAGTTGAGATTGACGCCGACGGCCCCGAGCTCACGGGCGACGCGGAAGTTGCGGACGCCGGCGCGAAAGGCGGTTTCCAGGTCGACCTCCGGGTCGTTCACATGGCCGAGATGGGTGGTGAAGGTATGGACCTTGAGGCCGGAGGCTTGCACGGTTGCCACCAGGGTGCGCTCCTCCTCCTCGCTGGCTTCGATGAAGTCAAAGTGGGGGCAGAATCCCGGCATGGTCCCGAGGTCAACTTGGCCGAGGCCGGCGGCGCGGATCCCTTCAAGGGCTTTTTCCAGGGGGAAGTGCCGGAAACAGATGGTGGAGGCGCTGAGACGCGAGAGACCGGGGAGGGGGGGGGTGAGCCATGGTTGGGAAGGCTGGGCGGGCGCTTTCCGGTGCCGACACCTATTTCTACGCCGGAAGATTTTTTCCAACATTTAATCCAACAAAATTCACAAGGTGGCGGCAGGCCAGCCATGATCGACTGAGATCAAGTCGCTGGGTCAAGAGACACGACCTCGTAGTCCTCCAGTTGTGACACCGTTAGGGTGGCGGAAGTGGGTTGGTGATCCAAGGCAAGGGCTTGGGCAGCGCGGTGGGCGTAGGCGCGGCTGAAGGTACCCTTGAGCTTGATGCGGATGGGGCCGTGACGGAAGGGGGGATGATAGGCGGTGCCGGCGTGGCCGGTGAGATTGATCAGGTGGAGGAGCGTGCGGCCGGTGTGGGGCTGGCGGCGGAGGACGACTTCGACGAGGGGATGGGCGTCGCTCTGGAGAAGGGCGGCGTCGGCTGGAAGCAGTTGGTTGAGAAGGCCGACAAGGAGGGCTCGATGGCTGGTGGCACTGTGGCGGTGGTAAAGCAGGCCGGCTTCCCAGGGCAGCCAGATGAGTTCGCCGCGCCCGAGCTGACTCCGGAAAATTCCTGGCACCATGGTCTCGGCCGCCCCGTGGAAAACCAACTCCGGGGGACCGGTTGGGGTGGGGGGGATCCAGCTCAGGAGCGGTATGCGGTCCGTCGCCGGCAGTTTGGCCCAGGGACCGTGGAAAAACAGCCAGGGAAGCCCGGCGAGTTCGTCCAACCCGGCCGTGTCATGGATGCGCCAATACGAACCCCGGCCCTCCTCCTGGCGGGCGACCGGCAAAGAAACGCCGAAGGGAGGCGGCTCCGCCCCGAGAGCGAGGAGTTTTCCGCCCGCCTGAACCCAGGCTTCGAGCCGTGGATCCACTGGCCCGGAGGCGATGATGCAGGCGTAGGCGTGGAGACGGTCCTCGAGATCGCGGGCGTTGCCGGAGGCGGCGAAAGGCAGGTGCTCCTCGCTGAGCAGGCGGAAACAGCCGCGAAAGCTTTCGGAGTGGCCTTGGCCGAGAAGCAGAATGCGGGCAGGGTTTTCCTGGCCGAGGTAGAGATCCTCATGCTCCGCCACCCAGCGGTAGATTTCCCGGGAGGCGTTCCAGGCGGTGGCATCGTCGGGCGGAAAACCGCCGATCGAGGCCCAGAGCAAGCCGGTGCCGTGGGCGAGGTTTTGCCAATGGCGCAGGCGCGCATGGTGGGGGGCGATGGCGTTGAGGCGGACCGAATAGTCCTCGAAACCGATGCAGATGTTGAAGGCGAACTTGTCGGGGTGGGTGGTGCGGGCCTGTTCGACATTGGCGGAGGCGTGGTAGGGCCAAAGCGGGAGCGGGTGGTCGAAAAAGGTGTTGGCTTCGTTGGCGATGCCATCGACCGCGTCGCTGCGGTAAGTGAACAAGCCGGCGCCGGGGCGCAGCCGGTGGATCAGTGCCCGCATTTCCTGCGCGACATCGCGGGCGCAGGCATCGATGAAGGCGCGGTAGTCCGGGGTTGGCTCGGCGGGAAGCTCGCGGCCGGTCTGATCCCGCCAGCGGGTGCGGCAGGCGGGGCAGTGGCAGGGACCGAGCGGGCGGCGGCCGTAATCGGAGGCCGGGTTGCCAAACATGTTGAAAAACAGTCCGTCGACATGATAACGGCGGAGGGCCTCCTCGACCATCTTCGGGCCGCACTCTCGATAATAGGTTCCGTTGATGCAGGCTGCGTAGGTGCCACTGAACTCGGGCACGCTGTCGTCGGCTCTGCGAAAGTACCATCCGGCTTGGCCGCCGTCGGGAGGCGTCATCGTCTTGCTGAGATCGAAGCGGCCGATGACCCGGATGTCGTGCGCATGGGCGGCCTCCAGAATGCGGCCGAAGAAGTCAAAGCCGGCGGGCAGCTCCGGATGCCGGTTGTGGAAAGGCAGGGTGGTCGGGTAGTGGGCGAAGATCCCGCCGCAGTTGATCAGGAGGGTATTGACGCCATCGGCGGCGAGTCCGGCGGCGAGGTTTTCGGGGTCGGTGGCAGGGGCGTCGCAAAGGCGCAGGTTGGGCTGGAAGAGCCGCATCGTGCGGGCGAGCCACCAAGGTGGGGCGTCGGCAGGTCTCGGGGTGGTCATGGGGGGTTTAGTTGCCGCTTTCGGAGTCGACGCCGGCGAAGAGCCGGCGGAGCCGGGCGGTGTGCTCGGCGGGCAAAGGCGGGTGGAGGATGGAAGCGACATTGGCCCGGAGGTGGTCGGGATTGCCGGTGCCGGTGAGGACCACGTCGATGCCCGGCTCGTAGCGGCAAAACCGATACGCGGCATCGGGGAGGCTGGCGGCGGCGGAAGAGCCGACGAGAAAACCGAGGGGCTCGGCGGGGTCGAGGGACTTCAGCGCCTCGTGACCGCCGTCTGCGAGGCGCACCAGCAGTTCGGTGAGTGCCTCGGGTCGGCTGAGGGCGCGGCGTACCGCGAACATGCAGGTGGTGCCGATCGCTTGGGCGCGGGTCTGGGAAAGGACGCGCTCGCGGGCCGACTGGTTGAGCAGGTTGAACCCGACCATGACGACATCCCAGTGTGGATCGGTCACCGCCTGGCGGAGCATTTCATGGCCGGGATCGGAGGCAAAGGCTTCGGTGACGCCGATGGCGCGGAGCAGCCCTTTTTGTTTCAGGGCGAGCATCTCGGGTAGCAGGTGGTCGACGCAGTGGGCGTAGTCGGCGGCGGCGACACCGTGAAGGTAGAGCAGGTCAATGGATTCGGTGCCGAGATTGCGGAGGCTCTGCTCGATTCTCCGGCGCAGTTCGTCGGGGCCGATCCGGCTGTCGCCCTCGCGGACTCCTGCCTTGGTGCAGAGAACGATGGATTCGCGGGGGCGACCGCGGATGGCACGTCCGACCACCGGTTCGGTGCCGTAGGCCGCGGCGGTGTCGATGAGGTTGATCCCAAGATCAAGGGCCAGTTGTACGATCTTTTCGGCCTCCGCCTCGCTGCCGCTCCGGGAGAGTCCGAGGCGGCTGTGGCCTCCGCAGCCGAGACCGGCCACGCTGGCGCGAAAGCCTGTGGTACCAAGAGGGACATACTGCATGGTGTGATCATGATGGCTTCGGAAGATCCGGGTCGAGTCCTCATGCCCTCCCCGGCAGTTTTCGAAAGCCCAAAGGAAAATACCGCGGATGGTGGAGCCCCGGCTAAGGGCTGAAGCCGGGCTGTTGACACCCTCCTATCCGGCTGAAAAGTGGCCGGGGCAATCCGGGTTCAGTGGCTTCGCCCGAGCGATTCACGGGATATTTACGCTGGCAGGCAGTTTTACCGATGAAATCCACCGTGAGGGGATCAAGCCCGGTGGTGGCGGGGCCGATGAATCACCCAAGTGCTGCCGCGTCACGTCGATCCCCTCCGGGCTTCGTCGGTCAACGCCTCAGCATGAAGGCTCATGCACGCGTAGAAATGAAATCCCTCGTCCGCCATTTTATACCACTCCTTGCCCTGGCAATCCCTGCCTTGGGGGTGGTTCCGTCCGGCCCGCCGCTGGTGGAGGTATTCGAGATTTCCGAAGGCACCGGCCTTGGGCGGCTGGCTCAGGACGACCGGGGGGTGCTCTTTGTCCAGGCGGGCCATGATCTTTTCGAATTTGATGGCCATGATTGGAAGCGGATCGAACTGGGTCCGCTCGACAGCAGCCTGACCAACATGGTCACTCTGGGGGACCGCTTGTTTCTATTCGGTCACAACGAATTTGGCGTGGCGCAGGCGGACAGCGTCGGCAGGTGGCAGTATCAAACACTGGTCGGGGACTTTCCGGAAGGGGAACGCGCCTTCGGCTATGTCGACCAAGTCATGGTCCACGAGGACACGATCTATTTCAAAAACCTATTTGCCGTCTATGAATGGAGAGAAGGACGCGGTCGGCGCATCCTGACGAGCGACCTGGTGCTGTCCACTCTGCTCATCCATGACGGCGTGCTCCATGTCACGCACGACACTGCCGGCCTGCTCCGCAGAGAGGGCAATGAATTTATCCCTGTGCCGGGCTTGGAACACTTTCGCAAGGACCACCTGCCGGTGACCGGGTCTCTCGATGCAGAAGGTCGCTTGGTGATGAATACCCGGGACCGGCAGCTTTTGAGGTATGACGGCAGCCAATTCGAACTTTTGGCCGACAGCTCCACCGAGCTTCATGGATTGGAGCGCTTTCATAAAATCCTGGCCCTGCACGACGGCCGGCTGCTGGGGTCGACCAGCAACGGCCTGATGATTTTCACGCCCGACGGCCGGCCGACATTTCTCATCAATGGGGAAAATGCTTTGCCGGCGACGACCGTGGCCGATGTGCTGCTCGATCGCAGCGGCGCACTCTGGATTCACCAGGGCCAATACCTAAGTCGGGTGCGCCTGGATCTTCCCATCTTGCGTTTTGACCGCCGCCATGGATTGCGGGGCGAAACCAGGACGATAGCCTCCCAGGGCGAAACGCTCTATCTTGCGACCCGATCCGGGCTCTTCAGTGGACGGACCGGCCCGTCCGGCCGTGGACTTCACTTTGAACCGTTGCTGCCAAATCTACAAGTCGTGGCGATCTGTGAAAGCGATCTCGGGCTTCTGCTGGCCAGTATAGACGGGGTCATGCTCCTGCGCGAGGACGGTCGCTTGGACGACCTTCTGGACGAGCCATTGGAGGAAGTGCAGCATATGATTGCCCATCCCTCCGAGGATCAGGCTTGGCTGCTCGGTGCACGAGGCTTCGTCTACATTCTCCGACTCCAGGAAGACGCCTTTACGCTGCAGACCCTCAACCTGGGGGGACGGGATATGATCATTGAGCTTGTTCC
>REEB01000146.1 GCA_007695295.1 Puniceicoccaceae bacterium
GGGGTCGCTCGGCCAGTGGGTGCAGAACAACAACAGTGCCGCCACCCCGGGAGCGACGGTTGATCCGATCTGGACTTACCTTCAGATCAATGACCTCGACAACCTCACCGGCAGCTCCGGCTTCTTTGCCGTCCTCGCGGATGACTCCAACAATGTGATGGGCTTTCAAAACGGATCCGGATTTTTGCCGACTGCGGATGGCCGCGGACTGCTCACCGCCCAAGCCGTCCCCGAGCCTTCCACCTACGGACTGATTGGAGCCCTGCTGCTTCTCGGGCTGATCGCGAATCGCCGGCTGCGTGCGGGCCGGAGCTGATCCGACCCAGATCTGACGAACGCCTTTCCGTGCCCTCCGCGGTCCAACGACCGCGGAGGGTTCATATTTTCCGCCCAGCCGTGCAGGCTCGCGCCAACTTTTCGACCGCATCATTTCCGTGACCCGCGCCGGGCCGGTGGGGTGGGGTGGGGTGGGTTACCCCGTCCCGGTGAAGAGCCAGCCGAGGTAAGCGAGGTAGGCCAGCAAGAGGAAAGCGCCCTCGAAGCGGCTGATGACAAAGCCCGTCCGCAGAACCGGGAGCAAAACAAGGGCGAGGGCAATCATGAAGCCGAGGTCGATCATGGAGATCCCGGGGGAGTAAAGCGGGATGGCCATGCCGGCGATGCCGAGGACGAGGACCAAGTTCATGATATTGGAGCCGATGGCATTGCCGAGGGCCATCTCGCCCTGGCCGCGGAAGGCGGCCACAAAAGAAGTGGCCAACTCTGGCAGGCTGGTGCCGATGGCGACGAGGGTCAGGCCGATGACAGCTTCACTGATGCCGAAGGTGGTGGCAATGCCGACACCGCCGGCGAGGAGCATGCGCGCGCCGATCAGCAGAACGGCGAGACCACCGGCGAGGACGAGGGTCGTGAGCGCAAGATTGGGAGGCGGACGGATGTCCTCGAGAGGGTTTCCGGGCAAGAGTCCGGCCGGGGTACGTCGGCTGGTGGAAAAAATCCAGTAGAAATAGCCCACCGCGGCCGCACCGAAGACGAGACCCTCGATCCGGCCGATGCGGTCGTTGAGCAGCATGAGCGGCAGGAGCAGGGAGAGCGCAATCATGATCGGCGTATCACGGCGGATGAGGCTGGTGCGGACGGCGATGGGGCGGATGAGGGCGGTGAGGGCGAGGATGAGGCCGATGTTGCAGATGTTGGAGCCGACCACGTTGCCGACCGCGATGTCGCCAGCGCCGCGGAGACCGGATTGGATGCTGACCACGATTTCCGGACTGCTGGTGGCCACGGCCACAACGGTCAGGCCGATGACGAGCGGGCTGAAACCGAGCCTCAGGGCCAGACCGGTGCCGCCACGCACGAGCCACTCCGCGCCGAAATAAAGCAGGACGAGGCCGGCGGCAGTGAGGAGGAGATCGACCAGCATGGGCGGGGATCAGCTGCGCGCCCCGTGGGCCCAGCCGAAGAGACCGCGGTCGCGGATCACTTGGATAATGGCCGGAGGCACCATCTGCTCCCAATCCTCGCTTCCCTCGTGGATGGCGGCAAGGGCGTCTTTGGAAAAGAAGTCCATTTCCCCGGGATCATAGCCGGTGAGCCCCTCGATGAAGTGGTTTTCGCTCAAGTGGGCGTAAAGGTGGCGCAGGTGTGGGGCGACCAGTACATTTTCGGCGGTGATGAGGTCGTTTTCATCGGCGGCAGCTTCCGGAGGCGACGCTTCTTCACCGGCCAGGATCTGCAGGTAATGGGCATAGGAGGCCTGCCGCATCGGGTAGACATAGACCTTGACGGCCTGGCGGAAAAGGCGCCCGAAGGACTCGAGAATGCCGCCGGGCAGGTGGTCGTAGTATTTTTCCTGAAAGACCTCGAGGAGGGTGTTGATTCCCATGACGAGGCCGATCCGGCCGGCGGTGTAGCGGCGAAAGTAGGCGCTGAGCCGGTAGAATTCGAAATAGTTGGAGACGAGGACGTGGTGGCCGAGGGTGGTGATGGTGTCGACGCGGGCGAGGAAGTCGTCGCGATCGAGTTCGCCGGCCACGAGGAGATTGTTCATGGTGATTTCCATGAGGTTGATGACCTCGCCGGCCCCGGCCTCCGGATCCCCTTCGGCGGCGAAGCGGGCGGAAGAGCACCGGAGCATGTCGAGGTTGACCCGGGTGATGGGGCGGAAGCTGCCCCGCTGCACAAGAACGGACTTTTTGTAGAGCGCTTCGGCCGGCTGGAGAACCTCCCCCGCGGGCGAGAACATGACCGCGTTGGTGAGGCCGCGTTGGACGAGAAGCAAGCTGAGGAGCCGGTTGTCGACCCGTCCGTCGAAGGCCGGTCCGGAGAAGTGCACCATGTCGACCTCGATGCGGTCTGTATCCAAATTGTCGATCAGGGACTGGATGAGCCGCGCGGGATCACCGCTGTAGTAATTGGCTCCATAGACGAGATTGACCCCGATGATGCCGAGGGCCTGCTGCTGGAGGAGGTTCTCCTTGTCCCAGAGGCGGACGTGGATGACGATGTCGTTCGCGGGGGAGCCGGGCTCGTGCTGGAAACGGATGCCGAGCCAACCATGGCCGTCGGGATTGCGGAAGCTCTTGGCGGCGACGGTGTTGGCGAAAACGAAAAACTGGCTGTCCGGCCGGGAATCGGCGAGGCGCTCGAGGAGGAGGGCATACTCGTGGTCGAGCATGGTGGAAAGCCGGTCGCGCGAGACGTAACGGCGGGTCTTGCCGTAGATGGCATCGCTGAAGTTCATGTCGTAGGCCGAGATGGACTTGGCGATGGTGCCGGCGGCGCCGCCGGCCTGGAAAAAACAGCGGGCCACTTCCTGGCCGGCTCCGATCTCCGCAAAGGTGCCGTAACGGGAGGCGTCGAGATTGATGGTGAGAGCCTTGCGGTTGGTCGTGAGCAGGGGGCTTTCAGCGGTGGATTTGTCCATGGCTTTAGGTGGGCGTAAGAGGCTCGGCCGCCACGATAGCTGAGGAAAGAGAGAAAGCCAGCATCAGGCGAGTGTCTTCACCAGGATGCGGGAATGGCGCTGGCTTTGATCGTAGATCCGGCGGCGGCTCGGTGGCAGCAGGTCGGGAGTCCCCTCCTCGAACCCACAGATGGAAGTGAAGAAAGAAAAACTCTGAGTGGAGAGGGCGAGGATGTGGCGGGCACCCCGCCGACGGGCTTCATGGACGGCAAACTCGACCATCTTTTGCCCGAGCCCGCGGCCTTGGTAGTAGGGCAGCACATAAAGGGAGCCGATCTCGACCGTGGCCGGATCCTCCTCGAAAGTATTGAGCTGGATGCAGGCGATGAGGTTTTCGTCGATCTCGTGCACGTAGAACCGGTCGATCGCTTTCTCCACCGCGACCAGGCTGCGGTTGAGCAGTTCATCGCGTTTGACGGCGTGGCGGGTGAGATTGTGGATCAGCCGGATGTCCTTGCGGGTGGCGCGGCGGATCTGCTGGTAGTCACGCCCATGGATGAGCGTGCCAACGCCTTCATTGGAGAAGATCTCATTGAGCAGGCTGTCGGGCATGCGCCCGTCGACGAGGTGGACCCTGGGGACGCCCCGGTCGATGGCCTGGAGGGCATGGCGGGCCTTGCTTTGCTGGGCCGGGCTGATGGCATCGGGAGGGTTTTCCAAAAGTAGCCGGAGGTCTTCGACCGCGATGTCGCGCCGGACCTCGCCCTGGATTTCCAAGCCCGGGGCAGGGGTGAGAAAAATGATCTTGGTGGCTTCAAGGGCGACGGCCGCCTCGGTGGCGAGCAGATCGCTGTTGATGCGGAGGGAGCGGCCGTCGCGATCGAAGCCGATGGGCTGGAGGATGGGCAGGATGTTGCCCGCCATCAGATGTTCGATGCAGGCGCGGTCGATCCGGTCGACTTTGCCGCTGTGGAAATGATCCCGCCCGCGCACGATCCCGACCGGGGCAGCGCGCACAGCGTTGGTGATGGCGCATTTCAGTCCGCCCTGGGTGAGTCCTTCGAGGATTTGGTGGGATACGCGGGCGGCCGCACGGATCGCGAGATCGAGAGTGGCGGCATCAGTGGCGCCGGAGCCATCGGTATCGGAAATAGGAATACCCCGCTGCTCGGAAAGGGCGCGGAGCTGCTGACCGATGCCGTGCACGATGACCACACGGATGCCGAGGCTGCGGAGCACCGCAACTTCCAGGAGCAGGTTGCTCAGGTTCTCGTCCGCCACCACACGGCCGTCGAGGGCGACGATGAAGATCTGACCCTGGAATCTCGGGACATACTGAAGAATGCCGCGAAGGTCGGCGGGCTTGATTGGGGACGCGGCCGCTGGCAGAGTCATGGGTGATGGAGGTATCCGAGGGCTCAGGCAGCGTCAATCTTGCGAACCATGGTCCCGCCGCGGCCGGGCCGATCTGGCGATGAAGTCACCGGTAGAGCAACCCCCCCAGCAGGAGGCGGCAGCGCCCGGGGAAGACGATGGCGCGATCTTCGAGATCAGCGGATGGAAGCGATGCGGGGTTTGGGTGCTCGGGCTGCTTTACCGGGCCTGGGCGCGGACGCTGCGCTTCACCCTGGATGAGGAAACCGGGGCGGCTCTTCGCTTCCGGGGTGAACCGACGGCGATCCTGCTTTGGCATAATTGCCTCTTCCTGGGGGGTGAGATTCAGCGCCGTTACCGGTCTCAGGTGCCCATCAGCGCGCTCGTTAGCGCCAGCCGTGACGGAGCATTGCTCGCTTCCTTTCTCAAAGATCTGAATATCAAGGTGGTACGGGGATCCAGCCATCGCTTTGGGCGCGAGGCGGTCATGGACCTGATTGGGCGGCTGCGCACGGGCGAGGATGTGGCGATCACGCCGGACGGGCCGCGCGGACCCCGGTGCCGGTTGAAACCGGGCGTTCTTCTCGTGGCCCGGCGGGCCCGGGCGCCGCTCCTGTTGATCGGCGCACGCTTTGCCTCCGCCCGCCAACTGCGGAGCTGGGATGGCTTTTTTCTGCCCCGACCGTTCAGCCGTGTCCTGATCCGAGCCCGGCTGCTGCGGGTGGAGGAAGTGCCGCGCGGCGAACCCGGCGTGGCTTGGCTGGAGACTCAGTTGAATGCCCTTTGCAGGGAGCCGGAACCGGTGGACTGAGCATGCTCCTCAATCGCGCGTTGAAGGATGATCTCCAGACCATCGGCAACGACCGGGATCGAGTACCGGGTCTGGGTCAGATCGAAAGCCTTGTTGGTGAGTTTTTCGTAGAGATCGATGTCGTCGGCCAGCTTTATGATCTTGTCGGCGAGGTCGCGGTGATCGCCGGCGCGGAAGGTGAGGGCATTCTCCCCGTCCCGGATGAGGTCGGACGATCCGCCTTCGAGGGTGCTGACGACGGGCACGCGGGCGGACATGGCTTTGAGTGAGCTGAGCGGAAACGGCTCCGGGTAGCGTGATGTAAAGACCAACATATCATAGGAGGCCCAGCGCGGTTCTTCCTCCTCGCCGGCGGTGGTCTTGAGCACGATTGATCCGCTGAGCTGGGATTTGCGGATTTTGTCGTGGAGAAAGTTTTCGTAAGCGAGATCGCCGCGGCCGTAGAGATCGAGCGAAAAGTCCACCTGGCCTCGGTGGCGCAGCTCTTCGACGGCGCGGATGGCGGTGAGGGGATCCTTGTCGCGGTTGAGCCGCCCCACGAAGAGAAGCCGGCGGAGGCCGCGGTCGAAGTTGGGGCTGGCCAGCGATTCCGCCCGGTCCACACAGCAGGGTAGGACCGCCGCGTCGACCGGAGCCAGGTCCTGCCCGCGGTAGATGCTTTTCAGCGGATTTGAGCAGAAGAACATCGTGTTGAGCGGGAGCTTGTGGAGTTCACCGGCCGGGTATTTGCGCAGGATCCGCCGACCTTGGCTGCGGTTGCGCATCCAGGAGCGGATGAGGTTGGCGGTGAAAGGAAGCCTGCCATACCACCAGCAGTGCCAGGGGTTGTGGGTGTCGTGCTCCAGCATCCAGAAATCATAAACTGCGAGGACCATGGGAATGCCGCTGCGGGCGGCGGTCCAGACAAGAGAAGTGCAAAGCCCGGACATGCCCCAGAAGACAATGATCTCTGGCCGGAACTGGCTGATGTGCCGGGTCAGGCAATCGGCATGATCCCGCTCAAGCCGGTAGAGCTGTTTGAACGCAAACGCCTTGCCCTTGAGGTCCGGCTGGAGCGGCAGCTCCCGGAAGACGGGACGATCGAGCTGGGGAGCGTAGCGGTTGGTGAAGTGGGTGGAAGTAAGGACGCGCACCTGATGGCCGCGGTGTTCGAGGGCATTGATGAGAGTTTCGGCCTGGCGTTCATAACTGCCCACCGCATGCGGCGGGTAGTAATTGGTGACGTGCAGAATTCGTTTGGGGGGCATGGACATGGCGCAGGGGGTTGACCGGTGTGTCCGTTTAACAGGGGGAAAAGCTGAGCTAGCTTGATTTAATCCTTCGTACTGGGGGGGTAAAGCCTGAAATGACGGGTGCCATCGGCATAGGGCAGGCCCTCACGCCTTGGGGTCGGGCACAGTTCGTCACCTCAACTGCGGCCGGCTCCCCTGGCGCCGGCCCACGGAGGTCACCCCAGGCGGTAAAAGCCGTAGAGCGGGTCGTCGCGTCCTTTGCTCGGCCAGGCCACTTGGTTGATGTCGAGACGTCGGATGAGGTCGATAACGAGGGCGTTGAAACAGGCTTCGAATTCGAGGACGGCCAGCGGAGGGGCGGCGGCGGCGGTGACGGTCGCATGCTCGAGGTCGGCGCCCTCGAGCATCCGCCGGGTGCGGTCGGCCAGTTCCGCTTCGGCTGCTCCCGGAGTCTGCAGGATGATGACCGGGCGTGGCTGCAGGGTTACTTCCTGGAAAGGGCCGTGGGCGAACTGCAAAAAGTCCCAGAAACCGGGGCAGGACCAGAAGAGTCCCTCCAGAAACTTGAAGCCGATGTTGTGCCCGTAGTCGACCAAGGGGGCGCCGGTGACGAAGTAGAAACCGCGCCGAAAGTCGTTGGTTTTCCGATGCAAAAGGTCGGCGAGACCGGAGGGAGGGCGGGCGGCCAGCAGCGGCCGAAGCGAAGCGGGGTTGAGGTCTGGCAGGTCTCTCCCGCCGAGGGCGCCGGCGAAGCGGAGGGCGGCGAGGTAGCCGGCCAGCGGTCCGATGAACCGGATCAAAGTGGTGTATTCCTCTTCGAGGGGAAAGGGGACGCGGATGGCCCCTTCGGCTTCGAGGCTCCTGAGGAGAGCGCCCCGGTCGGTTTTGCCGGCCCGCATCGCACCCGCCGGGGTGGTGGCGGTGAAGAGGGCGAGCCCGCGAAAGGCATGACGACGCTCGAGGGCCACGTGGGCGTTGGGCGAGATGCCCTGGCTCACGACCACGAGGATTGTTTTGGCGTCCTCCGGAGCCGGTGGTCCGAGAAAAGCCGAAAGCGGCCTGTATTCGGCGGCCCATGACGTATGGTGGTTGAGAAGCGAGACCAGAAACCGGGCATGCGCCTCCGAGCTGCCGGTGCCGGTGGCGACGACTCGACCGGGTGCCTCGCCGACCCAGGGGAGCTGGGGAAAAGGTTCGGCAAGGTAGTCCTCCAAGAGCCGCGGAAGCGCCGCCAGGCGCTCCGCCAGCAGGATGTGGCCGGGGGGGGCGGAGGGATCCATGAAGAGAGACTCAGCCGGCGGGGTCGTCGTCGCCGAGGAAGATCCACCGGTCGACCTCGATGTGGTGGCGGCGCAAGGCGGCGGCGTATTCGGGTTTCTGGACGAGGCTGGAGGGTGAGTTCATCACCATCTGGATCACCCCGCGGTGAAGGTGGCGGCGGAGGAGAAGAAAGGTGGCGTCGTAGTCGCGGCTGTCGTAGTTGACTCCGAGCATTTGATACGATTCGTCGCTGCTGCGGCAAAGCCCGTTTTCAACCATCATTCGGTCGGTGGCGAAGGCGCCGAAGCCCGCACCACGCCCGTCGTAATAGAGCAAAACCACCGCGCCGGCACCGTGCGCCACGATGTGATGGATCGATTTCTTGAACTTTTCGCGGTTGTCCATGTTGACAAGCGGGAAGCGGTTGAAGAGCGACTCGCTCTGCACCCGCACGACCGGCATGGGATCGTGGAGGCTGTCTCCAAAAGTAAGGACGACAAATTCCTGGGTGCTGACGATGTCGTAATAGACATGCACCCGAAACCAGTAGGGAGCGGCAAGGATGGCGGCGAGGGGATGATCGGGCTCATCGCGGCGCAGGCGGGCCAGGCGCTCGGGATCCACGTGGAGAAACATCCGGCCATCGGCGAGGCGTTCGCGGGAGAGGATCAGCGGGCGGGGTCCGGTGGCGAGCGAGGCAAAACCGGGCAGTTCGGGAAGATCGGCGGCCCTCTCCCTATCGACGAGGATGCGGTCGTCGACCGGTTTGACCGGAAGGAAATAACTCGCGGTGTAAATGAAACGCTGAGCGTGCTGCAAGGCCCGGGGCTTGAAGGGCACGACCGGCTCCGGGGGCACGGCCGGGCGGGCGACGGGATCGCGGGTCTGGGCGAGGATGTGCCCGGAGGCCGCTTTGGAAGTGAGGTAGGCGACGTTGAAAGGCGACGGCTCGAATTCGAGCGGCTCCGCTCCGCGGATGCGCAGCCCGAACCGGCGCAGGGCCTCGAGTTTGTCGGGGTTGTTGCTGAGGACAATGAACTCGGCGCGGATGCCGAGGAGGTGGCAGATGTCCGCGACATTGCGGTAATCGCGGTGGTCCTTGAGCAGGCCCATCTGATGATAAGCGTCGAAGGTCGAAACCCGGTCCCCCGATGCCTGGACGAGCATGCGGTCTCGGGCTTTGGCCACATAGCCGACGCCCCGTCCTTCCTGCATGAGGTAAAAGAGGATGCCGTGCTGCTTCTTCCGGATGACTTCGAGCGCTCCCTCGAGCTGCTGGACGCAGTCGCAGTCGCAGCCCCGGAGGGTTTCGCTGGTGACGCAGGAAGAGTGGATGCGGGTGTAAAGGACCGGAGCTTCGAGGACATCCCCGTGGGCCAGCGCAAGGAGAAAGCTCTTGCTGATGATATCCTGAAAAACATAGGTGGTGAAGTGCCCGTGCCGGGTCTCAAGGGCGCAGCGGGCGATGAAAAGGGTGGTGCCGTGGAGGGGACGCTCCAGAAGGTCCGTCCCGGGGCCGACATCGCCGGGAAGGTGGGAAATGGATTCGAGAATGCGGCGGACGCCGGCTGCGGCCGGGAGCGGCTGCGGCGGAGTGACGCTGGGATTGAGCGGGGACGGCTTCATGTGAATTGACAACAGCTTGAGCGGATGCGGCGGGAAAGGAAACAAAGCAATTGCCATTCCGGCGGGGTCCTCCCTGGGCCCTGATCCCGGGGACCTCCGCTTTTTTTGGTTTCCCGGCTGCTTCCAGCCGGCCAGCATGGAGCGATGTCCGCACTGCCACGGCATCCCATTGGATGGGTTGACGCCCACGTACACCTCTACCCGCCGGAGGTGGCGCGGGATCCCGCGCGCTGGGCGGAAGCCTGGGGAGAACGGCACTGGGCGGGGCAGGTCCTGGATCGTCCCGGCCGGCGATCCCGCCAGGCCTTTCCCGATCTCGACGGGCTGCTCCGGGAAATGGACCGGCTCGGAATCGAACGCTCCGTCCTCCAGGGCTGGTATTGGGAAAACAAGGACACTTGCGAATTTCACAACCGGTTCTATGCCGCCTGCCTGCGACGGGCGCCCGACCGCTTGATCGCCTTTGCCACCGTGCAACCCTCTGGGATTGGCGGGGTGGAGCACGCACGGGAGGAAATGCGAAAGGCGCGGGACGAGGGCTTCAGCGGCTTGGGTGAACTTTGTCCACACCTTGGCGGAGGTCGACCAGCCGATGGGGGGTGGCGGGAGGTCTGGGAACTGGCTGCCGATTGGGGCTGGCCCGTGACCCTGCATGTCTCCGAACCAGCCGGCACCGTGTATCCGGAAAAAACGGACACACCCCTGGAAGACTTTCTCCTCTTGGTCGAGGCCCATCCAGGTCTCCGGCCGATCTTCGCCCACTGGGGCGGTGGCCTGCCTTTCTTCGAACTCAACCGACGGGCGCGCCGGCTGCTGGCCGCGGCCGCCTACGACACGGCGGCCTCTCCGCTGATCTATGGACGGAAGATCTGGCACCACGGCCCTCTCCTGGCCGGCGCGGAGCGGGTTGTTTTCGGTTCGGATTTTCCACTCTTGGGAAATCCCGAGAAGGGTTCCCTTCCCGAGCGAATCCTCCGCGAACTTGGTTCGGCGGAACTGACGGAAACGGAACGGGCCGCCATCGGCCGCGACAATTTCCTGCGGCTGCTCGGAGCTTCCTGAAAGGGCATCGGGAGCCGGCGAGATTGCGGTTGCCGACGATCCGGACCATCTCGATGCTGCCGCCCATGCGATTCCTCTCCGCCGGCGTCTTTCTACTGTTCAGCCCCATTATCTGTAGTGCCTCAGCCGAGTCTCCGCACGCCCCCGGAATTGATCGCGACTGGCGGGCGCGGGTCGCCATCACGCCACCTCCGGACGAGGTCCACCGGGAGCACCTCACGGAGTGGAGAACCCAATTTGAGCGGGTCCGTTTTCCCGAACCGGGCGAAATCCAGCTTTTGGTGCAGCGCCTGCTCACCCCCATGAAAAACGTCCCGGAGGACGAAAGCCGTGCACAGTTGCAGTCGTTGTTGGATGAGAACCGCACCGTCCTCGACCAACTCCACCTGCCGCCCGGAGCCTTTCTGATCTTTCCACCGATCGAGGGTCCCGAGACCCCCTTCCCCGACCATTATCCCCTGCAACAGGCCGGGCGCTTGCTGGCCGTGGGTGTCCGGCTGGCCTGGACCGATGGCGAGCCGGAAAAAGCGGCCGACCAAGCGATCCGACTCCTCCACCTTGGGGCGGCGGCACTCCGGGGCCAGGAAGGTCTCATGCCTCTGCTGACCGCCTATTCCGTATTCGGCACGGGCTTGGACTGCATCTACTGGATGTATCGGCAAAACAACTTCACCCCGGAGCTGGCGCGGAGGTTCATCGCCGAACTGGAAACCCTCGAAGGAGTGGTTCCTTTCGCCCACGCCCGCGCCCTCAAGGGCGAATACCAGCATGTCTTCGCCAGCACCGTGCGCCGGATTCCCGAGACGGACAACCCCGCCCGCATCCTGCGGGCCATTTCGACTCTGGCCCTGCCCGGTTCGCTCGATAACGGCCCGGTGGAGAATCCCTTCGGTCCGCTGCAGGGCAAACTTTTCGATCCGGAGGAGACTCTCAGGGAGGCGGCCGGCCTGCTCGGCGACTACCTTGACACGCTGGCCGGCGGTCCGGTCATCGCCCCGGGACTCTTCAACCGGGTGGCCGAAGAACGCCTGGGCAAATGGTATCAGGATTGGGGATACTTTGCGCGTTACATGTTCGGCGGCGAAGGTGAGGAGGACGAAGCACTTCACTACCAGCAGATGACCCGGAGCCTGGCCGCCTCGGAAAATCCGCTCGGCCGCTTCCTCGTGGTCCTCATGCTCCCGGTCTACGACAACTTCGCGGCCAGTGTCTTCCGGAGGGAGGCGACCCGCCGGGCCCTCATCCATCTCCTGCAACGTGATCTGGCGGCCGCGGAGGCCGGCGAGGGTGGGGTGGTGGAGCTTCCCCCGCTGCCGCAGGATCCGTTCTCGGGCAAACCATTCCGCTTTGACCCGGAGCGCGGACTTCTCTGGAGCGTGGGTCCGAACGGGCGTGACAACGGCGGCACCGGCGATGGCCGCAACTTCGGAAATTCGCCCGACATGATCTGGCTGCTCCGCGGAGTGCCGGCGCCGCCCGCACTGCCGTTCGAGTGAGACGGGGCAGGGCGGGGCGGGGCGCCCCCGGCGACCCAGCCCGGGGTATCCGGGATTTGGAACACACCGCCGAATGGAGATTTCCAACGTTGGGATTGCCGGATTGGGTGTCCCGAGTCCCATCGTAATCGTAATCCTGCTCGTAATCATAATCGACTGATCGAGTGCCATGCTGCCAACCGGAGCGATGAGGAATCAACGAAGGCGGCGCGGGACCTGAAGAAAAACGGGATTAGTCCCTTACCTCTCAAAAGCGATCATGTTTTCGAGGTTTTCATGTCGTTTGT
>REEB01000224.1 GCA_007695295.1 Puniceicoccaceae bacterium
TGAGACCGTGTCTCAAGTAAATTCGCCTGCTTTCCCCGCAGTTTCAATCACACCCGTTCGTTATTCCCGCTTTCCTTTCCGCCCATTGGAAAGGGTCTGACGCCGCGTTCCTCCCGCGGGCCATCCACCTTCCGTAGCCTTCCACGACGGCAGACCGGCTATGAGCCAGCGCCACCCGGTAGGTTAGCCATGCGGCGGCATAGGCGGTCCCGAACATCATTCCCACTGCGCCAGCGGCCTCTTCCACGAATTAGGGACAGGCTGTTTATCGGTTGATCCTATCCTATTTTTTCTTCACCCTCTCCACCATGCGAACACGCCGCGCCAAGCTCCTCGGCCAACCCGCCGCCTACCACGTCATCACCCGCACCGTCGCCGGCCAGCACCTCTTCGGTGCCACCGAAAAAGAGGTCTTCCGAAAAATCCTCCGCAAAGTAGCAGCTTTCTGCGGCGTTGAAGTCCTCACCTACGCAGTCATGAGCAATCACGTCCACCTGCTCATCCGCGTCCCCGCTCCCCGTCCCATTTCCGACGCCGAACTCGTGGAGCGCGCGTCTCTCCTCTACGGCCACACCCGCGCCCAGGAATTCCAACACCTGCTCCGGCACCACGACCCACGGGAGCAGGTCCGCGTGCGCGACAAACTGCTCCTCCGCATGCTCGACCTTTCCGCCTTCCTCAAAGAGCTCAAGCAGCGCTTCAGCATCTGGTTCAACAAAACCCACGGCCGTTTCGGCACCCTCTGGGCGGAACGCTTCAAGTCCTGCATCATTGAGGGGCGCCGCACCAGCCTGGAGACAGTGGCCGCCTACATCGACCTCAACGCGGTGCGCGCCGGCCTGGTGGCCGATCCCAAGGACTACCGCTTCTGTGGCTACGGTGAGGCCTGTGGCGGGAGCAAAGAAGCGAGGCAGGGACTGATCGCGGTGCTGGGATCCGCGAGCTGGAAGACTGCCGCGGCGGATTACCGGATGAGCTTGTTCGGCAAAGGCTCGGGGCCGGCCGCACTGGGCTGGCAGGGTGCGGTAATTTCGGACCGGGCGGCACGCCGGGTGATGGCGCAGCAGGGAAAGTTGCCCGCGCACGAAATGTTGCGATGCCGGGTGCGATACTTTTCCGACGGTCTGGTTTTGGGCAGCCGCGAATTTGTGGACGGCTTCTTCCGGGAGAACCGCTCCCTATTCGGGGTGAAACGCACCAGCGGAGCGCGTAGCAATGCCGCACTGAGCACTTTGAACTTGGCGACCGCACGCGATCTCAGGCACAACCCAATCAGTTGAGACAGGTCGAAAGACTGGGATTTGTGCGGACGAACTCCAGCTTGAGGGGACCGCGGGCAAACGACCCACATTCCCGCCATCCAGGCAGACCTTCCGTCCCAACACGACTGGTCGAGAAGGTGTGATCCAAGCCCGAGTTTCCACGGGTTCCGCTTTATCCCTCAACCTCCACGGCAGAATGGGCCTGTTTCCGGAACCGTGTGGCGTGAAACGGCCTTTGATCCTATTCATCCTCCAAGCGCCGTAGGCCTCAGGCCTGCTTAACCTGCATCTATTACCCGTGCAACGGGCAAACTACCTGCCTCCAAACCAAGGCAGTCACTTCAATGGCTACGCAAAATCGGCCTATTGCGTGTTATTATTAGCCTGTCCCTATTATCTACTCCCCCTTGAAGAGAACCGTGGACCAGCCCCATGAGCGGCCATGAGCAGTGGCTGGCCTCGACTCTACCGAAATTGGGTTCGATCAGGGCGCAGGCCCCGCCTGAAAGAGCCGAGGTCCTCCTCATCTGACCCTGTCAACTTAAACTGCTGCATCGCAGGCGAAGCAAACCGCCGCAAGCGCTTCCTCTTGCCGAGCCCCCACATGAGGGATACCGGCGCCGTCCGCAAAGAAAAGCCCGGCCGGCCTGGGCCTGGGTTCAACGGCTCAGTAGCGGCCGTAGCGTTCCACCACGCCGATGATCGCCTGATAGGTCTCCCAGCTCACCTGCGGCGGCACCGAATGGTCGGAGTGGTACGCGTAGCCGCGCGTGGCCATGCCGGCAGCAAACTTGGCGCGGATCTCTTCCTCGATAAGATCGAGCCGGTTGGTCGCCAGCACCATGATGTCGATGTTGCCGAAGAGCGCGAGGCGATCCCCGTAGACCGGTGCAATCTCCCGGATGTCCATGCCGGCTTTGGCCTCGATGGGCTGCAGACAGTCGAAACCGGCTTCGATGTAAAGATCGAGCACCGCGCCGATGCGGCCGTCGGTGTGGAAGATCACTTTCATACCCCGCTCGTGCGCCCAATCCGCCATTTGCTTGTGGAAGGGCCAGATCAACTCCCGGTACATGTCCGGAGAACAGAAGGTAGCATGGTTGAAGGCCATGTCGCCGTAGATCCAGAGGCCGTCGGGCTCGACGCCCTTGGCCAGCACGGCCTCGAACGTCCGCAGGACCGCATCGGTGTGAACCCGCACGATGTCCACGATCCACTCAGGATCCTCGATCAGGCCCATCAGAAAAACCTCGTCACCGATCAGTTTCCGCAGCGCTTCGAATCCCTCCACCGTAGTCAGGTGCGTCCAACGCCCGAGTCGTCGGCCCTCCGCAAAGGCCCGCGCCGCCTCCCCGGGTTCGACCGCGGGAACGGAGTTGCGCAGGGCTTCGCGGTACTCAGAGGCCCATGTTTCCCGCGAATCGCAGCCGAACCCGAGGTGCTCGGGCGTGCCCGATTTTCCCTTCCAGAAGCGGCACAAACCGCCCCATTCATCCCGCACCACCTGGGTGGCCGCATCCTCCTCCACCACCGTGCGCCGTCCCGGAAAAGGCGCCGGCCAACACCAGCAGAGCGAGTGAAAATCACCGCCCAACAGCCGCAGCACCTCGGCCTGGCCGCCCACCAGCCCTTCGACTTCCCATCGCCGGATCGTCTCCGGCCAAAAGCTCTCATGCCGGGGGGTCCGATCCTGCTCCCCCCGTTCGAACATCCGCCGGACCCGCTCTCGACCATCCATGGGAGCAGACATAGATGATATTTAAATCTTCTTTCAATCCCAATCGACCGCTGCGCTTTGCGCTCCCAGAGCTACCGGGGCGGACCGGACCGGGACCGCGGGTCCGCTCCGTCCGCCACCTGCAGGTACCAGCGCAGCGTGGCCGCGTAGCCGGATTCTCGATACCGTTCCCAGAAATCCTCCCCGCCAAAATCCGTCATCAGCCGGTGTGCTTGCTCCACCAGCCCGGATGCCCGGGTCGCTTCCGCCAGCCGTGCCGGATCCGCTCCGGCGGATCGCCGCAGCGCCTGCAACTCCTGCGTGAGCGCGGAGTGGGCCAGCCAGAGGTCCACCCGGTGTGCGCCTGCAGACGCTTCGCCGGAAGACCCGAGTTCCTCGAAAAACCGGGTGAAATGTGGATCGGTGCGCTGGAGCAGGACGTCCATCCGTTCTTCCCCCAGCAGATCCCGTTGCGCGAGGAGAATGTCAAAACGCAGGTCGGGGTTGTCGGCATGCAAGCCCATCCTCTGCTCATGGAGCCGTTGCTGGTGGTCGACGAGTTGCCAGAGTTCGTCGTCGCTAACCTCGACGCCTTCGAGAGCCTGGGCCAGTTGCCGACCGGGCATGGTCTGCCGATAGATGAACTCCAGTCGCTCCGGCTCCGTCAGAAGCCCGGAAAGCTCTTCCAGCATCTGCTGGTCAAGATGCATCGAGAGGGCCGGGGACTCTCCGTCGCGCTCGGCGATCAACCGCTTGACATGGTAGCGTTGCATCAAGTCGCTCACCAGGGTAACGCGCTCTGGCGCGATCGATCCCCAGGATTGCTCGTGATGCCGGCGTTCCAATTCGCTCCAGCCGGCATCCACCGCACCCATGATGCTTTCCAGCTTGGTTCGGTTGCTGCGGACCTGCTCCGATCGTGCGATCATGGCATCGTGCCGGTTAATCTCCCCCGCTTCCTGCCGCCGGGCCAGCTCGGCCAGCGCCTCCGCTGACCGCAGCTCAATGACCCGCTCGACAAGGGCGCGCACGACCTCATCGGGAAAGCCGAGCGCGCGAAGGTGGGTGACCATCTCGACCAATTCCTCGTCATCCGTACCCTTCCACGGAAAGCGCGAAAAATAGGCCAACCCCTCCACTTTCTCGAAGAAAGCTTCATCCCCGGCATCCAACAACGGTTGTTCGCCCGGCAAAGACCGGTCCAGATGGTCACTCGGCGGTTGGAGCGGCGTTTCGCCGCCGGACCGATTCTGGAAGAGAAGGACCGCAGCCACCACATTCAGACCCAGCGACAACACCAAGAGGATCAAATATTGATGGCGTGGTCTGGCAGAGCTATTAAGCATCGAAGTTTTCTTGTTTCGACAATTGTGTCATGTAAAGGACAGAGGCAGAATCAAGACTTTAAAATCCATGAGAGAATGATCCGATAGCCGGCGAAGCTGCACCACAACCCGCACGTAGCCATTCCCCGGAGGATACCAACCATGAAGGAAATATGCATCATATTCCTTTTCATAGAAAAACGGTGTTGTAGCTTGAGGAAACGCATCCGTAATCTCACCGCCGAATATTTTCTCATATGTAGATGGAGCTTCTCCCCACCATGCAATACTGACAGTCGCCATTTCACTTAAATTGTTTTCACAATCAGCTTCAGCGCTGTAATACTGTGGCGGTGGTCCATTACCAATCCATTCATAAGGATTGGGGCCTTGAACTTGAAGATCCTTAATTTCTCCTGATTGCCCAAACACGAAAGGGTAAATTGTAAGAAAGGAAACAGTAATCGCTAGTAATTTCATCATTTCCGGGATGCAGACATTTAGTGCATATGACAAGCGATATTTGAATTATTTCATCCATATTAATTCCTATAGTTGAGAAGAAGAAGAAGAACTTATGGATCGAGAGTTGTCCCTGAAATGGGCTAGATCCGGTATGTGTCAAACAGGCGTCGTTGCGGACAATCATCCGCTTGGCTTTCTTCGAGGCTCGTTGACAGGCAATCCTCTCCCTCAGACCGCCGGCAAAAGGATCTCCATGGTGGTGCCGGCGGGGCCGGTCCGCTTCACCTCGACCCGGCCCCGGTGGCTCTCCACGATGCGCTTCACGATTGAGAGGCCGAGCCCGCCACCTTCCGGGCCGCCGGTCAGGAGCGACTCGAAGATCCGCCCCCGGATCGCCTCCGGGATGCCTTTGCCCGTATCATCGACTTCGATACAGGAGAATCGATGCCCCGCTTCGGCCCGCTCCCGGCAGGAGATGGTGATGGCCCCGCCGCCCGGCATCGCCTCGGTGGCGTTGAGAATGAGGTTGAGCATGACCTGCTGGATCTGGCCTTTGTTGCCCTCGATCGTCAAGGGGCTCTCCGGCGGGAGGTAGTGGAGGTGAATCTGGCTCTGGTGCAGCTTCAGGCGCACCAGCAGGCAGGTGTCGCGGATGATTTCATCGATCGACCAGCGGGAGTGCAGGCTCTCGGGTGCTTTGGCGAAAGAGAGCACCTTGCCGACGATGCCTTCGAGCTGGTTGAGTTTTTCCCGGATGATGGCGGCATCGGTGGAGCGGGGATCGTCCGACGCGAAGTCCAGTCCGAGCGAGCCGAAGAGCAGCTTGAGCACGGTGAGGGGATTGCGGATCTCATGGGCGATCTCCGCCGCCAGCAGGCCCAGGGTGGTGAGCTTCTCATTCCGCCGGAGGCTGTCCTCGCTCTGAAAGACCCGGGCATAGAGGCGGGCATTCTGCACCGCCACCGAGGTCAGGCCGGCGAGGGCCTGGACCAGCCGGCGCTCGTCGTCAGCGAAGCGATGCGGCCCGGCGGTGAAGGTGTTGATCGCCCCGATGACGCCGTCTTCCGAGGTGATCGGGGTGGAGAGCAGGCTTCCGTTCGTCGCCTCCGGCGGCAGATCCGGAAAATCGAGGTACTCCGGACTGTCGAGCCGGAAGAACTCCATCGGCTTGCGGGTGCGCCGCACCGCCGCGGCCAGGCATTCCTCCAGGCGCCAAGTCGAGTCCATCGCCCGGCCTGCGGCTTCAGGCGGAAACGCCGCCATCAAACGGGCCTCCTCGGCCGCTTCATCGAAAAACTGGATCGTGCACAGCCGGCAGCCCAGGAGCCGACGGGTTTCGTGCGCCACCGATCCGACCAATTCGCCGATCTCCAGCTTCGAAACCAAGGTCTGGCCAAGACCGACGATAATCTCCAGCTGCGCCGCCTTGCGGTTGAGGTGGGCCAGGCGCCAGATGCGGTCGAGGGCTTGGGTGGCCTCTTCCCCGAGCATGCGTAGCCGGTCCAGATCGCGTTCATCCGGGAGGTGTTCGGCGGCGGTCTCGACCTGCACCACCCCCACCACCTGGCCTTCGCGCTCCATCGGCACCACCATGAGTGCGCGGATGCCTTCACGCAGTTCGCCGATGCGGGGATCGTTGCTCCCGGCCCGCACCAGCAGGGCTTTGCGCTGGTAAGCCACCCAGCCCGCGAGCCCTTCTCCTGGAAGCAGATCCTGCCGGGGAAGTTGCTCCCCGAACCCGAGGCTGGCTTCCCGCTCGAGGCGGCCGGTGTCGGGACTGGCGAGAAACAACACCACCGTGGCGGCGTCAAAAAAATCCCGCACTTCTTCGAGAAACTTTCGCGACGCCTCGGCCGGATTTTCCAGCCGGGCGCCGTAACCGGCGATTCGGTACAGGCTTTCGATCAGCCGCCGATCCGCATCCCCGTCATCCTTGCCCTGCATGCGGCTGAATTGGCCCCACTCCCCACGTTTTGGCAAGGCCCCATCCGCCCGGAGGGCTTTCAATGCTCTTCACCCAGGGACAGCTCGGTCTGCTGACGCGCAGCCCGGGTGAGCGGATCACCGGCGCTCAGCGCCAGCACCCGGCCCAGCGACCAGGGTGCGCCATCAGGCTCCCGGGCCAACGCATCCAGAATCACCCAGGCCGCCAGCGTGTCGTAGAGAGCCCGATGGTAGCCGCGCCTGCCGGTGGGACAATACCGCTCCGCCAGGCTTTCCAACCGCGCCTGCCCGCCAACCGCCCGCACCACCGCCTCCAGACCGCGCGCGGATCCGGGCGGCAGAACCGCTCCGGCAAGATTGGCGGTGTCGATCCAAGGCCCCCAGTCCGCCACCAGGCGGCCCGGCCGCAGCCAGTCCGGAGACAGCCTCGGAAACGGCCACACCGCCCGCAACAACCCCGCCTCCACTCCCGCGAAATGGGCTCCCAGCACGCCCCCCACCCGCAACCCGGCGAACCATTCCCAG
The DNA here is from genome assembly GCA_007695295.1 of Puniceicoccaceae bacterium. Taxonomy (GTDB): domain Bacteria; phylum Verrucomicrobiota; class Verrucomicrobiia; order Opitutales; family Opitutaceae; genus REEB01. The sequence continues at coordinate 7,239 of REEB01000224.1, forward strand.
TCGTCGGAAAAAGGAGGCTGGCCCGCGGTGGCCTCGCGGTTCAACCCATGCGTTTCCGCCTCCCGGGCGGGGATTCGCCCGAGAGGCCGGCAGCAGCGCGAACGCACCGCCGCCACCGCACCCTCCCGCACCGTCACCACCCCGTATTCAAGAATCCCGGACAACGCCCCTCCCTCGAAATCCAGCAGATGGATTTCGGTCGCGGTCCAGGGCAGGCGCAGGCGATCGGCCATGGACACCACCCTGCGCAAACTCCCGGTTTTGGCCAGCCCTCGCTTGCTCCCCGCCGCTTGCCCGCCGGCGCTTTTCCTGTTCCCCTCCCTCTCCATGACCATCGATGACTTCACCGGTTTCGCCCGCTCCCTGGCCGAGGAAACCGCCCCCATCCTCCGCCAACATTTTGCCGATCCCGGCCTCCGCATTGACCGCAAAGATGACGCCTCCCCCGTCACCGCCGCCGACCGGGCCATCGAGGACCTTGTCCGGCGCCGGATCCGCGCGGCCTTTCCCGGAGAGGGCATCCTCGGTGAGGAGGAGGGACTCGAAACGGGGTCTGCATCCAATTCCTGGATACTGGATCCCATCGACGGCACCCGTTCCTTCGCCGCCGGCTGCCCGCTTTTCGCCACCCTGCTCGGCTACCTCGAAAACGGCCGCCCCCGCTTCGGCGCCGTCTTCAATCCCCTCCTCGACCTCTTCTGCGTGGGCGACGGGCGGACCACCCGCATCGACGGCCGCGAAGCCCGCATCCGCACCGGCGTGCCCCTCCCCGAGGCCACTCTTCTCACCACTGACCTGTTTTCCGCCCAACGCCACCAAGATGGGGCCGCCTTCGAAGCCCTCCTCCGCGAGGCCGGCATGGTGCGCACCTGGGGAGATTGCTTCGGCTATATGTTGCTGGTCCGTGGCGGGGCGGATGTCATGCTCGACCCGATCATGAATGCTTGGGATCTGCTCCCACTCGTGCCGATTCTCGAGGGAGCGGGGGTCGTCCTCTCGGACTGGCAGGGCGGGGACTGCACCCAAGGCACCAGCCTGGTGGCGGCATCCCCGGATCTTCACCCCACCATCATCCGCCGCCTCAATCCCGCCTCCGGTTAATGCCTCCGGCGTCCTTCCCGTCCTTTGCTATGGAAAAACGAAAAGCCCCGGAGAGGGAACCTCTCCGGGGCAGTTCTATGACCGAAACGTCCTCGGATGGCCGATGCTCCGGATTGTGGCCGAACCACCGGCACCAAGGAAAGACTGTTGCCGGGCGGAACCGGAAGCGGGACTTCGGCTGCAACACCCGACTTGACAAACCCATCAATACCCATGCCCCCAACCGAGGGCGAGTTCAACGATTCACGTCTTTAGAGTAGGCAAATTACCAGAATTTTGGTAAGGGCTCCCTTCCGCCAGCGTTTTTTCCCTCCCTGGTTTCCTATGCAACCGCCTCCGCTCCGCTCCTCACGAGCGCCGGGTCCCTCCGACCGGCGGTGGTTTCCTGCGGTCAGTCCTGGGACGCGGCTCGTCGGCCTGCTGGTCTTTTTCGCCCTCAACGCTGGGGCGGATCAAGGTTTTCCAAAGCCACCCGGGCCGCATCCCGGCGATCCGGTGATGGTCTCCTTCAACCAAGACTACCCGGCCACCGGAACGACATCCGCCATCGTTCGCGACTCCGTCGGCAGGCTTTTCTGCGGAGCGGATCACGTCTATGTCTTCCAGTTCGGAGATTGGACCACCATTCCCATCCCCGGCAGTGGCGCCGTCCGCGGATTGGCCGTCGATGTGGAGGATCGCATCTGGGTGGCGGCCGGCGAAGAATTCGGATCCATCCACTATCACCCGAGTGACGGGTTTCACTTCCGTTCCCTCAAACCGGCCCTCGCAGAACAGGCCGCTCCTGAAATCCAGACTCCGAACCGCGCTCTCGATGTCTTCGCCCCCTCATGGGGAGCGGTGGTTCTGTTCGACCACGAGGTGGCGGTCGGGCAGAACGGTTCCTGGCGGCAATTTAATCTTCCGGGATCGGGCTTCCCTCGCGCTTTTCAAGTCGATGACCAGGTTCTGCTCTATCGCAGGGGCGCACCGCTGCTGGAGATTACCCCGGACGGTCTTCAGCCCCTTGATACGGAGATGCCCGATCCCGGCCTGACCGTCGCCGTTCAAATCGACGACTCGCGCATCCTTCTCGGCAACCATCTCTCCCTCCATCTGCTGCACCCGGACGGGAGCCTCACCCCCTGGGGCGAAGAAATCTCCTCCTATCTGAGGCGCAACGTCCTCATCAATGGTGCCAGGCTCGCGGACGGACGCCTTGCACTCGGCACCAACTTCGGCGGCTTGGTTATCGTCTCCTCGGATGGCCGTCAGCAGCAGATCATCGGGGAACGGGACCTCTTCTCCGGCCCGGTCAGAGCAATGCTGGCGGAAGACCAAGGCGTCTGGGTGGCCGTGGGTCGCAACCTGCTCTACCTCGATCTTCAGGAAGGGATTGGTCACTACCAGACAGGGCACGGCATCGGCAGCGGCGCCGTCCTTCCCGCCGGCAACAACGGGCGGCTCTATCTTCTTCAGACGGACGGTATCCGGCGGCTTGCAGTAACCGAAGATCCGGCCGAGCCCGCCAGGTTTGACCACCTCCATCCGGCCCGCCACGGCTTTCGCGGCGCCCTCCCACTGGACTCGGATCTCCTTCTCTACGGGTCGGGCGGATTTTACCGGCTCAATGGAGAAAGCCTCACTTTCCTGCACCGGAGCACCGGAGAAATCTTTACCGCCGTGGCCTCCTGCGTTCACCCGGGGCGCATCTATTTTCTTACCGGTCTGAGTGTCAGTTGGATCGATATCTTCGGCGACGAGGTCCGGGAAACCGAAAACCCTATCACCCTGGATACGATCGCCGGTTCTCTGGGTGAAGACGCTCACGGCAACCTCTGGGTCGCCGGCAACGACGGCAGCCTGGCCCGGATTGCGGTCTCACCAAGCTCCGGCGACCCCGATGGCGAAGAGATCCTGACCCTGGAGCCCGGACTCCATCTGCCGGCCGGCCCGGCACAACTCCAGCTCACCGCACTGGGCGAGGGCGTCTTTGTCGGGGGCTCCCACCGGGCTTGGTTCATCCAGCCCGGCAATCGCTGGCCCCGCCCTCTCGAACTCCCGGAGAGCGGGCGGCCACTTGCTCTCGCTCCCGCTGAGGATGGACGGTCCATCTGGATGCTGCTGGAACTCAATCGCCCCGGCCATTTTCCCGGCATCGCGCTCGGCCGATTTTATTCCTCCAGGGAGGACCCCGACCGGTTGGACTGGGAATGGCATGACCCCATCGGGCTCGACCAGATCACGCCGCCCTACAGCCTTGCCAAGCTGACCAGCGCCGATGGCAACCCTGTCCTTTGGATCGGCGGCTCGGGCAGCCTCCTCCGCTACGATCTCCGCTTCCCCCGGCTAAGGCGTCCGCTGCCCCCCGTCCGTCTCGAAATGGGAGGATTCTCCGGCTCCTCCGGTGAATCCATCCGGCACGGTCGGCCTGTCCGCCTTGCCTTCGATGCACCCCGGGCGCCGCCGGTCCGCCCCCTGCTTTTTCAAAACCGGCTTTACCCTCTGGAGGGTGAATGGTCGAACCCTTCGGGCCCTGGTATCCGCATGTTGGATTCATTGCCCTCGGGAAGCCACCGCTTCCAAGTGCGTCCGGTGGACCCCGTCACCGGTGAAATCGGCACCGTCGTCGAGCTGCCTCTGCAGGTGCGCCCGCCCTGGTCCCGCTCCACACTCGCTTTTACGATTTATGCCATGCTGCTGGTGGCGTTGGTCCTCGGCCTGGCCGGCCTGCGCGTGCGCAAGCTCGACCGCTCCAACCGCGAGCTCGAGGCCGTCGTCCGGCGGCGCACCCGCGAACTGCACCGCTCCATTGCCACCAAAGCGGATTTCATCTCCCGCCTCAGCCATGAAGTCCGCAATCCCGTCAATGGCATCGTGGGACTCGCCCGTCTCCTCGACCAGTCGGCCTCCGACCCAGCCCAACGCCGGCTCATCGACTCACTCAACGCCTGTTCCCGCCACCTCGTCTCCCTGCTCGGCGATGTCCTTGAGTTGTCCCGCATCGAGGCCGACCGCTGCGTGGTGTCCGAAAACCCATATGCCCCCGCAAGTCTCCTCGACGAGTTGACCGGGCAGTTCGCCTGGCAGTCCTCGGCCCAAGACCGGACGCTGACCCACGACTGCTCCCCCTCGATGCCGCAACGAGTCCGGGGCGACGAACCGAAAGTCCGACAGATCCTCGTCAACCTCCTCTCCAATGCCTTCAAGTATTCAGGATTTGGTGACATTGAGCTGACCGCCGAGTCTCTGCCGGGCCCCGGCGCCGCGCGGATCCGCTACTGCGTGCGCGACCATGGCCGGGGCCTTTCCACCGAAGACCGGGCCCGGCTTTTCCAGCCCTTCTCCCGCGGCAGTGCAGCCACCTCCGACGACCAGCCGGGCACCGGCCTGGGGCTGATGCTGAGCCGCCTTCTCGCCGGTCTCATGGGGGGCGAAGTCGGCTACTCTCCCACGCCCGGAGGTGGGGCCACTTTCTGGCTTGAGCTGCCGCTCGTCCCAGTGGCCGCCGAATCCATCGGCGGCACGCCCGGCCCCCGCCCCCCCCCCCGCCCCCCCCCCCCCCCCCCCCCCCCCCCCCCCCCCCCCCCCCC
>REEB01000104.1 GCA_007695295.1 Puniceicoccaceae bacterium
CGATGAGGGTGGTCTCCGCGACCCGTGGCAGGGCCTTGATCTCGTCGTTGAGCTGGGCGGCGAGGCGGCGAAGTTGGAAAGGATCATAGGTTTGGCTGTGGAGCGTGAGCGCGAGCACCGGGACGTCGTCGATGGTGCGCGGCTTCATCAAGGGGAAACTCACTCCGGCAGGGATGCGGTCGAAATTGGAGCGCAGTTTTTCATTCAGCCGCACGAGGGCATCCTCCACCTCGGTGCCGACGAGGAAGCGCACGATGACGAGGCTCCCGCCCGGCTCGGTGGTGGAGTACACATACTCGACTCCCGGCACTTCCCAGATGAGCTGCTCCATCGGCCGGGTGGCCCGGTTCTCAACCTCTTCGGCGGTCCGACCCGGCATCGAGACCATCACGTCGATCATCGGCACTTTGATCTGCGGCTCTTCTTCGCGCGGCAGCATGAGGATCGCGAAGACACCAAGCAGGATGGAGGCGAGGACCGCCACCGGCGTAAGCTTCGCATCGATAAAGAGAGCCGCCAGCCGGCCCGCGAAACCATAGCCGGCGGTCGACAGACCGGTCGTCTTCGGGGAGGGATCGGGGTTGTCGCTCATGGCCGGAGTTCCACGGGTTGACCGCTGCGCAGACCGGGCGGGGGATTGAGAATGACCCGTTCACCACCGGACAATCCGGCAAGGATGAGCACGCGGCCCTCCGCTTCCGTTCCCGTGCGCACGAGTTGCAGGCGGGCGCGGCCGTCCGCAACCACGAAGACCCGCTCGATCTGTCCAAAACGGCTCACCGCGGCCGCCGGAGCCTCGATCCGCCGGACGGTTTCGGCAGGCAACCGGAGGCGGGCAAACGAACCCGAGGCCAGTCCCGCATCCGCGGGCAGATCAAACTTGGCCGCCACCGTGCGCGTCCGGGAATCAGCCGCACCGGATAGCTCCACCAACGTCGCCCGGATTTCGCGGCCACCGGAGGTGACTTCGAACGTATCGCCAATCCGGATACGGGATACCAAGCGCTCGGGGACATCCGCTTCCAACCGCAGGGGCCCGGCGCGCTCCAGTTCCAGCAGGGGATGACCGGGCACGGCCAGATCGCCTTCGTGAGCGAAGGTGCGCACCACCACCCCGTCGAAAGGCGCGTCGACGCGGGTGTAAGAGAGCATGACCTCGGCCTCTTCGAGTGCCGCCCGGGTCATCCGGCGACGGTCCTCCAGCCGGCGAACCGACTCCGCGGTGGCCGCCCCCTGCCGGAGGAGGGCGCTTTCGCGCTCAAGGTCGCGGGCGGCCTGGAGATCGGCGGTCCGGGCTTGTTCGACGCGGGCCACGATTTCGCCGGCGGCGATGACGGCAAGCCTCTCGCCCCGGGCCACCGGGCGACCCAGCTCGGCTGGAAACTCCGTGATCACGCCCATGATCCTCGGAGCAAGGACGGCTCGGTCCATCGGCCGCACGGTGGCGCTGAGCTCCTCGAAGCGCGGTGCCTCGACCAAGCGGACTTCGCCGGTGGCAAGCGGCTGCGGAAACCGCGGCAAATCGTCGGGAACGGCGGAATCGGGACGGCCGCAGCCCGCTCCCAGGAGCAGGAGAGTGGCCGCAGCCGCACCGGCCAGACGCCAAATGTATAGGTGGTTCGATTGTTTCATGACAAAATGGAAGGGGGCAGGCTCAGTCGATCAGGGGCAGCCCCGCGGCCCGGCGCAGGCTGGCGCGGGCCTCCACCACCCCGGTGCGGGCAAGGGCAAGGCGCAGTCGGGTCTCCGTGAGGCGGGCTTCCGCTCCGAGTAGCTCGGCGGCCAGCAGGTCGCCGGCTTCGAAGCGGAGCCGGGCGATGGCGGCGCTTTCCGCCGCCTGCTCCACAATGCGCTCCGAGGTCTGCAATCGACGCTCGGCCAACTCGACCGCCCGCCGGGCTTCTTCCAGCTGCAGACGAAACGCGAGATCGAGTTCACGGGCACCGGCCTGGGCTTCGGACCGCCGGGCCAACGCAAGCCGGGTCCGGGCATCGCTTCTCCCTCCGTCAAACAAAGGCCACTGCATCCGAACGCCGCCGATCCAGCTGTCGCCGTCTCCCCCCAGTCGCCAACCGCGGTCGTACTGAAAACTGGCGAAAGCCTCGACCTTCGGCAACCGGCTTCCGCGGGAGGCTTCCACGGCTGCATCCGCAGCCTCCACCCGTGCTTCCCACGCCCTTAGCTCCGGACGCGCCGCGGCCGTCAGCTCATGCCCGGGAGATACCGCCCAATCCGGAATGGCATCGGCGGGGTTGATTTCCATTGCTCCATCGGGATCACGATCGAGCAGGATCAGCAGACGCTGTTCGGCAAGACGAACCGCCTGGGCGGCGGCGAAACGATCATCTTCGGTCCGCGCCAACTGCACTTCCAGATCAAGGACTTCGTTTCGCAGGAGATCTCCCTTCTCATGGCGGGCTGCCGCTGTCTCGGCCGATGCACGCATCGCCCGGACGGAGGCACCGAGAGCCGCCTCGGCTTCCCGCGCCGCGATCACTCCCAAATAGCGGCGCACAACTTCAAGTTCGAGTTCGGCGATCACGCCGGCTTCATCTGCCCGGGCGGTTACCGTTTCAGCCCGACCGGCACGGCGGCGGGCCGTCAGCTCTCCCCCGTGGTAGAGTGGCAGGGTGGCGGTGACCGCGGCATGGAAGTGATCCACCTGCCCGGGCCGGTTGAAATCAATCGTCTCGGAAAATCGACCCGTATTGAGGATCGTACCAAAGGCACGCATGGGCTGGTCGGTCTGCAGGTAGCCGGCATCGAGCATCACCGCGGGCAGGCGGAGCGCATCGGCTTCGCGTTGTGCCGCCCGGGCCGCCGCCACCCGCTCGCGGGCGATGGCGGCCCGCGGACTGGCTTCACGGACCTCTCGAATGGCCTCTTCCAGCGTGAGTGCGCTGATCACCGGTGTGCCGAAAGCCATGAGCAACAGCCCGAGACCCATGACGACCGGCCGAATTGGGAGCTGAAAAGCATTCATGTCCGTTCGAGGCTGAGCGCGATAAGCAATCCCATGATGCCACCGAAGAGGGCCCCACGCCACCAGGTGGCCGTGAGCGGACAGGCGCCAGTGGTGCACTGACCAACCGCTCCCAGCAAACCTCCGGCCACCGCTCCCAGGAGCAGACCCAATCCACACCGCAAGAGGATCGGAGTCATCGCTGCTCCTCCTGCCGGGGCTCCGACAAACGGCAACCCACCGCCTCATCTCGGAACCAGCCAAGCCGGCGTCCGATGAGCGTCGGCGGACAAAAACCGGTGAGGGCGGACTGGATCAGGTTGAGCCCGACAAACCCGGTCAGCAGCAGCCACCAAGGGCTGTGCAGTTGGGCGAGCCCGAGACTGAGGAGGACCATGCTGCCGGCGAGCACGCGGATAAAAGAATCTGGATTCAGTCTTGACATAATTTAATTGGTATATGAGCATTTAGTCATGCTACGATGCACTTGTCAACGACGGAATTTGGTTTTATCGGTGCGGCCATGAAGCGGGACTTGAATGATGAAGCCCTTGAGCTGGTGGCCCGGCGGTTTGCCGTCCTCGGCGAGCCGATGCGCCTGCGCCTGCTCCACTCCCTCCTCGACGGCGAAAAAAACGTCACCGCCCTCGTCGAGGCCACCGGCGGCCAACAGGCCAACATCTCCCGGCACCTCCAGACCCTCGCCACGGCCGGTTTCGTCAAACGCCGCCGCGAAGGACTGCAGGCCTTCTATGCGATTGCCGACCGCGATGTCTTCCGGCTCTGCGACATCGTTTGCGGCGGCCTCGAAAAGCACCTCCAGGCCCAGGCCCGGGCCATCCCTTCGGCGCGGTGATTCCCCCGGTTCGGGAAAAAGCAGCCGGAGTCGGTCCGACGCCGAACACGGGCCGGCAAAGCCCGTATCCGGGGCTCCGGTGACTTGAGGAACTCCGTAGTTTGGTTCTTGCTACAGGACCACAGCCATGGCCGGTGCCGAAGCCCGGGCTCCGGTTGCTGATCCGACCAAAAGGTTGCGGCGACAATGGTTTTCCTACAGGGTGCTTTCCTCTTCACCAACCCAACCGAATCGTTCTCATGCACCACCTCTCTCGTTCACTCAGGGCCGCCACTTTCATCTGTCTCGGCGGCGTTTTCCTCGCACCTGCGGCAACTGCCTCGGACCCCGTAGCCGAGGCGGTTCAGCAGTTCAGGCAAGCCACCTCCACTCTCCCCACTCCCCAACGCGACGACCGCGAAGCCGTGCAAGTCTGGTCCGATGGCCGACGCCAAGCCGCTGTCGACATCCTCGATTCCTTCGACTTTGACCGGATCGACGCCGAAACCATCGCCGGCCTCAGCAACGCCCCCCACAGCCTCATTCAGATCGCCGGCCGAACCTCCGAAGCCGTGGAGCGACTCGATGAACTGAGCCGCTTGAGCACTGCCGAAGGCGCCCGGGCGCTCATCGTCCACCTGCGCTTTCTGCCCTCCGTCGCCCGCGGGGCCGATGCGGATGCACAGCGACAAGCGCGCACAAACCAGCACGACCACCTCACCCGCCTCCTCGAGCACCCCGGACTCCGCGAAGCGCTGCCCACCATGGCCGGCGACGTCTTCCAGTTTTTCCGTCGCATCGATTCGGATGTGCTCCTGGAAATCGCCCCGAAACTCACGGGGTTGCCGGGATTGCTCAGCACTTCCACCCCTCCGGAAGAAGCCGCCCCCCTGCGCTTTCTGGTCCAGGCCGTTCTCGATCTGGAGGATCGTATCGATCCCTCATTGCGCGAAGGCATCCGGACCGCGGCCAGCAATGCCGCCCGCCGGATCCTTGCCACCAACGAAGACCACACGGCCCTGACCCAGACCCTCGAGTTCATCGATGGCGCCTTCGCCCGTGATGAACTGGTCGGCCACCCCGCGCCCGAACTCCACTTCTCCTGGCACACCCTCGATGACAACTCCGTCCAGACGCTCTCCGACCTCCAAGGGCAGGTCGTGGTCCTCGATTTTTGGGCCACTTGGTGCGGGCCCTGCGTGGCCAGTTTTCCCGATGTTGCCCAACTCCAGGAGCACTACGAAGGCTATCCGGTTGTAATCCTTGGTGTGACCAGCCTGCAGGGACAACACATCTCCCGACCCGGGGGGCTGGGCGGCCCCATAGAGCGCATCGCCACCCGCGATGATCCCGAACGGGAATTTGAGCTCATGAAGTCCTTCATGGAACAGATGGACATGACTTGGCCGGTCGCCTTCAGCGAAGAGCGCGTCTTCAACCCGGACTACGGGGTGCGGGGCATACCTCATGTCGCCATCATCGATCCGGCCGGCGTGGTGCGTTACCGCGGACTGCACCCAAGCTCGCGGGTCACCCCCCGGGAGGAAAAACTCGGCATGATCAACGGCCTGCTGCAGGAATTCGACCTGCCCCACCCCCGCTGAGGCAGGTGGCTCCGCCCCTTGGTGCGGCCGTTTCCAGCAATGAGCACAGTTGCCACCGTTTTGACGGTTTCCAGCGATACCATCCTTCGGCAAAAGGCAGGCCAGCGTCCTGAACCGAGGACAACGAGCTTCTTGCCGGACTAATTGCACCTTCCGTTCCCGGAATGACCCGGATGCCTGCGTTGGTTCGATTCGAGAACCGGACCACCGGAGAATGGCATGCGCTGATGGATACTACACCGGCTCCTCGGCCCGGAATGAAGATGGCTTGAAATAATCCAATCCGAATGTTGCCATGACCCCATGGTCAAAACCTTGGAAATCTCGGCGGATGCTGCCAACCGGCTGAAGGTAAAGTTTAAAAAGGTGTTTCCGGACTTTTCCTCGTTTGAAGTTCCTGGGGAGGATTTCATGAACAACGAGCTGAGCTATAAGGCAAAACTCCTCCAGAAATTCCAGGAATCGATGACCGAGGCGCGGATGCGCAAGCTGCTGGATCAGAACAATGGCAGCGAAATTATCGCGAAATTGGAGCAGTACGGAAATCAGTTGGCCCATTTCACGTCTTGGAACAAGACATTTGGCAAAGACAACGAGACCCGGACAGCCACCTTGTCGACATTGTTCGAAACCACCCGTGGGCCTTGGAGCGGTGCCTCAACTCTCGAACCACTCTTTCTTTGTTTTGGGCACCACGACCTAAAACCGGATTGGGGAGCATTGTCGGTGGCGCTCTGGCTCTTCCGACCGGAGGACTACTTTCCCATCAAAATTTCCGCCTTCCGATCGATAGCCAAAAGCGAACTCGGGCTAAAACTTGCACCTGGCGCACCGAATCCTGAAAACTACGCCGAGGTGATGGACTTCCTGGAGGCCTTTCGACAGGTGCTTCGGAAATGGAAGCCCAAGAGCCCCGTCGATGTACAATCGGTTCTCTATGCACTGTCGTATAAGCACCTGAAACCCATGGCCTCCCCCTTCGATCGCATTTTCATCGATCGAAAGCAGGCCCATGAGATTTTTGCTCTTTTCCGTGAGGGGATGGAGCGACTACCGTTGGACTTGAACCAACCTGACGATCCCAGGATTGCCATTTCTCTGCTAACAAATGGCAACGCCTCAGCAACCCCGGAACAGATACAGCTTGTCTTTGGAAAGTGGCCGCTCATCAGGTTTGCGCAGTTGGAGACCGGCGACCACGGATTAGAGTTCAAGTGCCTTCGCTCGCTGGCTTTGGAGAGCGGTGAAATCCTCGAAGGTGAAAACAATTCATCTATTTCCAACGCAGACGACAAGGAAGTGGCTTGGTTGCGGATCAAACCAGAGGAGATGGAGGGCAACAAGGTCCGCAAGGTCTTTCATGACAGCATGCAGCACATGGGAACTCAGTTTCGGGATTGGAATGAGCCTGCCGACCGCAGACATCACATCCCGGAATTATTTGCCGCTCTTAAGGATACCAAGAAACTCAAGGCTCTACTGGACAACGGCCTGCAGGAGTCTCACTCCGTGAAGGCTCAACAGAATGACTCCCAATCTTCCACCAGACGCTCCCTGACGTTTACCGAGGCCATGGGGGACCTGTTCATGCCAGTGGAGGATTTCCAGAAGATCGTTGAGACCTTGCGGCGCAAAAAGAACCTCATTCTTCAAGGTGCGCCCGGCACCGGCAAGACCTATGCCGCACGACGAATTGCCACCGCATTGATGAACGAGGAGGACTCAGAGCGTGTTTGCATGATCCAGTTTCATCAAAGCTACAGCTATGAGGATTTCATCCAGGGCTGGCGCCCGAACGAAATGGGCGGTTTCTCCCTCCGCAACGGTCATTTCAAGGTGTTCTGCGAACGCGCGGCAGAGGATCCGGCCCACCCGTATGTCTTCATCATCGATGAAATCAACCGGGGAAATCTCAGCCGCATTTTCGGAGAAATGATGGTTTTGCTCGAGGTGGACAAGCGGAAAGAAAGGATGCCGTTGACGTACCAACCGGATACGGATTTCGAAGTCCCCGAGAATGTTCACCTGCTCGGACTAATGAACACCGCGGATCGTTCCCTGGCGGTGGTCGATTACGCGCTGCGGCGCCGGTTTGCCTTTGCCACCCTTCCGCCACGCTTTGATGCCCCCAAATTCTCCGAAGTCCTGAAGTCAAAAGGGATCTCCCCTCAACTCATCCAAAGCATTCAACAGGTGATGACTAATTTGAACCAGGAGATCGCCAAGGATACGGAGCAACTTGGCCCAGGGTGCCGGATCGGACACAGCTTCTTCGTGCCAGTTTCTGCTGTGTCCGACGAGGCGGCTTGGTACCGCGATGTCATCGAGTGGGAAATTATTCCCTTGCTCGAAGAATACTGGGTTGATCAGCCCGACCGTGTCGAGAAAGAGAAGCATAGGTTACTGAATCCATGACGCGTCGAATACCCATTCGGAATCTCTATTATCTTCTGCTCTATGCACTGGAGCTCGATCCTCTGAGAGGTCGCGTTCCAAGCAGGATCACGAACGCGCCGGATCTCATCAATTTCTTCGCCCTGCTTCTGGCCCTCCAAGTCCGCACCCTTCGGAACCGCGGATTGGACCGCAATTACGTTGAGCAGCGGGAAGAACTCGGCCTCCTGCGGGGCAAGCTGGATTTCCACGCCAGCAGCCGCCGGCTAAGCCGCCGAACTTCCAGCATGATCTGTGAATTTGCCGAACTCAGCGTCAACATCCTCTCCAACCGGATTGTCAAAACGACGATAGAAGGTCTGCTTCGTCGTCAGGATCTCGACCGGACAAGCCGTGACGCGCTGCAACTTCCCCGGGAAATGCTCAGGCGGGTTGACGTCATTCCATTGACTCCGTCGGTGTTTCACCGCGTGGCCTACCATCGTAACAACCGCCACTACCGGACCTTGGTCAACCTCTGCCGCTTGATTGCCCGGCACTCCATGCCAACGGAAGAAGAAGGCGATCACGCCTTTCACGGCCTCGAGGAAAACCCGGAGATGCTTCACAGCATCTTCGAAAAGTTCGTGCGCAACTTTGCCACCATCCTCTGTCCGGAAGGCAGGGTTTCGTCCAGTATTGTCCAGTGGAACGGCGACGGCCTGGATCTGCCGTCGCGAGCGGCTCTGCCAGTGATGAAAACTGATTTGTCCATGTGCTTTCCGCACCGCAACCTCATGCTGGACTGCAAGTTTTATCGGGAGGCCCTCACCATGAACTTTGATCGCGCCAAGCTTCGATCGGCGCACTTGTACCAACTCCATTCCTACTTGACCAACCAAGCCAGGGCACCGGGCTGGGAAACGGCCGCGGGCATCCTGCTCTATCCCGAGGTGGACGAAGAATTTGATTTTTCTTACCGGATCAGCGGCCACCCCATCCGTGTCACCTCGCTCAACCTCAACCAAGACTGGCCGCTGATTGAGCAGCATCTCCGCGATATCCTTCTAACCGTACCTGGAGAAAAGCGTCAGCTCTGGGTTGAAAATGCCCGTCTTGCTCCTCATCCATTTGACCGCAACTGCAACACATGGTTGCATGTGAAGCTCGGAGGACAATGGTTTTCCGCTGGCGAAAAGTTCAGCATTCTCGAATCCGGTTGGGCTGTCTACAACAGCTGCGCTCTCGACGAATCGACGGCGGGTTGGATTCGGCGGAATGGCGAACACCGCCCGGCGGATCATGAGACCCCTGCCCTCCGTTCCAACGGCCACATGCTCATAACCAGCCATCCGGTTCTGGTTGCCATGGCACTGCGCAATTGCCAGCATAACAACGGCGAGCCGATGCCCATTTCAGACGGTGCTCCCGTGATTCCGACCTTTCGGGAATCCGTCCAAGAAGTTCTGAATCGCACAATCAAAAATGCGTGGAATAGAATTCATGCCGACAAGGTGCCTGGTCTCAAGCGGTGGAGCGAATAGGCGCTTTCGGGCTTCCCAAGCGCATCCGCCCGAGGCATTTCAGCCAAGCCATTGGATTCAGCTTCGGAAACCAGAGCACGACGAGGCTCCGCTGGCGCCACAAAACCGGCCAACGGCCAACCGTTTGGCAGCATCCCGTTATCCAGTTGTTTTGGAGATCCAGCCAAACCCTCCCGCTCCTTCGGCCTCATGAAATGGAGGCCCGATGATTCGCTCAGTCCACCATAGCGGCTGAACACCAAAACCAGGACGGGGAAGGGGGAATGATTTCACCGTACCAGCAAAGGAGGACAAGGTCCATGAGCCGATCCTCCGCAGTGTTCTTTGGGCAGGAATTCGACCTGCCCCACCCCGGCTGAGGCAGGCGGCCGGGGGCTGCAAGAGGCGGGCCGCTCAGCTTCGCGGCCCGGCCTGTCAGGGTTCGCGGATGGCTTTGATCCGGATGAACACAGCCGGACCGGCCCCGTCCGCCGCCAGCTTCACTTCCAATTCACCGTCGACGGCGGTAATCTGCTCCTCCGCCACCGGCACCCATTCCTGGAGGTCGCCGGACTGCTGGATCTCCAGACGGGCATCGGCCCGGGCCCCGGCGAAGGGCACCCGGAGCACCAGTGCCCCGTCCGCCGCCAACTCGGGCTCGAGCAACCGGCCCGCCGGCTCAAGCGGATTGAGGCCGGTCAGGTATTTGAGCAGGTTGGGCCAGCCGTCCTCGAGGGGCTGGAAAAAGTCGGCGGCCACCCCGGTATTTTCAGTCGTGCCGAAGTGCAGGTGCCGCCAAGCCTGCAGCTCCGTCCAAGTCTGCACGGTAGCCGTGGCCACGGGAGAATCCGCAAAGGGCGTCCGCGCGAAAACGCGGTAGAAAAACACCGTGCCGGCCGGCAGGCCGTCTTCGGCAAACGTCTCCGCATCCCCAGGCAGCTCCGCGACCAAGGTCCAGTCAGACTCGCCTTCGGCCCGCCGCTCCACGTGGTAAGCCAAGGCATTGTCGACTCCGTCCTCCCAGTCCAATTGTATCCATCCATCGGCGACAACGGCGGCGGTCAGGCCGGTGGGGGCGGAGGCGCCGGGACCGACCCGGCGGAGCAGCCAGGGCGGTACTTCCGCCGCATCGTCGCGTCCATCCCGGTAAGGAACCACCGTGCGCTGCCCGTCGTACGGGGGGAGGTCCGCCGCCACCGCGTTGACCGCGGCCAGAGTCCACTCCCCGGACGCGCGGCTGAATGCAACCACATCGGTCTCCCCGCCGGCAGTGAGCGTGAGAACCCCGTCTTCGACCGACACCTGGGGCGGCGGCCCTCCGGACGATGTGGGGTAAAGCACCGTCAGCAGGGTGCCTTCATCCGCCAGGCGCCGGTAGGCGACATGATTGAGGGCGGCTCCGGATCCCAGGCTGCGTTGGAACGCATCCACTCCCCCACCGATCAGGTACAGATCCCTTTGTTGGCCGACAATGCGGACCGCATCGGTGCCGGCCTGCAGGGGATGGGTGGTTTGAAAGCGATGCTCAAACTGAACCGGCTGGGCGGCCGCCAAGTCATCGAGCAACACGACAAAGCGCCCCCGCACCATGACGAGGTGGCGGACGGCCCGGGTCAATTGGACGGAAGCCGGGTAGAGCGGCGCGATCTCCGCCGCAAGATAGTGAAACCCTTCCCCCGAGCCGAAATGCAGGTAGTCGCCCCGGGGCGGCGGCCCGCCGGTCTGCTGGCCTTGCCCGTTGACCAGCAGGGTGGACTGAAACGCGCTGCCAAGGTGGTTGAGCGACGGTTCGAGGTGGATGAGGCGCTCGTTGCCGACGAGGAGGACAAAGGCGCCGACATCGCCCCGGTTGTGGGCCGCACCGCCACTGAAGGCCAGGTAGAGGTCGCCGGACTGGAGCACGGCATGGCCCGCGTCGCGGAAAAGCACGGCTTCCTGGAGTTCGGGGCGGGCCTCTCTGTACAGCGAGGGGGCGTCGCGCCGCCAGATGAAATAAAGCGGACTGGCGGCATGCCAGTAGAAGCGCTGCCCGCCGTTGTCGGCCGCCCAGCGCAGGAGCCGGTCGCCTCCCGGCACCATGGAGTCGGTCAGTGCGGCCCGCAGGCTGGAAGGGCCGCCTTCATTGCGGCCGTCGAGGCTCCAAAGCCCCGCACCCCAGTTGAAATGCATTCGGCCCAAGTTGGCGAAATGCAGGTCCGGAGCGTGCATGTAAACATCCCAGTAGGCGCCGAGGCGATCGTCGGCCAGCTCCCGAAGCAGCCCGGAGAAGCCGCCGAAAAACCGTTGGTGGGCTGCGGCCGCCATGAGCACGTACTCGATCCCATAGTTGTTGTAGGTGACTCCCTCGTGGCCTCCGCTGTCGGCCAGAAAATGCGCCCGCAAAGCCGGCTCGAGGTGGTGGTAGCCCAGCTCGGCGGCCGCACGCGCCTCCGGGGAAACGCCATAAAACGCCAGGGCGGCCAGAATGCTGCCGCCATGGCAGACCCCGCGCCAGTTGTTGACGGGGTGATTGACCCACCAGTTGGGCGAGAGGTTGGGATTGATGGAGGAAAGGTAGGGATTGATGCCTTTCGCCACCGTGGCATCCCGTAGTACGGTGCGCTGGGCGGGCGTCAGCACATCATGGCACCAGTCGTACACAAACGCCATTCCGGTGCTCTGCTCGGAGGTTTCCAGATCCGCCCCCCGGTTCCAGACAAAGCCCGTTCCCCAAGTGTTGAGGGCGGCCACGGCCAAAGCGCCTTCGATGGCCCGCTCGGCATAACGGACGTCGCCGGTGATGATGTAGGCAAAACCAAGCAGGGCGCTGTCGCCTTGGAACAACCGGGGATTGGTCGAAGGCGATTGATTGAGCAGGGAGTTTGCCCGGATGAGTAGTCGGTTCCAGCGCGGCAGGAAGGCGGGATCCTGCACCCGCGCCTGGAGCGCGGGAATGTCCTCGGCCGAGAAGAAGAGATAGGGGTGCTGCAGGTCCGTCCCCGGCGCTTCCATGGGAGAAGCGACCGGTGGAGGGCTTGTCCCGGCCGGGGAGGAAGCCAGGGCCGAGCCGGCCGGCAACACCAGCAGGACGGCAACAATTAGATTAAAACAAACGCTCTTTCGCCAGGGGCTGGAAACGCCGGAGGAGGATACAGGATGCAGGTTCACGGGGAATAGGGGATCGTCCCAGTTTACCCGGGATGCGTCCGCAAGGGGTCCGGATCGCACCGGCCGGCGTCCTTTCTGGGCGATTTGATTTGTTAATTCCGGTCTCCGGCCGCCGGTGGCGACGGCATCAGGAGCCCCCTTCCCCACTTGGCGCACGGGCCGCGGGCACGGCCATTTGCACTCAAGGGTTGCAATTGTTTTGAAACCACCGTAACCGCTTACCCTCCTCTCCTTCGTTGCCATGACGATCCTCCTACCCCGTCAAATCCGGATGCTGTTTTGGGCTCTGGCCCTCCTGGGATTCGCCGCAGGGGCCGGGGGACAATCCGGCCCGCCAACCGCAGACCATGTGCTGCGGATCAAGCTTTCCTCCCCGGCTGCGGAACAGGTGCGTTCCCATGGGGTGCTGCGGTCCGCCACGGACACCCCAGCCCGCCTGGGTCTCGCCGCGGTCGACCGCCTCAACCAACGCCACGGAGCCGTCTCCGTGCGCCCGCTCTTCCGCACCCCGCCCGGCTTCGAGGAGCGCCACCGCGCCTTCGGGCTCGACCGCTGGTTTGAGGTCACTTTCAACGGCCCCCGCGAGGTCCTCGCCCTGAGCGCGGAATACGAGAATTATGAGGAAATCCAGGTGGCCGAGCCCATTTACGAGAAGACCACCCTCCAGGATTTTCCCGACGACCCCCGCTTCGTCCAACAATGGAGCCTGCGTAACGTCGGCCAAAACGGTGGCGCCCCGGGGGCGGACATTTCCGCGCTCGCCGCCTGGGACTTGGAAACCGGCCAGCCCGATGTGGTCGTCCTCGTGGTCGATTCCGGCATCGATGCCGCCCACCCGGACCTCGCTCCCAATCTCTGGATCAACCCGAACCAAGGCCCGGAAAACGGCTACGACGGCGACCTCCACGGCTGGAATTTCGTCAACGACAACAACCTCATCAACGACACCAACGGCCACGGCACCCAGGTCGCCGGCATCATCGCGGCCGCCACCAACAACGGCACCGGCATCGCCGGCATCGCCGGGGGCAGCGGCCAGGGCGACGGCGTCCGGCTCATGATCGCCCGCACCTTCGCCACCAACAATGCCAACGGCGGCTTTGCCGAGGCCCTCGTCTACGGGGCCGACAACGGCGCCGTCATCGCCAACAACAGCTGGGGCTACACCCAGCCCGGCGTCTACGAGCAGGTCGTCCTCGATGCCATCGACTATTTCATCGCCAACGCCGGCTACGATGCGGCCGGAGAGCCGGACGGCCCGATCCAGGGCGGAGTGGTCGTCTTCGCCGCCGGCAACAGCGGCAGCTCGGATCCCTACTACCCCGCCTTTTACCCCCCGGTCGTCGCGGTCGCCTCCACCACCCGCAACGACTTCAAGTCGGTCTCGTCGAATTTCGGCGACTGGATCGACCTCGCCGCCCCCGGCCTCGCCATCCACACCACCCAGCGCAACGGCGGCTACACCACTTCCTCCGGCACGTCCTTCGCCGCCCCCCATGTCGCCGGGGTGGCCGCCCTCATGGCGAGCCGGTTCCCAGGGCTCCCCGCCGATGTATTGGTCCATCGGATACTGATGACGACTGATCCGATCGACGCCCTCAACCCCACTTTCTCCGGCCTGCTCGGGGCCGGCCGCCTCAATGCCGCCCGCGCCCTCGACGAAGATCCCCTCGCCCCGCCCGCCGCGATCGACGACCTCACCGCCGAGGAGATCCGCCAGGACCGCCTCCGCCTCGTCTGGACCGCCCCGGCCAGCGGCTCCGGCGCCGGCCAGGCCGCCGCCTATGACCTGCGCTTCTCGACCGGGCCGATCGACGAGACCAATTTCGCCGAAGCCGCTCCCGTAACCGGACTGCCCGCGCCCGCGCCCGCGGGCACGACCCAGTCCGTTGTCGTGACCGGCTTGTCACCAGATACCGAATTCTGGTTTGCCCTCCGCTCCCGCGACTTTCTCGGCAACTACTCCGGCCTCTCCAATCCCGTCGCCGCCACCACCCTCTCCCCGCCGGAAGGCTCTGTCCTGCCGGCTTCGCTCGACGAATCCCTCGCCACCGGCACCAGCCTTGAGCGCACGGTCACCTTGTCCAACACCGGGGCCGGACCGATGGACTTCACCGTGGAGGACAGCCTGCCAGGCTGGCTCTCCGTCCACCCCGCATCCGGCGCCCTCCCGGCCGCGACCAACCTCGAAATCACCGTCACCTTCGATGCCACCGGACTCGCCAACGGAAACTACGCCGCGGAGCTGACCTTCGCCACCGACGATCCCGCCACCCCCGTGTTGACGGTGGCCATCGCCCTCACCGTCACCGGCGGCTTCCCCGTGATGGAACTCTCCCCTCCGGAGCTCGACTTTGGCTCGGTCTTCATCGGCTATCCCCGGAGCCTCCATGCCGTCCTCCGCAATCCTGGCACCGACGTCCTTACCGTGACCACGGTAACGGCTTCCGGAGCCGGCTTCTCCGCCAGCGGCGATGGATTCACCCTTCCGGCCGGCGCGGAGACGGAAATCGAGGTCGTTTTCGACCCGCCCGATGAAGGCCCCTTCACCGGCACCCTGACGGTCGCAGGGGACGCACCGGACGACCCCGAGCTGAGCCTCACCCTCGCGGGCGAAGGGCTCATCGCCCCGTCCGCGGTCGTCACCCCGGCGGCGTTCGAGGTAACCCTGGAGCACGGCCAAATCATCGAGCCGGAACTCACCCTCTCGAATCTCGGCGGCAGCCCGCTGCTCTTCACCATCGAGGTCGAGCAGGGCGATCAACTCTCCATCGCCCTTGGTTCGGCGGAAGCCGCGGAGCCGGCCCCGGCCGGAATCGACCGCGTCCTCCCCGTTGATCTCGTTCATGACGACGGCACCCCGGAGTCCTCCATCGGGCTGGCCTTCGGCGGCGAGTTTCTCTGGTTCCACCGCTTCACCCCGCCGAAGTCCGAGTTCCCCTTCGCGCTCGACCGGGTCGAAATCTACTTTGCGAGCTACTCCGGGGTCCAGCCCGGCGAAACCTTCGACCTCCATCTCTTCGCTGGCGGCAACCTTGATGCGGCCACCGAGCAGCGCCTGCGCTTGCCGTCCATCCCGGTGGAATCGCTCGATGCCTGGACCTCCATCCCCCTGGATACGCCGCTGGAGTTTCACGAGCCCGGCGACGTCGTTATCGGGGCGGTCAACCGGGAGGCCGGCCGCAACGCGTTTCCCGCCGCGCTCGACGAATCCTCCCCCACGCAAACCAGCTCCTGGATCGCGGCCTACGGCGGCAATGTCCCGGATAACCCGACCTTCCCCGCCACCAGCCTCTGGGGGCTCATCGACAACTTCGGCTATCCCGGCAACTGGCTCCTCCGCGGCCATGGCTACCGGATCTATATCCGCCCGTCCCTCACTGCGGGCTCGGTCCCGCCGGGCGGGGAAACCACCACCTCGATTCTCATCGACGGCTCCGAGCTGCTGGCCGGCACCTACGCCTTCACCGTCCGCATCGCCACCAACGATCCCGAAAATCCCCTCATCGAAATTCCCGGCACCCTGACCGTGACCGGCGATCCAGTCATCGAAGCCGACCCCGCCGAGTTGGACTTCGGCCCGGTCATCGTCGGAGCGACCGCCGGGCAGGTCCTCCACCTCCGCAACACCGGGCCGGCCGTGCTCACGCTCCACGATCTCATGCTGGCGGGCGAGGGCTTCAGCCTCGATGGCGCGCCCGCCATCCTTGCTCCGGGCGAATCACTCGCCGTCACCGTCTCCGCCGCCCCTTCGCAAACGGGTCTGTTCAGCGGAAGCCTCACCGTCCTCAGCGACGACCCCGCCACTCCCGAGCTGGTCATCCCCCTCTCGGCCGAAGGCATTCCGCCCCCGGTGATTGCCGTCACCCCCGAAGCGCTGGCGGCCACCATCACCCGGCTGGAGGAAACCAGCCGCACCCTCACCATCCACAACACCGGCGAAGGCCCTCTCCTCTACGCCATCGAACGCCGCCTCGGGCTCACCCACGGACTGCCGGTGGCGGACGAGACCTCCCTTTGGGAGGATCCGGATTACGGCGTCGTTTTCATCCTCGACGACGGCACGGTGGAAAACGCCGTCGGGCTCAACGGCGGGGAGCAGTTCATCTGGGGCAACCAGTTCACCCCGGAGCCGGGCGAGTACCCGTTCCTGCTGGAAGAAATCCACCTTCTCTTCGACGCCATGACCGATGCGGAGGTCGGGATGGCGCTGGACCTGTTCGTCTACCAGGTGCCGGATGGCAATCCGGCCAATGGAGCGGATCTTCTGCTCGCCCTGCCCGCCCGCCAAGTCGAGCAGGTCGGGGACTGGTCGGTCTACCCGCTGCAGCAACCGCTCTTGCTCGATGGTCCCGGGGATATCCTCATTGCAGTGGTCTTTCGCGAACCGGTCTTCACCGGCTTTCCGGCCGCCATCGACCAAAGCTCGCCCAGCCGGGGGCGCTCCTGGATCGGGCTCTACGATGGCGATGCGCCCGAGTTGCCCACCCTTCCCGTGCCCGGCAGCTGGGGCACGATCGACTCCTTCGGCCTGGCCGGAAACTGGCTCATCCGCGGCTATGGTTCGCGCCGCTTTCTCACCGCCGAACCGCCCGCCGGTCTCGTCCCGCCGGGTGAGTCGCGCGAGGTGGAGGTCGGCCTCCGGGGACCCGGCCTCACGGTCGGCCCACTGACATTCGAGCTGATCGTCCACAGCAACGATCCCGCCCGCCCCGAAGTCCTGGTGCCGGTCGAGCTCACCGTCACCGGCACCCAGCGGCTGGTCCTCGCCCCGGAGGAAGCGGTCTTTCCCGAGAGCCTCTCCGGGGAAACCGCCGAGGTCGTGCTCCGCTTCGAAAACCCCGGCCAGGACCCGCTCCATGTATCCGAAATTCACCTTCAGGGCGAGGGCTTCAACTTCGACGACACCGCCTTTGTCCTCCCGCCGGGCGGCCACCTCGAGCGCACGCTGGCTTTCTCGGCCTTCGATCCGGGTGACTACGCCGGGGAACTCACCCTCGCCAGCGACGACCCCCAGCAGCCGGTCCGGATCATCCCGCTCCAGGCCCGGGTGGTCGAGCCCGCCGTCGCCGTCCTCGGCCCCGTGCGGCTGAGCGGTTCGGGCCAGGCCGGCGACCCCGTGACCCTGGCCCTGGAACTGGTCAACGAGGGCGGCGCCGCCCTCGAATTTCACCTTCTTCCCGCCCCGGTTCATGGCGGCCCCGATGCCGCCGGGACCGTCTGGCGCTCCAACCGCGAGAGCGGCGGACCAGCCTTCGACTGGATCGACATCACCCCTTTCGGCACCCGGCTCGAAACCGTGTCCGGCACCTGGGACGGCAACGAAAGCATCAACCTGCCTTTTCCCATTCCGTTCTACGGCCAGGAACGCGCTACCGCCCGCATCTCCGCCAACGGCTGGATCACTTTCGGCGACTTCGACGGCGGCGGCTGGATCCCCCGGCCGCTGCCATCCGCATTCGCCCCCCATGCGCTCGTCGCCCCTTACTGGGACGACCTCAGCCTTGCCGCCGGCGGCACCGTCCACACTTGGCATGACGACGGCCCCGAGGAGCGCTTCATCGTGCAGTGGACCGGCGCCTCCCGCACCGCGGATCCGGGCGATGAACTCACCTTCCAGGTGCACTTTTCCCCCTTCGGCGAGATCGCTTTCCTTTACCACACGGTCGAGGTCTCCGCTCACACCGCCTCCGTCGGGCTCACCGCGGACGACGGCTGGACGGGGCTGCCGGTGGCATGGGCCGAGGCTTTTGCCGAAGCCGGGGTGGCCGTGCGGCTCCTCCCGGAAGCTTCCTTCGCCGATGGGTTTTCGCTCTCCGGCAGCGTGCCCGCAGGCAGCGCGCTCACCTTCGACCTGGTTTTCCCAACCGCCGGCCTCAACGCCGGGATCCACCTGCAGGATCTCGTCCTTTACCTCAACGACCCCGCACTGCCGGAGCAACTCATCCCGGTCCTCCTCGAGGTCTTCGGAGAACCGGCCATCAACGTGCAGCCCGGCATCCTGGACTTTGGCACCACCGTGGCGGGTTCGACGGAGGAGCGTCTCCTCACGGTCTCAAACCCGGGCACCGATGCACTCCAGCTCACAGCCGTCACCACCTCACACCCGTTCTTCAGTGTTCCCTTCGAGCCCATCGCGATTGCTCCCGGCAAAAACATCGAGCTGCCCGTTTCCTTTAACCCGTCACAAGCCGGCGAATACAGCGGCACCCTCACCATTGCCAGCAACGCTCCCGCCCAATCGACGGTGCAGCTCCTCGTCCGCGGGGTCGCCACACCCGCGCCCGACCCGACTTTTGTCACCCGCAGGCTCCCGCGCTGGTATCCGCCCGGGCGCGCGCTTTCCCTGGCCGAGGACAACCCCGTCCGCCTCCTCGCCGACCCCAAACCCGGCACCCACGCCTATGCGGTCGAGGACACCCCTCCGGCGGGCTGGACCGTCGATCCGGACTCCATTTCACACCAGGGACGCTTCGATGCCGTCACCGGCCGGGTCAAGTTCGGGCCATTCATGGACGGTGAAGTGCGCGAGCTGACTTACGATTTGCTCGTCCCCCTCGACCAGCTCGGCGAGGTCGAGTTTGCCGGCCGGGCCTCCGCCAATGCCGTTTCCAGCCCCATCGGCGGCGACACGGTCATTGGTTTCAACCCGCGGCATCCCGCGGACGTTTCCGAAGACTCATTTGTGCTCACTCTCGACGAAGTCACCGGCTATGCGGCGGCCTGGAAGCAGGGGCTGCCGTGGCCGGCCGAGCCCGCCGTCATCCCCATCAGCTACGTCACCCGGGGCGGCACCCTCTGGCAGGCTGGCGAGGCCTACCGCTTCGACCCCGCCGCCGGTGATCCCCCGCTCTGGTGGACGCCCGACGAGCCCGGCGCCGGGGTCAGCGACGGCTCCGAGCCCTCCGCCCAAGCCGGCATGCCGCCAACCTTCCTCATCGACGAACCCTTCGACGTTGCCATCAACGTCGACCCCTCGCCAGGCGTGCTCACTTACGCGGTCGAAGACCGCATCCCCGCGGGCTGGCAGATCGTGCCGGGCAGCGTCTCCCATCAAGGAAGTTTCGATCTCGATGCCTCCAAGGTGAAATTCGGTCCGTTTTTCGACAACCAGGCCCGCACCCTCACCTACCGCCTTCGCCCCACCCTCGGGGTTTCCGGCACGGCGGTCTTTGCCGGGCGTGTCTCCTTCGATGGCCGCGATGCCCCCGTCTCCGGGGTGCGCACCGCCCTCGGCCCGCCCGCCACCTTCCCGGAGTGGACCGCCCGCGGCGGCCTCTCCGGCCCTGCCGCCCATCCGCTTAATGACGCCTTTTCCCAAGGTCTCCCCAATCTCCTCCGCTACGCCCTCGGCCTCGATCCGGACGACAAAGCTCCCTTGGCCCGCCTGCCGCGGCTGGTTCGCGTCGACCATGAAGGCGCTCCGCGCTGGGCGTTGGCCTTTCCGATTCCGCTCGGTCCCACCGATCTCGACTACACGCTGGAGTCCGCCGAGACGTTCAGCCAGTGGCTGCCGGCCGAGCCGGAGGACGTCGTCCTCCTCCTCTCCGACCCGCAGGAAGGCCTCCGCGAAGCGCTCCTCATCGACCTCGCCACCGAACCCGACACCGATCCGCGGCGCTTCTACCGGCTGCAAGTGCGGCTCGCTCCGTAAGCACCCGTCCCCGATCACGGCCTGAGTTCAACCTTGGGCCACCCCGTCCAAGCCCGTAATCATAATCGTAATCCCCTTCCCCGTTCTTCTGCAGTTCCTTCGCCGTGCCTCTACGAGGCTTCATTGCAGCCTATGGCACTCGATCAGTCGATTGCGAGCAGGATTACGATTAAGATGGGCCGCGGGACACCTCATCCAGCATTCGCTCCATAACCGCCCGCCCCCGGTCGCGGTCTTCCTCGGATCGACACAGGCCGCTGATGCGGCTCAGCCCGGCCCCGTCGCCGGCCGGGTTGTTTATCCGATGGATGACATCAAGGTGCCCCGTTTCTGGGCACCCACCGGTCGCTCAACCATCGGCGGGCGCCGTTGCACCTGCCTTGTTGCCAGTCCTAAGATCGAGCCCCAGGGAAACTTCTCCCGCAAGCCGCAGTTGCTTGTAGTAACTTTCGAGCAACTTTCGAAAGGCAAAGAAACAAAAGCCCCCGAGCAGGAAGAAAGCGACCAGCAAACCGAGCACCGCCCGCCGGTCCACCTCGTAAGTCGAACGCCAGGAGGCCGCCACCAGACCCAACCCCAGAAGGGGAAACACAAAGGTGCAGTTGCGCGCAATGCGCATGCGCGTACGGATATAATCCAGAAAGGCGCGCATGTGTTCACATTTGGTGAAAACATTCGTGCGAACCATTCCAACATCGGAATCCGAAGCGAAATAGAGGGCACGAATCTTACGGTCGACGGGCTTCGAAAGATGGTCCCAAACCCGGTCGAAAACAACGCCGAACGCGTAGGCAGAGACTCCGAGCACTGCGGCCACGATGTAGTCGGGGCCGGCGAAGAGCAATGCGATCGGCTCGGTTCCAAACACTCCCGTGGCCAACAAAAGCATGGCGGCCAAGGCCAGAACCCCGGAGACGATTATCTCGACAAAGGCATTGGTGGTATTCATTGCAGTCTGAGATCAGGGTCTGTCAGCAAAACCAGCTGAAAGCAAATTCCAAAGCCTCGGAAGTTTCAATGTTGACCCCGATTGTCCTGAGTAAGCTGCAATAAACTTGGCCGCCAGACCACGGCGGCCGTTTCTCAAGTCCAAGCCGGCCCTGTTTGCCTGCTTCTTGAGTAGTCCAGCGGTTCGACGACACAATCCAATTTCTGCAACGGCGTCGTTCTGGCGGGAATCGACGGCCGTAAACTCGACTGCCAGCGAACTCCCCCGCCTGTTGGCGGTTCGCCGGATCATTGTTCTAGACGGTGAGAGCTCCGGCGAAGTCATGCATTCAATCGGACTCCACTGCTTCAGCGCGAACCCTGGACTCCAGGTCCACCGGGGCGGCGGCTTTGATGCGACCAAGTCCTGCAAGGCCGATGGCCCCGGCCCCATGCTGTCCGATAAACAGTCAGCGGGGCCAGACCCGCCGGCTATTTGTCCCAGGGATGGGTTTTGCGGGCGATGGTGTGCCGGGCAGGATCGTAAACGGTGCCGGCACCAAGCTCGGTTACCGGCAGGAGAATCCTTGAAGGGTGGTCCGAGCAGAGGTGGAGGGTGTTCCGGGCAACCACCGCCTCGTCGTAGCTCTCAATCGGATCCCAGGTGTTGGGATGGACGGCGAAGCGACCGGCTTCGCTGCTGGTCACGGCGATTCCGATGCGGTGGCCGGCATTGAAAACCATGGAGGTGCTCCAGAGGTCAATCTCCAGTCGGTAGACCTGTCCTTCCTCAAGCTTTTCGGGCTGGTCGAAGCCCCGGTGGTAGCGTGCCATCATTGGCCCCCAGGCAATCAGGGCTTCATAACCGTCCGGGTAGATGTCGAGCAGCTTGACGATAAACGTCGTATCAGGGACATCACTACTAATGAACAGCTCGGCGGTCATACGTCCGGTAACTTCAAGCGCTTCCGCAAGGCTCTCGGTGGTAAAGTAGATCACGTCGTCGCGTGAACGCAACGGCCTCTGGTCGACCGGTCCGTCCGCGATCTGGCCACGCCAACCAATGTCCACCCGGACCACCGGATCATTGGGGTCGTAGTCATAGGATCG
Organism: Puniceicoccaceae bacterium; assembly: GCA_007695295.1. Taxonomy (GTDB): domain Bacteria; phylum Verrucomicrobiota; class Verrucomicrobiia; order Opitutales; family Opitutaceae; genus REEB01. Next base: position 22,136 of record REEB01000104.1, read on the forward strand.
GGTCAGGCCGGCGGTGGAGGGTTTGGATCGATCGAGCCCGCCGTCCGCCGTGAGGTAAAAGGATGTTTCCTGCGAGGGCGGCGGCCAGGAGTCGGTGATCATCCACTGGTTGCCGGGGGCCTCGGGGTCGGTGAAATCGCCCATTTTGAAGTAAAGCATGACCGAGCTGACCGAGTCGGGGTCGATGCCTCCGGTGAGCAGATTGAACTGGGGCACATCCGGCCAGAAGATGTCGCTGTCGCTGTAGTCCGGTGGAACCCGCGAGGGGCGGGGCCAGGGGCCGTGGCTGCCCGCACCCATCACGAGAACGGCCCGGCCCGTCTCTCTCCAAGCGAGCCAGTCGTCGATGCTGCCCTGCTGAAAAATGTCGTACCAGCCCGCCATATCGGTTTTATAAATACCGACCGCTTCGTCGGCGGTAACCGGTGTGAGGGTGGGCCGATCCGGCAGAGGCGGCGTGCCCGGATCCCAGCCGCCCCGGTTTTGGGGATCATAGCTGCGTCGGGTGGCGACCCCGCCGCGGCTTCGGAAAACGCCGAGGGGATCGGTGGAGGCGATGTGCGTGACGATGGCGGTGAGCTTGGGTGGCCGGCGTTCGAGGACGGGAAGAGTGGCCATGCCGCCGGCGGAATAGCCGAAGAGGGCAATGGCGCCATCGCACCAGGCTTGCCGGGAAACCCACTCAATCAGGGTGTAGGTGTCCGAGGTGGGATCGCGGCGCCGCTGGGCCCGGCCGCCATGGTCGCCGCGCTCGAGGGCATCGCCGGCGGGGACGAGATCCTGGGAGACCACCGCAAATCCTTTCGCCAGGTACCAGTGGGCAAGGTCCATCTGGCCGCCTTTGCGGATCCCGCGCCCCACCAGCACCGGGAAGGGACCTTCTCCAGGCGGAAGATAGACCTGGGTACCCAGTTCGGCTCCGTCCTCTTTTGTGACCAGCTCCATCCAGTGGCTGACCCCCTCCGGCAGCCACTTCAAGAGATCCGGACCCGGAGTGATGAGCGGAACGCGTTTGGCATGCCAGCGCACGGCTTGCTCGGCGGTGATGCGGCCGGTGCCTTCGGTATCAGCCTCGGGGAACTGCTCGAGCAACCGGTCGATCCAGCGCGGGTCTTCGTAAAGATCGATATAAAGCAGATCGAGGTCGACGTCCTCATCGATCCAACCGTTGATTTTCAGCAATTGGTCCCGATGCCAGAAGCCGTAATATTCGCCCGCGAAGACGGGGGCGCCGGAACCGGCGAGGTAGACTGCAGCGAGGCAGGTGAGAAGTAAGCGCATGGGGTGGATGGTGTTGGTCCGCCGGATCCGGCGGCGTTGGTGGAGCAAAGGGCAAAGAAAACGCTACCGACTCATGCAACCCTTCGGCAAGGGGAATGTCCCTCGGTGAGCCGGCTCCCGAGCTCTGGGTTCATGGCAAAGGTGAGATGAACAACGGCAGGTGCGATGAAGGACGTCAGGCATGGGCCATCTCCCACCTGAAGACAAATACGCGGTGATACCAATGGTAATGCAACGACCCTTCCCGGTTGTTCCCGCCGACCCCCGGCGCTTAATCAACAGGTGCCATCCGTTTCACCTCCGCTTTAGGAAGCCGCGAAAATAAGATCCCGTCGCCCCTGAAATTTGACAAAGGCGCATCCAATCACGCATCCCGCCGAAGCGATGGCCAGGAACACCCCGACAGCCAGCCCCCCATATTTGACGACAGCAACAAACGAAGCCGCCAAGAGGCAAAAGGCTACCAGCACACCGAGGATAAAAGCCAAACGTAGTCCCGCCTGATAAACGGGTCGACTACTCGTCGGGCGGACGATTTCCAGGGCTGAACACGCGGTGGATCCGAGCGAACAGCACAGGACCAAGACCGGGGGATAAACGAAGTGCACGATCGGTGAAAAGGCCGCCCCGTCCATCGCCGTGAGTCCGTAACGCAATGCGGCCAAGGCCACCAGCATGAGCGGCAAAGCCAAAAGATTGTGCATCGCATGGATCTTCAATACCGACCGCAACGCCGTCCACAGCGAAACCGGATAGTGGGCGACCAGCGTCGTTTTGCGTGCGCCGTTGGCCATCGTGTTCATACCCGGCCAAGCGGAGAGGCCAAACGGATAGACACAAATCAACGCGCCGAATAGCAATATCCACCCGCCCCACTCGACCCATCCGGGTAGCATCGGGCCGAACATCGCGGGGGCATAAAAGACGATGGCTGCGACCAGCACCAGCACCGCGCCCGTCCCATACGAAGGACTCGATGCACCCGGCTCCATGGTTAGGAGTGACAATGCTCGCCGTTCCTCGCCGTTGAGGACCGCATTCGTCCACCGGGTGAGAGCGGAACCCTTCGCCTCCGGGGCGACCTTCGTCGGTGACTTGCCCGCCTCCCACCGGGCTTTCACCGCCTCGACCGGCTCGTCAGGCCTTTCGACGATGACTGGGTTTCCCCCGCCGAAATGGTCTGACAACGTGGCCACGGTAAAGCCCTTCGCCAAATGGCGGGCAAGCATGCGAAAGACAACAAAGGCCGCTGTGGTCAGCGCCACCATCCACAGTCCGGCAAGCGTCTCCCCGGACATTAGACGACCCAGGCCCAAGAAGAACCAACTGGTCGGCAGCCACACCGCCACTTGTTCCAGAAGTTGCAGGCCCACCTGCCCGATCAGCGGAATGATCGTCGCCAAAAACATCCCGCAAATGAGCACACCGCCGGAGACTACGCCCACTTGGGCGATCAGCCTCCACCCCAGGCGATCCAAGACAACGACACTATCGCGCAGCAGAAGCACATAGAACACACCGGCCAATCCCGCCAGCAGGTACGCCTCCCATGTGGCCTGCGGCGCAAAATAGAGCAAAATCCCGAGTGAGAGCCCCAAGGCCAAGGGATAGTCGAAACCGGTGCGCAGCGCATGGCCCACGATGATCCTCCATGCCGCATCATCCCGCACCGGTAAATACCAGGTGAAAAAGCCCCCCACTCCCAAGTAGCTCTGCTTCAGGCTATGGAAAAAATAGCCGATCCAAGCGAACGTGAGGATCCCGAGCCCGCCCCAGACTGCTGCCAACGGCACCTCCGCAAATGCGCCGAGCAAGGCGAATCCCACAAAAGCGCATAAGCCAGTTATGTTCAGGAACGCCGACTCTTCGGCCTCGCCGCTCTTCCACGCTTTCCGCAATCGGCGGGGAAAGCGTTGTTTCCATGCGCGCCGCCAGGCCCGCGCCCTTCGATTGTCGAAAGGTCTCATCCCCCTTCTCGTTCGGCGGTGCGCAAACCCTCGATGAAGTCCTCAAAGTTTCCCCTTTCACCACCCTCCAGCGTCGACAGAGAACGCCGGTGTGCGACGAGAATCCTGTCCGCAAATGTTTCCGCGACGCTCAGGATCTGGGTGGAGTAGAGGACCGTTGCACCGGCCTCGACCGCCGCCCGCGCCCAGCGCTTAAACTGCAGCAGACCATGCGAATCCATGCCCGAGGCAAACGGTTCATCAAGCAGCCAGAGGCGCGGCGACACCAGACGCAACGCAGCCAGCCCCGCCTTGGAGGCCTGGCCGCGGCTCAACGTTCCGATCGGATGGTCGGCCTTCTCCAGCAGATCCAGATCGGCGAGCACTGCAAAAACCTCGTCCGCGTCCGCTTCCCGTTCATACACATGCAACACGGAACTGATGTATTGCAGTGGCGTCCACGCCAGATAGGCCACAAGGAGTTCCGGCAGGAAGAAGAGTCTCCGGCGCAAGGCAATGTTCGTGTGCGAAATCGGCTCACCGTCCAGAAGAAGGTCGCCGGCGGAAGGTGCCTGCAAACCGGCAAGGCAGTTGAGCAACGTCGTCTTGCCCGCGCCGTTGAGGCCGATGATGCAGTAGAGGCGGCCGCCGGGTAGTTCGATATCGACGTCCTCGAATACGCGGTTTTTCCCAAAACGCTTCGAAAATCGTCGCATTCCGATATCCACGGGGTCGAATTCGACAAATCGAAGGAATGGCGGGCAAGGAAATTCCCGTCTGCACAAACCCGGAGGCCCAGGCGGGTCGCCCTTTGCCTTTGCGGCGCCCGGGCCCGATGACTTCACCTTGCCAAACCCCGAATGCCCAATTGCGTGAACGACATGCCTGACTTCCGTCTTTTTCTCTCCTGTCTGGCCTTCAGCCTGTTGGCGGCGGTCACCCTTCTCTCCGGGGAGGCGCCGGGGTCGCCTGACAACGACCCCGGCTTCTCGGTCTGGCGGATGGACCGCTCCGTCGACCCGGGAAACGATTTCTACCGCTTCGCCAACGGCACTTGGGAGGACACCACCCCCATCCCGGCCGATCGATCCCGCTGGGGGGCCTTCGATGAATTGCGCCAGCTCAATGATGAACGCGTCCTCGCCCTGCTTGAAGAAACCGCCGCCCTCGGCACCGCCCCCGCCGGCTCCCCCGCGGCCCTCGTGCGCGACTTCTTCCGCTCCGGGATGGACCGGGAGCGGATTGACGCCCTTGGCCTTGAACCGCTGCAACCCCTCCTTTCCGAGGTCGATGCGGTCAACTCCATCGAGGCCTGGGCCGGCCTTCTCGGCCGTTTGCTCCGGCAGGGCCAAGCCGTGGCCTTCGGCTTCTGGAGCGGCCCCGACGCCGCCGACAGCTCCGTGGTCACGGCTTACCTCAGCCAGGGCGGTCTCGGCCTTCCCACCCGCGACCACTACTTCGAGGCCCGCCATGCCGACACCCTCGCCGCCTACCGCGACCACATCGTCGCCCTCCTGGTGCTTTCGGGCCTGACCTCGCGGGAAGCCCGGAGCGAAACCGCCGTCATTCTCGAAATCGAAACCGCTTTGGCCGGTCACTCCCTGCGTCCGGTCGAGCTGCGCGACCGCGAAGCCCTCTACAATCCCCACCCCGCGGGAGAGCTGCCGGCCCTCGCACCGGACTTCCCCTGGGCGGCCTGGAAAGAGACCGCCGGTCTTTCCGCCGTGGATACGTTTGTGGTCCGCCAACCCGGGTTTTTCGCCGGCCTCGCCGAGCTCATCCGCGAGCGTCCGCTCGAGGATTGGAAAACCTTCACCCGCTGGCGGTTGCTCCGCTCAGCCGCACCCTACCTCGGCGGGGCCTTCGAGGCCGAGTCCTTCGCCTTCAACCAAGCCACCCTCCAAGGCACCCCGGAACCCCGGCCGGCCGGTCAGCGCGTCGCTGACGTTCTTGATGACCGGATCGGCGAAGCGGTCGGGGCATTGTACGTGGAGCGTCACTACGGAGAGGATACCCGCCGGCGCATGGAAGCTCTGGTGGACAACGTGCTCGCCGCCTTCGGGGAACGACTCCGCGCCACCGGTTGGATGTCCTCGGAAACCCGGGACGAAGCCCTCCGCAAATTCGAAGCCTTCACGGTCAAGATCGGTCACCCGGAAAACTTCCGCGACTACGCCGGTCTCGAGATCCGGCCCGACGACTGGCTCGGCAATATCCACCGGGCCGCCGCATGGGATTTCGAAAGACGCCGCCAAAAGATCGGAGGCCCCGTCGACCGGGCGGAATGGTGGATGACCCCACAGACGGTCAACGCCTACTACGGCAGCTCCAACAACGAAATCGTTTTCCCCGCAGCCATTCTCCAACCGCCTTTCTTCGACCCACGCCTGGACGACGCCGTCAATTACGGCGCCATCGGGGCCATCATCGGGCACGAGATTTCCCATGGCTTCGACGACCAAGGCCGGCTTGTCGACGCGGAAGGCAATCTCCGCAACTGGTGGTCGGAGCAAAGCGCGGAGGCCTTTGCCGCCCGGGCGCAGGTGCTGGCGGAGCAGGTCTCCCGCTTGGAGGCCGCCCCCGGGCTTTTGCTCGACGGCGAACTCACTCTAGGGGAATCCATCGCCGACCTCTGCGGCCTGGCTGTCGCCTTTGAGGCCTGGCGGCGCTCCCGCAGCGCGGAAGCCGATCCCGCGGAGACGATCGACGGCTTCACCGGGGAGCAGCGTTTCTTCCTCTCCTGGGCGCAGGCCTGGCGCACCGTCTACCGGCCCGAGGCCTTGCGGGAGCAGGTCGTGCGCGGCCCCCACCCTCCCGGCCAGTTCCGGGCCACCATCGCACCGCGCAACCACCCGGCCTTTTTCCGTGCCTTCGCCATCACTCCCGAGGCCCCGCTCCACCTCCCCGAATCGGAGCGCGCCGTTATCTGGTGAACCGGCCCAAACCCGATTGACGCACGGCCGCGGATCGGATCATCTGGCGACCGCCGCACCGCGGGTTGGCCGGAGGGCGGCGGATCCACTATGCGCATACTTGCTTTCGCGGGGTTTCTGATCGCCTACCTGGCCTGGACTTGGGCAAGCCAGAAGCTGCTCAAAAAGATCCAGCGCGACACCCTGGCCAGCCGCAGTTTCGGGTCCCATGTGCTGGCCGCGGCCCTCGCCATCGGCAGCCTCTTCACTTTTATTTACCTGCTCACCGGGTATTACAACCTCACCCTGGTGCTGGCCTTTTTCGCCGCTTCCCTGGCCGGTATTCTACTCGCGGCCCTCCTTCGCGGCCTCCTCGGCTCCATCACGACCCAGTGGGGACCCCGCGTCTTCTGGGCCGGCGGGGAAATCGGCATGAAACACAGTGGCATCATGATCGCGACCGTGGCCGTCGCCGCCCTCGTCACCTTCGCCTACCCGGTGCTCGCCGGGGTCGCGTTTTTCACCCTCCCGCCGGATGAGCTGACGTCACGGATTTTCCAATACACGCTGCTGCTGGTTTTTCTCTCCGGCTATCCGATGGTCATCTTCATCCTCGTGCAGTTGCAGGTCTCGGAAAACGTCGACCACGGCACCCGCACCCACTTTCTCGTCAGCCAAGTCGGCAGCCTCGTGAATGTGGCGCTCTTTCTTTCGCTGCTCTTCTGGTCGCTCGACATCGGGGGGGAAGTCGGCCGCTGGGAGGTCGGCGGCATCACCCTCGCCTTTTCGCCCCTCCTGCTCGGGCTGGTGGCGGGGATGTTTCTCCTCACATCATTCATCCCCTACCTCATTGGCACCCGCCGGGCCAAGCAGTGGCGCCTCCACCTCCTGAAAACCCGCCTTGGCTGGCTTGACCAAACCATCCGGCTCCTTGAAGCGCCCACTCCCGCGCTCTACCAACCCAAACTCGACACTCTCCAGGCCGACCTCCGGGACGAGCGCGACCGCTTCGTCCGCTCCGATCCCATGGTCGCGATCGGACTCCAGATCGACCGCGGCGCCACTCCGGAACAGGCCGCTATTTTCGCGCCCGCCTACCGCATCAGCCGCGACCTCGATCCACGCTTCCAGCACCTCGACCAAATCGGTGATTTCTCCGATCGCCTCGGAGAGATCCGCGCCGAGCTCTCCCAGAAGACCGACCCCGGGGACCAGACCGCCACCGGCGGACGCTGGTTGCCCTACCTCCGGTCCCGGCGGGAAGAAGCCGAAAAAGCCCTCGCCAGCGAGGAAAAGAACCGCACACCCGCCTTCATCGTTTCGAGCGGTATTCTGCTGCCCATTGCGACCGTCTTTCTGACCGAGTTTTCCCAGTGGCTGTGGGCGTTTTTCTCCCGCACCCTCCCCGAATGACCCGCGCCCGGCAAGCGCCGGTGTGCGGCCGCACACCGCCCCTCAGGGCAGCTTCCGGCCGCGGCCGGCGATGAAGAGCGCATTCCACTCCTCGCGGCTCAGCTCGACTTTGTCCACCTCCGCGCAGGCCTGGATGCGCCCCGGATTGAGCGTGCCGATGACGGGCTGGATTTTCGCGGGATGGCGCGTCAGCCAGGCCAACGCGATCGCCTCCCGGCTGACCCCGTGCCGCTCCGCCAGCGCCGCCACCAGCACGGTCACCGCGCGGGTGCGCTCGTCGGCTTCATCTGCTGCTTTCCCCGTGTAACGCCCTTGGGCGAGCGGCGCGTAAGCCTGCACCGCGATCTCATGCTCGCGACAATACTCGAGCACACCCTCTCCGCGGGTCGCCACCCCAGTCTCGGCATAGCCGGCCACAATGCCCCCGTCGACCGCGTTGGGAAAGAGCAGGTTGATCTGGATCTGGTTGGCCACCAGCGGCTGGCCGAGGTGCTTACGCAATAAGGAGAGCTGGGCCGGCGTGTGGTTGCTGACGCCGAAGTGTTTGACTTTTCCCGCCGCCTGCAGGGTCGCGAAGGCCTCCGCCACTTCCTCCGGTTCGGCCAGCGGATCGGGCCGGTGCAGGAGCAGGATGTCGAGGTAGTCCGTCTCCAGCCGCTTCAGGATGCCGTCGACCGAGGCCAGGATATACTCCCGGCTGAAGTCATACCGGCCCGGCACCCCCGGCGCCGGATCGTCGGCAAAACGTATCCCGCACTTGCTCTGCACCACCAAGTCCTCCCTCCGGGCCACGCCTCGCTTCCAAACCTCGGCAAATACCCGCTCCGAGCGTCCCCGGCAGTAGATGTCCGCGTGATCGTAAATTGTGATCCCCGCCTCCAACGCGGCCTCCACCGCCTCCAGTCCCCGCTGGATCGTCTCCTCATCCGGCTCGCCCGCACTCCAGGAACCCCCCATGTGCATGCACCCGAAAATGAGACGGGAAACGGAGTAAGGCGTATGGGGAATGGGCTGCTGTTTCATACCACCCACCTACACCACGAAAGCCCCTGCAGGCCAGAGCAAAGCGGTGGCTCCAGCGGCAAGACCATGACCACGGAGCGGCTGCCGAGGCCTGATCACGTCTCTCAAAGCGCCCCCGGCCAACGACAAACAGCCTGTCCCTATCTCGCTCCTAGCTCGCCCCTATTTCATCCCCCCTCGGTTCTGTCCTGACCCCGCCTCGTCACTTCGGCAGCTAACTCCGCGCGCCCCGGCACCGCGGTGTTTATCTGCCTCCTCTTCACTCCGCCGCAGCGCCGAACAACTCCGCCGGAGCACGCCCCAGGAGAGCCTTCACCCCCTCGATCGGCGTCCCCGGAACAGGCGCCACCACCGCCTCCGGCAGCGCCGTTAGTAGTTGTTCTTCCACTACAGACCAAGCCGAAAGCCGCTGCAGGATCGGCCCGCTCACTCCCACCGGCACCGCCCCTTTCAGGCTCAGCCGTCCGGCCACCGCCACCGCCAGCCCGCCCAAGGGCCGGACCGCCGCGGCCACCGCGGCCACCGCCGAAACCAGGCCTTGGTCGGCCAAATCGAGCACCGCCGGGGCAAACCCCGCCAAGACTGCCGCCGGCCGCTCCTCCCCGTGGATCCGTCGTTTCATCGCCTGCTCGTCCCACCCGCCGCACAACCGCGCCGCCTCCTCCCCGAGCGCATCCCGCTCCGCCCAACCCTGCGTCTGCAGGATCGCCGCCGCCCAGCCCCGCCGGCCGATTTCCGTTCCCGCACCCGCATCGCCGAGGATCCACCCCAAACCACCCGCATAATGTACCGCCCCATCCCCGGCGCGGGCGGCCACAAACGATCCGGTACCGGCATGCATGACCAGCCCGGACGCGCCGCCCGGCGACGCCAATTCCAGGACCGGCCAGGCATCATCCACCGCCGCCACCCGGCCGTAGCCGTGCAGTCCCGACGCAAACCCTTGCCAGAAGGCCCGGTCGCCGGCCAGGCAGAGGAGCGTGCGCTCGACCGGACCACCGCCGGCCGCACGCCGAAGCTGGTCCAACCACTTGGTCAGCCGCGCCGCCGCTTCGTCCCGCCCGAGGCTGTTCGGATTGCATCCCTCCCGCACCTCCCGGTGCAACTCGCGTCCGTCCGCGTCGAGGGCGACGAGTTCGGTCTTGGTTCCTCCTCCGTCCACGCCGAGCAATACCCCGGATTTCATCGCGACATTCTGGCGGCGGCGCCCCGGGCGCAACAAGGCGAAACCAGCAGCCGAAGGCATGCGGACGGATGCTCGGATATTTTCTGCGACTTTCCGCCGCCCCATGGGTTCATTCCTTCGAACACCACAAGCAACGACATGCCCAACCAATCTTATCCGACCCCATGAACACCTTCTCCCTGCTCCTCTCCGCCGCCTTCACCGGACTCGCCTCGCTGCCCGCCTTTGCCGCCGGCCTTCCCTTCTGGAGCCTCGCCGCCCTGCTCGGAACAACCTTCGGGCTGGTGATGGTCTTTACCCTCGAACTCACCTCCGGCCGCCCCGCCTCAATGCGGGCGCGGCCGGCTCGCGTTTCAGCCGCCGCCACGGTGGCCCGCACCACCGGAATCGCCTTCGCCCTGCCCGCGCCGGCGGCCGCCTGAGGGTAGCAGGCGCGGCCGGCCCCCGGGACATCACCAATGGGGTTGCCAGCGAAACCTCTTCGGGGCGGCCCCTCTCAATGCTGCACCACAATGAGGGCGTGGCAGGTAAACGCCGGCACGGTGAACCGCACCACTTCCTCAGCCTGCCGGAACTCCAGCGTCCGGCCCTCCGGCTCCAGACGCACACTGCGGACGGGCTCCGCAAGCCGGAGCGTCACTTGCACCGGAGGAGCGGACGGCAAATCCTCAATGACTTCGATCGCCCCCCGGCCACCACCCTCGCCGCCACGCCGGATCGGCTGGCCATAGAGCAGGTGAAGCACATGGCGGTGCTGGCCCCCCTGGTAGGCGAGATTGGCCCGGCCGCTCGAAGGCAGGCCGTCGAGAACCAGGCGGATGTCCTCCCCGAGCAATGACCGTATCACTCGGGCAGTGATTTCCCGCAGCGCCACCGTGCCGTGGGCGGCGTAGTCGCTGAAGACCGGATAAGCGAGCGCAGCCAAACCGCCGCGGCGCACCCCGAAAGCGTAGCCCGAAGGTTCCGGCCGCGGCGGAGCGTGCTGGTGGCTGCAGTAGTGGGCGTAGTTGCGGTTGAAATACGGCTCAAACACATCGCCCAAACTTTCCCCGCTGGTCGGCTGCAATCGTTGCGAGCGCCCATACATCACCATCGGCGTTTCGAGCCAATCGGGCCGGAGGTCCGGATTGGGCAAAATGAAGGACGGTACAAACGGCGACTCACCGGACCAGTCCGCCCCGAGGTCGAGCGCCGGCCCGGATCCATCAGGCCTCAGCCCGCTCGCCCCGGTCAGCAGCACCCGTCCGCCCCGCCCGAGATGAGCCGCGAGCCGCTCCGCCAAACCAGCATCGACGGGAATCTCATCCGGCAGGACGACCAACGGGTAGGCGGAGAAGTCGCGGTCGTGGTCAAGGAGCGTGAAAAGCAGTTTTTCCTCCAGGAACATCCGCGCCACGCCGGTATCGGCGGGATGGGTTCGCCCCGCCTTGGCGCGGGCGACGGGATCAAGCGGAGTGGCGGCGGCCGCCAGCACGGCAATGTCGGCGCAATTGACCGCGCCGGCGCACCAGGCCTCCCGCGCCGCCACCCCGGCATAAGCTTGGCCGATGACCCGGTAGGTGGAGGCATCGAGCCGCCCGCTGGGATGGAGCTGGTCCCCCACCGAACAGCGAGCCCCGAAAGCGATCATCGCGGCGCACTCGTAACGCAGGGCGTTGGGATGCTTGAAACCGCCGAACTCGCCCCAAGTGGTGTGGAATTTACCGGTCATGCCCAGAACCGAGTGGGGCAGGTTCTCCACATACTTCAGGGAAAGCGGAAAGTGATCGTAACCCCAGCCGCCGGTCGGCAGCGATTCCAGCTCGAGGTGGGAAAACCAGGTCTCGTATTTCTCCCGCTCTCCCATCGCGATGTGGCCGGAGTTGTGGAAGACGGGGCGGTCGGGGTCACCACGCTTTACCGCCGCAGTGGTGCGCTCGTAATACAAGCGGTGCGCTTCCCCGGCACAGCGCAGCCGGGCCGCTTCGGAACACGGGTCGAGATCGTGCTCCGCCATCCAACGCATCCGCCAGGGCGAAGCACCGGGCCGCTGGTGGATGATGTCGAGGAAAATGCCGTCGCACCCGGGAAACAACTCCACCACTTCCTCGATCTGCGCACAAAGGTAGTCGAGATACGGGGAGAGGAAATCCAGATGTCGGAAGCCGGGCTCAAGGAGCGTCTTCGACCAGCCGTCGTAGCGTCCCTCGGCGTCGATCTGCCGCCATTCCGGGTGCTCCTCGGCGGCCACGTCGTCCAGCCCGGCCGAGATGTAGATCGGCGCGTTGACGCCGATTTCTTTAGTCGCTTCGAACTGGGCACGGAGCAAATCAAAGGAGAGCCCGGGATGCATCCGGCCGACTGTCGTCGGGTGGTAGGACCAGCCATGGTGACACTTGGCGAAGAGAGTGATGGAGTCAACCTGAGCCCGGCGCAACGTCTCCTGCCACTCGGCTTTGTCAAAAGCCGCGCCGATCGCGGGGATGTGTGGCGAGGTATGGAAATCGAGATGGACCTGACGGAAGCGAAGCGTGGGGCGGTTCATGATGCGGGGCGTGTCTCTGTGTTGCCCGCCCAGCCTCGTTCGCGGTTCGCTGCAGGGCAATCCCGCACTCAGCGGACTGGCACCCCTTCCCGACGCAGTTCGACTCGCTCGTAGTGGCTTTCTCACGTCGGCGAAGCAAGGCCAGGAACCCACCTCCATTCCGCCCGGCCCGCGCCCGCTCCAACAAGGTCCCGGCGGCCCCAGAACGATTTTTTGGATTTTCCTGCGACTTTCCGCCGGCCGCCGGGTTCTCCTCAGCAAGAAACCACAACCACCGGACCACAAGCCATGAAACGCAGCATCCGTTTTCCAACTCCTCCGTCCTCTACAGCAACTCTTTCACTTCAACCCGACCCAACCATCATGAACACCTTCACACTTCTACTCGCCGCCGCCGTCACGGGCCTCATCTCCCTGCCCGCCATCGCCGCGGACCTGCCGATCTGGCAGCTCACCGTCATCCCGGCCGTCACCTTCGGCCTGCTCATGCTCTTCATTCTTGAGTTCAACACCGGCCGCCCCGCTTCGCTGCGGGAGCGGCCGGTCCGCGTGTCCGCCCCGGCGCGCCGCCGCGCGCCCGCGCCCCTCGCTCTGCCCTTCCCTGCGGAAGCCTGAGACAACCACCTCCCCTTTCATCACCGACCCGGCCCGCAATCCCGCGCGCCGGGTCTTTTTTTAGGGCGCGCTTTGCCCGACTTCGACGCGCAGGTCCTTGCCGTCTCCGGCGCATCCGCGGTCCGGATTTGCATTGCCCCCAGCCTTTGCTTGCCTTCGCGCCGTTCCCTTTCCCAACCTCAGGGCACCCCACGGCAACCTAGCCCCGCGTGAAATCACTCCTGCTCAGCCTCGGCTCCCTCCGCTTCACCATCGTCCTGCTGGCTTTCAGCATGATGCTCACGTTTCTCGCCACCATGGCCCAGACCCAGCTCGGCATCTGGGAGGTCATGAGCCGCTACATCCGTACGTTCTTCGTCTGGCATGAAGTGGGCGGATTCGGCACCCTCCCGGTCTTTCCGGGAGGCTGGACGCTCGGAGCGCTGCTCTTGGTCAACCTCGCCGCCGCCCACCTCACCCGCTTCCGGCGGGGCTGGCGCGCGGTCCCGATGGTGCTGATCCACGGCGGCATCGCCCTGCTCCTGGTCGCCGAGTGGATCACCGGCGTCTTCGCCCGGGAAATGAACCTCGTTTTTGATGTGGGACAGTCCAAGTCCTACTTGGAGCACCCCCGCGAGGCCGAGTTTGTCCTTGTCGACGTCACCGACCCCGCCACCGACCGCGTCTATGCCGTCCACGAACGCCACCTCGCCCGCGGCCATCCGTTCGACCATCCGGAGCTGCCGGTGCGCCTGGAGGTCCGCCGGTTTCTCCAGAATTCCCGGGTCTTTCTCCTCCCGCCCGAGACCGCCTCCAACCATCCCGACGAAGCCCCCGCCGCCCGCGGCCTCGGCCCCCGCCTCCGCTTCACCGAGGAGCCCCGCGTAGTCTCCACCGACGGACGCAACACCGTCAGCGCCGTGCTCGAAGCGTTCGATGCCTCCACCGGCGCCTCCCTCGGCACCTGGGCCGTCTCCAGCGTGCTCACCGAGCCCCAGTTCTTCACCGTCGGCGACCGCACCTTCGAACTGGCCATCCGCCCCCGGCGCGCCTACCTCGGCTACAGCCTCCAACTGCTCGAGTTCACCCACCTGCGCCACCCCGGCACCGACATCCCCAAGCACTTCGCCAGCCGCGTGCGCCTGATCCATCCCGCCACCGGCGAGGACCGCGAGATCCGCATCTCCATGAACCAGCCCCTGCGCTACCGCGGCCAGACGTTCTACCAGGCCAGCTACGCCAATGACGACCAGACCTCCATCCTCCAGGTCGTGCGCAACCCCGGCTGGACCCTGCCCTACCTCGCCTGCGCCGCCGTCACCCTCGGGCTCGCCTGGCAGCTCGTCCTCGGTCTCGGCCGCAGCCGCGCCCGGCGACAAACCCAGCCCGCCCCCGCAACCGCCACCCCCCTGCCTTCCCCCGGAGCGGTCGGCTGGGCCGCTCTCGGCCTCGCCGGGATCTGGCTCTGTAGTGGATTTTTAATGACACGACCCACCGCGGATCGCCCCGACCTCGATGGCTTCGGCGCCCTCCCCGTCCTCGCCGACGGCCGCCTCAAAAGCCTCAACGCCATGGCCCGCGGCTACCTCCGCGCCCTCAGCGGCAAAACCACCGTGACCGCGCCCGACGGCAGTCGGCTCGACGCCCGGGCCTGGCTGCTCACCCTCTCGGCCCGCCCAGACTACGCCGACACCATCCCGGTTTTCACGATTTTTCACCCTGAAGTCATGGCCCTGCTCGGTCACGACCCCGCCGGCCGCCTCACCCTCGCCTTCAACGCCATCCGCCCCCACGGGGCCGACATCCAGCACCACGCCGGCCACGCCCGCGAGATCAACCGCGCCAACCGCAGCAGCTTCGAGGACGCCATCCTCCACCTCGACTACCTGCTCACCCTTTACTGGCGGCTCCGCCACAGCTTCCACCTCGATAATCCCGCCGGCCTCGACGCCATGGTCGCGGACTTCTCCACCTCCGTGCATCCGCGCTTCATCGAGCTGCGCGGCTTCGGGGATAGCGCCGTCCCCGAGCCGGTCGTGGCCGGCCTTCACGAAGCCATCCTGAGCTACGGCGTCCTTGATGATTTCGCGCAGTTCGCCCCCATCCCCTACCATGGCCACGGAGCCCGCCCGCGCGGCGAGTGGGTCACCCTCGGCGAGGGCTTTCAACGCAGTCTCCAGGCCCATCGCCTCCACCCCGCCATCCCCGGCTACCGCGATCTCCTGCGCGCCTGGGAAACGGGAGCCGTCGAGCGCTTCAACGAGGCCGTCAGCGAGCTGCGCGGCTGGATGGAGGAGCAGTTTCCCGCCGCCGCCGGCCGCACCGCCTTCGAGGCCACCTTCGACCGTCTCGCTTTCTTCTATAAAGGCATCGTGCTGTATGTGCTCGGCTTTCTCTTCGTTGCCCTTTCCTGGCTGATCGGCCCCCGCCTCCGCTCCGTCGCCTACCACCTCGTCTGGTTGACCTGGCTCGCCCACACCGCCGGGCTGGTCATGCGCATGGTCATCCAAGAACGCCCGCCCGTCACCAGCCTCTACGCCTCCGCCGTCTTTGTCGGCTGGGTCGCGGTCCTCCTCGGCCTTATTCTCGAAGGACGCCTCCGCAACGGTCTCGGCCTCGCCGGTGCCACCGCCCTCGGGTTCCTCACCCTCGTCGTCGCCCACAACCTCGGCGGCGACGGCGACACCATCGAGGTCATGCGCGCGGTGCTCGACTCCAACTTCTGGCTCGCGACCCACGTGGTCGTCATCACCATCGGCTATGCCGCGGTCTTCCTCGCCGGCGCCCTGGCCATCGCCTACCTCATCGCCCGCCTCATCCCGCGGGCCTGGACGCCGGACCTTCGCCGCACCCTCAGCACTTCAGTGATCGGGGTGGTTGGTTTTGCGCTGCTCTTCAGCTTCGCCGGCACCGTCCTCGGCGGCATCTGGGCCGACCAGTCCTGGGGCCGCTTCTGGGGCTGGGATCCAAAGGAAAACGGCGCCCTCCTCATCGTGCTCTGGATGGCCCTGATCCTGCACCTGCGGATCGGGGGGATCGGCTCCGAAAAGCTGCTCATGGCCTGCGCCGTCTTCGGCAATGTCATCGTGGCCTTCTCCTGGTTTGGGGTCAACATGCTCGGCGTCGGCCTCCACTCCTACGGCTTCATGGAAGGCGCCCCTTTCTGGCTCGGTCTCTTCATGGTCTCCCAACTCGCCCTCATGGCCCTCGCCCTGCTGCCCGAGCGCCGGTAGCACCCGGCACCACCGCGCTGCCGGCCTCGCCGCCGCGGGCGACCACCTCGATCCCTGCAACGGTAAAACAGTTTGTGATGGGAAAGGGTTGCCGAAGCTCCCGGCAGTCTTCTAGCTTCCGCCTTTTTCATGGCCTTTCCCATTTCCAACCGGAAAGCCATCCGGGAGTGGCGGTTGTACCTCTTCGTGGTGCCGTCGCTCCTGATGGTGTTGACCTTTGCGTATTTCCCCGCCGCCAGCGCCATCTACCACAGTTTCTTCGACTGGCAGGGCGGGGACACCAAGCAATTCATCGGGCTCGAAAACTTTCGCAGGGCCTTCGGCGACCGCGTCCTCTGGAACTCGTTTGTCACCGTTTTCATCCTCATCATCGCCAATGTCCTCAAGCTGATCCCATCGATCATGCTCGCGGTGCTCATCCACCGCCTCAAAAGCGACGCCTGGCAGTACTGGTACCGCGTGCTCGTGGTCGTCCCCATGATCGTGCCCCAGCTCGTCACGCTCTTCATTTGGAAGTTCTTTTTCGATCCCAATCTCGGCATTCTCAACCAAGTCCTCGATCTCACCGGTCTCAAAACCGTACTCGTCGGCATCGACGGCCTCTTCGGTTGGGGCATTTTCCTCGAGGGCATTCCGGTGGGCTGGCTGAGCGAGCCCCGGCTCATCATCCCGGCTCTCATCATCTGGGGCTTCCCTTGGATCGGCTCCGTCGGCGTGCTCATCTACCTCGCCGGTCTCCAAGGGATCGGAATCGACGTCTATGAAGCCGCCGACCTCGACGGCGTGACCGGCTTCCAGAAGTTTCTCTACATCGAGCTGCCCCTCATTCTCACCCAGGTGCGGCTCACGCTCATCCTGCTCATCATCGGCACTCTCCAGGGCTTCGGCCTGCAGTTGCTCCTTCTCGGTGACTCCGGCGGTCCGGGAGGCCGCGGCATGGTGCCGGGCCTCTGGATGTACAACCGTGCCTTCATCGCGGGTGAATTCGGCTATGCCTGCGCCATCGGGCTGATCCTCTTCGCCTTCATCCTCGTGCTCACGCTCATCAACAACAAATACGTCCGGATCGACAAATGAGCGCCACCGTCCAAACCGTGGGCAGCCACAAGAAGCGCGACCTGCCCAAACACATCGTCATCTGGATGGTCCTCGGCCTCGAGCTGCTGCCGTTCTACATGATGCTGCAGATCAGCTTCAAGGACAACACCAGCTTCATCCTCAACCCCTGGTTTCCCAGCAACCCGGTCGACTGGATCTGGGAAAACTGGCTCTTCGGGATCCGGCTGATCGGCCCCTACATCGCCAATACCGTCTTCGTGGCCGTCTCCGCCACCGTGGCCACCCTCTTCCTCGCCCTCATGGGGTCGTATTTCTTCGCCCGCTACAAGATGCCTTTCTCCGGCTTCCTCTGGTCGGCTTTTCTCCTCCTCATGCTCATGCCGGGCGTGGCCAATATCGTGCCGCTCTTCACCCTCCTGAAAAACCTCAACCTCCTCAACACCCTCTGGGCGCTTATCATTGTCGGCGTCGCCGGAGGCCAGGTTTTCAACATCTTTGTACTCCGCAATTTCATCGAGGACCTGCCCAAGGACCTCTTCGAGGCCGCCGAGATGGATGGCGCCTCCCACTTCCAGCAGATGATCAACATCGTCGTCCCGATGAGCGGCCCCATCATCGGCACCCTCGCCATCCTCTCCTTCCTCGGTTCCTGGAACGATTTCCTCCTCCCGCTCATCATCCTCCGCGACCAGGAGCTCTTCACCCTCGGCGTGGGCCTGATTTACCTCGACGGCGAATACGTCAAACAATGGGGCCAGATCATGGCCGCCTTCTTCGTCGCCAGCATCCCCCTCATCATCATCTTCCTCTTCACCATGAAGCTTTTCGTCCGCGGCCTCAGCGCCGGCGCCGTCAAGGGCTGAGCCGTGGGAAACCACCGCCGCTGGCGGGCCGTTTCTTCATAAAAAATACCGCTGGGTCGGCAAAGGTTGGGATTGCGGGGGGTGAACCCCGGGCGTAAATAGAGTTAATTACCCTTAAAAAAAGGCCGATACTGCGGAAGACGATCGATCCGTCCGGGCTCATCGCCCATCATCCTACCCACACGAACTTATGAAGCACCCGCTCCCGTCCGCTGGCCGCCTTTCTTCGGAAGAAGGTCGGCTCTCTCCCTGTGCCGTTAACCCGGCCTCCGCCCAATCACCCGCTCCCGCCTCCCGGGGCCGCACGCGGGTTTTTCCCCTCCTGGCCGCCGCCCTCGCCCTCGGCGCACCCGCGGGGCTCTCCGCCCAGGCTTTGGTCGTGGATACGGCGGACCTCGCCGAAGTCGCCGCCTTCCACCGCGCCATCTTCCCCACTTCCACCGGCGTTCCGATCGAGTGGTCCGGCGATCTCGACACCGCTGATCCCGGCGAAACCTCCGCCGCCTTCAAAGACGCCGTCCTGCGCCGGATCAACTTCTACCGCGCCCTCGCCGGCGTTCCCGCGGACATTACTTTCGACGAAACCAACAACGACCGCATGCAGCAGGTCGCCTACTTCATGCTCGACTCCGGCGACACCGACCCCGCCGCCTGGGCAGACTCCGGCGCCACCCTCGCCCAGCAGGGCTGGGGCCCGGGAAACAGCCTGCTTCTCGGAAGCTTCGGCGTGGAGGCCATCGACCGCTACATCCGCGTCTTCACCTCCAGCAGCGGGCGTTTCTTCAACCGCCACAATCTTCTCGAACCGAAAAACCAGGTCATGGGCACCGGCGACATCCCCGACAACGGCGGCGCCAACGCCACCTGGACCCGGGACATCGATAAAAACCTGGCCATGCCGGAAACCCGCACCGACTACATCGCCTGGCCCCCCGCCGGCCATGTGCCCTACACCCACGTCTCCCACCGCTGGTCTTTCGCCCTCCCGGTCGCCAATTTCTCCGGCACCACCGTCTCCATGACCCGCGACGGCGCCCCCATCACCACCAGCATCGAGAGCAGCGTCATCGACGCCACCAGCTACGACGCGATTGGCTGGACCTACGACGGCATCGCCCCGGGCAGCTTCACCGTCCACCCGCGGCCCTCCGACCCAGTGGAATACGAGGTCACCCTCAACAATGTCCTCATCGACGGCACCCCGCATTCGTTCGTCTACACCGTCACCGTCTTCGATCCCCACAGCCCCGCCCACGCCGCCACCGAGATCGCGGTTTCCGGCCCGGCCGAGCCTTGGACCGGCGAAGCGACCGAATACACCATCGACCGCCCCGCCTACTACGCCCTCTCCCAATACCGTGTCCTCTCCGCCACCGCGGACTCTTTCCTGCTCCATGCCGACGACGGACTTGACGGTGTCATCGACAATACCGCCGATGGCGTCGATCTGGTCGTCGAAACCCCCCACCCCACCGCCGGCGGGACCTCCGCCTTCCACCTCACCCTCGATGGCGGACCGGATCAGAACTTCGTCCTCGACACCCTTTTCCATGCCCGGGCCGGCGCCGAACTCAGCTTCCAGAATCTCTACGGCATCGCCGCCTCCGGCCACCGCGCCTGGGTCGAGGTCAGCCTCGACGGCGGCACGTCCTGGTTCCCCGTCGACACCCAGTCCGGCTCCTCGCTCGGCGGCACCTACGCCCTGCGCAGCGTCCCCCTCGCCGACCTCGAAGGCCGCACCTTCCAACTGCGCTTCCGCTACGGCGTCGGTCCCACCGGCGGCACTTTCGATCAGTCCGACCCGGAATTCGGCTGGTACATCGACGCCATCGCCCTCACCGGCATCGATGTCGTGGAAACGACCCACCTCTCCGACATCGAGTCGGAGGAAGCCTTCACCCTGGTCGCGGAAGACACCGATCCGATCATCGTCCAGGCCCGGGGTTTTGTCGGCAGCGCCGCCTTCGCCGACGAGTGGGGGGCGGTCGCCATCCTCTCCCCGCAGTCTTCCGTCCTTTCCGTCATCACCACCGACCCCGAGGGCGTCGAACTGGCCGAGGGCGATGAGCTCGTTCTCACCGCCGCCGCCACCGGCACACCCACCCCCGCTTTCCAGTGGTTCAAAGACGGCGAACCCGTCGCCGGAGCCACCGCCGCCACTCTCGTCATCGAGGAGGTTGTACCAGCTGATGCCGGCGACTACCGCCTCCGCGCCTCCAATGGCGCCGGCGAGGTCTTCAGCGCCATCGCCACCGTCGTGGTACATCCGGCTCCAGTGGTGACCCCCGGCTCCGCACCCTCCGGTGCCAAGCGCGGTGAAACAGTGGAACTCTCCGTCACCGCCACCAACGCCACTTCTTTCCAGTGGCGCAAGGACGGTGTCGCCATCGCCGGAGCCACAACCTCCGAGCTGAGCATTCTCTTCACCGGCCCGGCCCAGGCCGGCGTCTATTCGGTCGTCGCCACCGGACCCGGCGGCACCGTCGAAACCGAAGTCGCCACACTCGCCTACCTGCCCTTCGGCCGGCCCGTCAATATCTCCACCCGCGCCGTGGTCGGCGAAGGCAGCGACATCCTCATCGCCGGCTTCGTCCTCACCGGTCCCGGCGATACCCGCGTCCTCGTGCGTGGCGTCGGACCAGGATTGTCCAACTTCCTCGACCCCGACCTGCTCCTCGAAAACCCGCGCCTCGACCTGCAGCGCCGCAATCAGGACGGCACTTGGGAAACCCTTGAGATCAACACCCATTGGGCCGAAAGCTCGCTGGCCGAGGACCTCGCAGTAAATCCCTTCGTGCCCGCGGATCCGGATGACGCCGCCATCATGCTCGACCTGCCCGCCGGCGTCTACACCGCCCGCCTGCGCGGCGACGCCGCCGGCGACACCGGTATCGCCCTCGTCGAGGTCTACATGGTCGACATCTTCGACGGCGAACTGGAAGGCCCCGAGCCGGTCAACTTCTCCGCCCGCGGCCTCGTCGGCCAGGGAGCGTTGACCATGATCGGCGGCTTCGTCGTCGACGGCGACGCCCCCCGCACCCTGCTCGTCCGCGGTCTCGGCCAAGGCCTGCGCCCGCTCTTCCCCGAAGCGCAGCACGACCTTCTGCTGGAAGGACCACGCCTGCGGCTCTTCGACGCCGCCGCCACCCTCATCGAGGAAAACACCGACTGGGGTGACCACCCCCGGGCCGACGAGATCGAAGCCTCGGACTTCACTCCCGCCGACCCGGATGATGCCGCCATCCTCGTCACCCTCGAGCCCGGCCCCTACACCGTGCACCTCAATGCCCTGGATAAAACCGGCATCGGGATCATCGAAATCTTCGTCATCGGGGAGGAGTGATCCCCCTCAAATCCGCTTGCACCGGCCGCCACCCGATAAGGTGGCGGCCGTTTGTATTTTGCACATCTTTCAGCACCAAAGGTGCGGCCATTCCAAAGGCGCCCGCCTTTTTCCTTCTCCCCAGCCGCCGACCCCGGCCATGCTGACCCCATGGATCCGCTCCACACCTACCTCGACGCCGCCATCCTCAAACCCGAAATGAACCGGGCCGAGGTGGAGGCCGCCCTCGATCTCTGCCTCCCCTTCCGACCCCGCACGTTCTGCGTCCGCCCCGCCGACATCGCCTTCGTGCAGCCCCACTGCCAAAAGGCCGGCCTCGGACTCTGTGTCGTCCTCGGCTTCCCCCACGGCGACCAGCTCAGCGCCAGCAAAGCCGATGAAGCCCGCCGCTACCTCGACCTTGGCGTCGACGAGATCGACATGGTCGCCAACTACGGGCTCGTCCGCTCCGGACTCTGGGACGAGGTCCGCCGCGACCTCGAGGCCGTCACCGCCCTCACCCGCCCCGCCGGCAAGGTCCTCAAGGTCATCTTCGAAACCGCCCACCTCCAGGCGGAGGAAGTCCGCCGCCTCGTCGGGATCTGCATCGAGGCCGGAGCCGACTTCGTCAAAACCTCCACCGGCTTCTCCGGCGGCGGCGCCACCGAGGAGGTCGTCCGCCTCATGGTCGCAGCCGCCGCCGGCCGCATCCGCGTCAAACCTTCCGGCGGCATCCGCGACGCCGCCACCGCCTCCCGCTTCATCGCCCTCGGCGCCCACCGCCTCGGCGTCGGCCACACCTCCGTCCCCGCCCTCTGCGGAGATCCGGACAGCATGCCTTCCGCAGGCCACTCCGCAACTTACTGACCGTCGAAAAAACTCTCTTCTGAGTCGTCCGCCTGAATTTGTTCGCTCAAACTCGCTAGACTCCCGGAGGA
>REEB01000134.1 GCA_007695295.1 Puniceicoccaceae bacterium
GTGGACCGGAAAACGCCCCAAGGTAAATACGCGGACTTATAATTTTATGCACTAGTATGACAGCCCGCTCCATGAAATCCCTGTCCCTTACAGCCAAACTCACCGCCCTGGGCCTGGCCGCGGTCCTTGTGCCGCTCGCCTTGATCATGGCCCTCTCCAGTTACCAGAGTAACCGGATTCAGGACACCGTCGAAGTCTCGTTGAGCACGGCGGCCGAGTCAGATCTCCAAGGCATTGTGCGCGGCGTCGCGGCGGAAGCCGCCATGGCGGACCGCCTGCTGCGCCGTGATATCGCCAAGGTGCTCTCCGTGGCCTCCGAGTGGGTGGGTGAAATCGGCGGGTTTTCCTTCGATCCCGCACACCCCGTCCGCTGGCAGGCAGTCAACCAGGAGACACGTGAAACCCGCACGCTGGAGCTGCCGCGCTTTCTGCTCGGGGACGCCTGGCTGGGCCAGATCCGCGAGTTCAACGAATCAGTCCCACTGCTTGATGCGATCAGCGCCCGGACCGGAGACACCTTGACCGTCTTTCAACGCATGAACGACCGCGGCGACATGCTGCGGGTTGCGACCACGGTGGCCAATGCCGAAGGCCGCAGGGCCATCGCCACCTACATTCCCGCCTCCAGTCCGGTGGTGACCACCGTCCTGGCCGGCGATCGTTTCGTCGGCCGCGCCTTTGTCGTGGATCAATTCTACGTCACCGCCTACGAACCGATCCGCGACGCCTCCGGAGCGATCATCGGCATGTTTTATGCCGGCACTCCCGAAGCCGTTGCCACCACTGTCGTCCGCGAGCGGATACTCGAGCAGGTGGTCGGCGACACCGGTTATGTCTTCGTCCTCAACACCCGCGGCCCCCAGCGCGGCGCTTATCAGATCTCCCACCGCGGTGAGCGCGACGGCGAAGTCATCCTCGAGGCCCGCGACGCCGCCGGCCACCGCTTCATCCAGGAAATGGTCGAAACCGCCCCGACCCTCGCCGGCGGCGGCCTGCGCTCCATCCGCTACCCCTGGCAAAATCCCGGCGATCACGAGGCCCGCTGGAAAACGACCTGCTACACCTACTACGAGCCGTGGGACTGGCTGATCGCCGCCGGCTCCTACGATGAGGAGTTTTTCGCCGGCTTGCACGAGGTGCAGGACACCTTGCGGGCTTCGGCCTGGATCCAAGCCCTGCTGACCGCCCTTGCGGCCGTCGCCGCCAGTCTCGCCTTTGTCATCCTGGCGCGGCGGCTCTCGGGCCGGTTGCGTGCCATTGCCGGGCACCTCGACAGCGGCTCCATGGAAATCCGCGAAGCCTCCACCCTGGTCGCCCAAGCCAGCCAAACCCTCGCCGAGGGCACCACGGAGCAGGCCGCCTCCTTGGAAGAAACCAGCGCCTCCATGGAGGAACTCCGCGCCACCGCCGAACAATCCCACGAACACGCCCTCTCCCTGGGCGAACAAAGCCGCGACGTCAGCTCCCAGGCGGACCGCAACATCGCCGAAATGGCCCGGCTGGATGAGGCCATGCGGGGCATCGTCGCTTCCAGCGAAGCGGTCACCCAGATCCTCAAGACCATCGACGAAATCGCTTTCCAAACCAACATCCTCGCCCTCAACGCCGCCGTCGAAGCAGCCCGGGCCGGCGAAGCCGGAGCCGGCTTCGCGGTCGTTGCCGACGAGGTTCGCTCCCTCGCCGGCCGCTGTGCCCAAGCCGCACGTGAAACCGGCGCGAAAATTGACAGCTCGGTCGGCAGCAGCCGACAGGGGGCGGAGGTTTGTTCCCGGGTGCGGTCTTCCCTCGAGCAGATGGTCGAGCGCATCCGCGCCATGGATACACTCATCGCCGAAAACCGCGAATCGATCCAGCAACAGCTCACCGGCATCAACCAGATCAACACCGCCACCTCCCAACTCGACAGCGTCACCCAGCAGAATGCGGGCGCCGCCGAGGAAACCGCTTCCGCCGCGGAGGAACTCAACTCCCAAAGCGAAGAACTGCGCCGCCAGATGGAGTTGCTCGTCGACCTCGTTCAAGGCGTCCGCACTCCCGACCACAGGTCAGGCGACCGCGGGATCCTCCCGCCCCCGGCAGAGCACGACGCCCACGGACGCGGAATGCCGCCGGCCTCCGCCCCCCGCCTCAATCGCTCCGGCGTCTCCCACCAGGCAGCCACGGATCGGCGAATGGAGGCATTCTGGAAAAGCTGAGGCCCGGCAGGCGATCCCTTCACCGGCGTATTTACTTCCTCTCCATCGCCCGAGGCTCCTGCGCCGAGGACGAAGGAGCGCGGCACAACAACCCCTTCCTCCGCGGCTTCTCCGGCCACCTTCGACTGACCGCTCGGCTCCAGGATTCGCGGAACCTCCCGTCGTAGCTGCCGAGGTAACGAGGCAGGCCCACCGCGGGGTGAGTCCCCTTCCGTCGTAGCGGAGCCGCGGATGCGGCTTCGTCTCCCTCACCCCAAGGCCGCACCCACCCACGAAAGCGCTCCGCACTTCCGCTACGCCCGGGATATCCGCCACCACCAGCCTCGAATCCGTAGCTGCCGAGGTAACGAGGCAGGCCCACCGCGGGAGATCCCCGCCCCCGCCGGCCACCCCTGTGGCTGCCCTAAATCACGTTGCGCGCCGCCCCCGGCTCTGCTACCACGCCTGCCCGTAGCCCACCGCATGCACCTCACCCTCGACATGCCCCGCCAGCCCACCGACACGAGCTGCGGGCCCACCTGCCTCCATGCGTTGTATCGGTTTTATGGATTCCACTCCGACCTGCCCCGTCTCATCCGCGAGATTCCCCAAAACCAGGACGGTGGCACCGTCTCCATCCACCTCGCCAACCACGCGCTCCGCCGCGGCTTTTCCGCCGTTCTCTATGCCTACAACCTGCGTATCTTCGACCCCACCTGGTGGAACCTCGATCCGCCCGAGCTGATCGCCAAGCTCCGCAAGCGCAAATCACGCCTGCGCTCCGCCCGTCTCCCCGAGGCCCATCAGGGCTACATCGACTACCTCGAGCTCGGCGGCGAACTCCGCTTCACCGACCTCACCCCGCGACTGCTCCGCCGCCTCCTCGCGCGCGGCCACCCCGTCCTCACCGCCCTCAGCCTCACCTACCTCTACCGCAGCGTCCGCGAACTGCCGGACGGACGCGAGGACGACGTCGCCGGCCAGCCCGTCGGCCACTTCGTCGTTCTTTCCGGCTACGACTCCGAAACCGGCGAAGCCATCGTCACCGACCCGCTCGAGCAAAATCCTTTCAACCCCCACGGCGAATACCGTGTCGAGGTCCAGCGCCTCATCAATGCCGTCATGCTCGGGGTCATCACCTACGACGCCAATCTCCTCATCCTGACCCCGCCCGCCAAACCGCCGGCTCCATGAAATCCACCCGCTTCCTCATCGTAGTCGACGACCTTGCCGATTGGCAGTCCGACTGGACCGGCTACCCGGTCATTTCCACCGAGGATTACCTCACCTCGGCCGACTACCTCGCCCCAGGCTATCGGGTCATCAACCTCTGCCGCCACGGCCGCACCCTCAGCATGGGTTATTACACCTCCCTGCTTGCCGAAGCCCGCGGCCACCGCGCCATGGCCACCGCCCGCACCCTCCAAAACCTCAACAGCAAGCGCATCTACGGCGAATCCATCGGCGAACTCACCGACCAGATCCAAAAAAGCCTCGCCCGCATCGTCCACGAGGACTTCAGCCTCAGCATCTACTTCGGCCAAAACCTCGCCGCCACCCACGCCCGCCTCGCCCAAACCCTCTTCACCCTCTTCCCCTGCCCGCTTTTCAAGGTCGACTTCCGCTACCAGGACCACGGCTGGGAAATCCACCAACTCCGCCCCCTCGGTCTCGGCCAAGTCCCCCGCTCCCACCTCTTCAAGGTCAAGGAAGCCATGGATGCTTTCCTCTCCCGCCGCTGGCGCTCCTACCGCGAACGCGAGGAGCAGGGCACCGGCATCGACCTCGCCATCCTCCACCAGCCCGGCGACAAACAGCCCCCCTCCAACTCCCGCGCCCTCCGCCACTTCGTCCGCGCCGCCGAATCCCTCAATGCCAATGTCGAGTTCATCACCCGCACCGACTACCCGCGCCTCCTCGAGTTCGACGCCCTCTTCATCCGCGAAACCACCAGCCTCACCAACCACACCTACCGCTTCGCCACCAAGGCCACCCGCGAAGGCATGGCCGTGATCGATGATCCCGACTCCATCCGCCGCTGCTGCAACAAGATCTACCTCCATGAGCTCCTCCGGGTAAACCGTATCCGGGTTCCCAGGACGGAAATTCTGTATCCGGGAAATGTTGACACCCTCCCCGAACGGCTCGGCCTTCCGCTCGTCATCAAGGTCCCCGACAGCGCCTTCTCCCTCGGCGTCTTCAAGGCTGAGACCGAGGCCGACCTCCGGCGGATGAGCCGCCAGCTCCTCCGCGACTCCGACCTCCTCATCGCCCAGGAGTTTCTCCCCACCGAATACGACTGGCGCGTCGGTGTGCTCGACCGCGAACCGCTCTTTGTCTGCCGCTACTACATGTCCAAGGACCACTGGCAGATCTACAACCCGGGCAAGTCCGACGACAGCGGCGGCGACTTCGACACCATCCCGGTCGAGGAGGCCCCGCCCGAGGTCATCCGCACCGCCCTCGCCGCCGCCAATCTCATCGGCGACGGGCTCTACGGCGTCGACCTCAAGCAGCGCGGCGAAGAGGTCTATGTCATTGAGGTCAACGACAACCCCAATGTCGACGCCGGCATCGAGGATCTCGTCCTCGGCCAGCAGCTCTACGTCCGCATCATCCAGTCGCTCATCCGCCGGGTCGAGAAAATCAAAATGGCCCCGGTCGCAGGTCGGCCCACCCTCACCGACTCCGCCGTCGCCCTGCCATGACGCTCCCCGCCAGCCGTCCTCTCGCCCTTTTCGAAGCCTTTGGACTGGAGGCCGAGTACATGATCGTCCGCCGGGAGGACTTCGCGGTCGTGCCCGCCGTCGACCTGCTCATGACCGATCTCACCGGCGCGCCCTCCGCCGATGCCCCCCTCGGCGACTGCGAGCTTTCCAACGAACTCGCCGCCCACGTCCTCGAGCTCAAGGTGCCCCGCCCCGTCGCCGACCTCCCCGCAGCCGAGGCCGCTTTCCACCACTGCATCGGCGAGATCAACCGCCGCCTCGCCACCCGCGGCCAGCGCCTCCTCCCGGGGCCGATGCATCCGCTCATGAATCCGGCCAAGGAGTCGCGGGTCTGGCCGCACGAAGGAGCGGATATCTACCGCCACTACGACCGGGTCTTCAGCTGCCGCGGCCACGGCTGGTTCAACCTCCAGAGCTTCCACCTCAATCTCCCTTTCACCGGTGACGAGGAGTTCGCCCTTCTTCATGCCGCGGTCATCCTCCTCTTGCCGCTCCTGCCCGCCCTCGCCGCCGGCAGCCCGTATCGAGAAGGGGCCGTCACCGGTCTGCAGGACACCCGCCTCGAAGTCTACCGCACCAACCAGGCCCGCTTCCCTTCCATCACCGGTCCGATCGTCCCCGAGCCCATCCTCAATCGCGCCGACTACGAGCGCTCCATCCTCGAGCCGATGTATGCCGAAGTCGCCCCGGTCGATCCGGATGGTCTCATCCGCCATGAGTGGCTCAACTCCCGCGGGGCCATCGCCCGCTTCTCCCGCGGCGCCATCGAGATCCGGGTCCTCGACCTCCAGGAATGCCCGCGCTGCGATTTCGCCATCGCCGCCTTCATCATCGCCGCCCTCCGTTGGCTGGTGGAGCGGCGCGAGGGGTTTCTCAGAAAATGGCTGCTTCGCTCCCCGACCCGCCTCCGCCGCGAGCAGTTTCTCGGCTGTGTCAACCGCGGCCTGCGCACCCCCCTCCTCCTGCCCGAGCTGCGCGATGCCTTCCGGCTCCCCCTCGCCGTCGGCGATGCCCGGGGCTTCTGGCAGACCGTCCTCGCCGCCGGACCCGGAGACTCCCTCGCACCCGCCGACCGCGAGACCATCGCCCTCATCCTCGGCCACGGCACGCTCGCCGATCGCTGCCTCGCCCTCACCGGCCCCCGCCCCGCCGCCTCCGATTTTCACACCCTGCTCTCCCGCCTCTCTTCCTCTCTCGAAACCAACACCCCGCTCCTGCCCTGAACACGCCCGCGGGCGCAGCCAGCATCGCAAAACCTCACCGGGCCGCTTGCCCCGCGCACGGCGGGATCCTATCCTCCGTTTGCTCCGCCGCCATGCCCTCGCCCGCCGCCGCCAGCTCACCAGCCGATCCCGAAACGCGCATCGCCGCCCTCGGCCGCGAGCTTTTTGACGAGGTCCGCGCCGCCTCCCGCGGGCTTTTTTCCGCCTCCTTCTACTCGGACAAATTGCTCGAGTGGGCCATGCAGGACGAGGATCTGCGGGTCGCCCTCTTCCGCTTCGTCGATGTGCTTCCCTCGTTGCACGACGACGCCGCCGTCGTCCGCCACGCCCAGGAGTACCTCCGCCCCGCCGCCGCCCGCATCCCCGGCCTTCTCAAATGGGGGCTTGATGTCGCCCCCGACTCGCTCGCCGCCGGTGTCACCGCCAAGCTGATACGCCGCCAGGTCCGGTCCATGGCGGGCCGCTTCATCATCGGAGCCACCCCCGAAGCGGCCCTCCCCGCCCTCCGCCGGCTGCGCAAAAACGGCCGCGCCTTCACCGTCGACCTCCTCGGCGAAGCCGTCGTCAGCGAGCGCGAATCCGAGGACTACCTCGCACGCTACCTCGATCTCATCGACCGCCTCGCCGACGCCTTCCCCCACCGCCAGGACGCACCCAAACTTCTCCCCGGCCACCCCGGCGAGGCCACCCCCCGCAACATCTCAGTCAAGCTTTCCGCCCTTTACAGCCAGATCAAAACCGCCGCGCCCGACCGCGCCGCCAACGTCCTCTCCCGGCGCCTCGGCACCATCCTCGACCGCGCCCGGGCCGCGGAGGTCTTTGTCTATGTGGATATGGAGGACACCCGGCTGACCGATCTCACCCTCGAGGTCGTCCGCCGCACTTTCGGCGCCCCCGCCCACCGCGACCACCCCGGCCTCGGGCTCGTCCTCCAAGCCTACCTGCGCCGCACCGAGGCCGACCTCGGGGATCTGCTCGCCTGGATGCAGGCCCACCGCGGCGCCCCCACCGCCGTCCGCCTCGTCAAGGGAGCCTATTGGGACACCGAGACCATCAACGCCCGCCTCGCCGGCTGGCCCCTCCCGGTCTACCAGGAGAAATCCGCCTCCGACCACGCCTTCGAGCGCCTCGCCGCCCGGCTGCTCGAAAACCGGCGCCTCGTCCTGCCCGCTTTCGGCTCACACAACATCCGCTCCCTCACCGCCGCCATCGTCCGGGCGGAGAACCTCGGCCTCGGCCCGCAGGATTTCGAGATCCAGGCGCTCTACGGCATGGCCGACCCCATCAAGGCCGTCTTTGCCCGCCGCGGGTATCTGGTTCGCGAATACACCCCGGTCGGCGAACTCATCCCCGGCATGGGCTACCTGGTGCGGCGGTTGCTCGAAAACACCTCCAACCAAGGTTTTCTCCGCCAGGGCTTTCACGAGGGCGAGGATCCGGACCACCTCCTCGCCCCGCCCGCAGCCCCCAAGGAAGACGGCCGCGCTTACCTCCCCGGCGACCCCCGCCGAGCCTTCGCCAATTGCCCGCCGACCGACTTCACCCTCCGCTCCGCCCGCGAGGCCCTCGCCGTAGCCCTCCGCGAGACCTCCGGCAAGCCGCTCCAAGCCGCCCCGGTCATCGCCGGCAAGACCGTTTCCACCAGCGATACCTGGGAGGTGCGCAGCCCGGAAAACCTCGATCTCAAGCTCGGCACGCTCCACGCCGCCGATGAAGGACTCGCGCTTTCCGCCCTCGAAGGCCTCCAGGCCTTTTTCCCCCGCTGGCGCGCCACCCCCGTCGAAGAGCGCTGCGAATTGCTCTTCAAAACCGCCGACCTCGCCGAAACCCGGCGCCACCGCCTCGCCGCCCTCATTATTCTCGAAACCGGCAAGCCTTGGGTCGACGCCGATGCCGATGTCGCCGAAGCGATCGACTTTCTCCGCTACTACGCCCACCAGGCCCGCGCCCTCTTCTCACCCCGGCGGCTGACCGACTTACCCGGGGAGGACAATCGTCTCTTTTACGAGCCGCGCGGCGTCGCCGCCGTCATCGGCCCGTGGAATTTCCCCCTTGCCATCCCCTGCGGCATGTTCGCCGCCGCCCTCGTCACCGGCAACTGCCCCGCCCTCAAGCCCGCCGAGCAGTCCTCCCTCACCGCCGCCGCCTTGTATCAGCTTTTTCTTGACGCCGGCCTCCCGCCGGAAGCCGCCGCTTTCCTCCCCGGCCGCGGCGAAACCGTCGGCACCGCCCTCGCCCGCCACCCCGCCGTCGCCACCATTGCTTTCACCGGCTCCCAAGAGGTCGGTCTCGGCCTCGTCGAGCAGGCCGCCCGCACCGGCCCGGGCCAGCGCCACGTGCGCCGCGTCATTGCCGAGATGGGCGGCAAAAACGCCATCGTCGTCGATGCCGACGCCGATCTCGATGAAGCCGTCAAGGGCATCCTGCCCTCCGCCTTCGGCTATGCCGGCCAGAAGTGCAGCGCCTGCTCCCGCCTCTATGTGGTCGAGTCCGCCTGGCCGCGGCTGCGCGCGCGGCTCGCCGAAGCCATCCGCAGCCTCGTCGTCGGCCCCGCCTCCGACCCCGCCTCCCTCGCCGGTCCGGTCATCGATGCGGATGCCCATGCCCGCCTCCGGGACGCCGTCGACACCGCCCGCGACCAGCTTTCCGTCCTCGCCGAGTGCCCCCTGCCCGCCGACCTGCCCCGCGGCCACTACGTTGCCCCGATCGCTTTCGAGGATGTCCCCCCGGAGCACGATCTCATGCGGCGGGAGTTGTTCGGTCCCATCCTCGCCATCGCCCGCGTCGCCAGTTTCGAGGAAGGCATCGAGTGCGCCATCGATTCCGAATACGCCCTCACCGGGGCCGTCTTCACCCGCAGTCCCGCCCACCTCGAGCAGGCCGTCCGCGATTTCCGCGTCGGCAACCTCTACCTCAACCGCGGCTGCACCGGCTCCATCGTCGGCCGCCATCCCTTCGGGGGTGCCGCCCGCTCGGGGGTCGGCTCCAAGGCCGGCGGCCCCGACTACCTCCACCAGTTCGTCCTCCCCCGCGCCATCTCCGAAAACACCCTCCGCCAAGGCTTCGCCCCCGGCCTCTCGTCGTAGGCCAGCGCCTCCGTGCCTGCCGTCGTCGAACGGCGGGACCTTTCCCTCACGCCTTGCCCGCTGAAGTCACCCCTCCCGCTCCGGTCCGGCCTTCCGGTTCTATCGTTGCACTCCCGCCTCGGTCTGCTATGGCTCCTTCCATGAAACGAATCCTGCGCACCACCTCTGTTCTTGCCACCTCACTGCTCGCTTCGGCTTTTCTTCCGGGCCTCGAGGCCAAGCCTTTTGAAGGCGTCGTCGAGTTCGAAATCCGCGACGGCCGCCGCACCATGCCGATGAATTACGCCATCAAGGGCAGCAAGATCCGCTTCGACATCGAGGAGTCGCGCGGAGCCGGCATGGCCGGAGCCTCCATCCTCAACCTCGAAACCGGCGAGATGATCGTCCTCATGCCCCAGCAAAACATGTACATGCGCCTCGACACCGAGCGCCTCGCCGGCATGGGCGCGGAAATGGCCCCCGGCGGCGGAGAACCCCCGGTCGACCTGGCCGAAGACGACCTCCCCAAACCCACCGGCGAAACCCGCGAAATCCTCGGCCACACCTGCCACCAGTACATCATCAAGGACGCTGACGGCGACACCACCGAGTTCTGGTCCGCCGAAGGCCTCGGCTTCTTCTTCGGCCACCCCCAGCAGTTCGGCAGCGCCGCCACCATCCCCCAGCACCTCCGCGACCACTTTGGCGACCGCGGCTTCTTCCCGCTGCTCATGATCCAGACCGACCGCCGCGGCCGCGAAACCATGCGCATGGAGGCCAAGTCCATCACCCCCCGCGAGCTCGAGGACAGTCTCTTCGTCCCGCCCGCGAATTTCCGCGAGTTCTCCATGCCGCAGTTTTGAGGCCGCCGTTCTTCTGCGGGTTCGGGTGTGCGCCCGGGATGGGTGCACCGACCCAAGCGGCGGGGAAATTCAGGACGGGATCCCCCAAGCTCACCAATCCGCGGGACAGGCGGTTCCCAAAATCCGCCATGGTCACCGCTTGGGCTTTTCAGTCTTTTCTCTCACCCTGGGGCGCTTCAGGGTTCCCGTGCCCGTGACCGCCCCTTCCCTTTTCCCTTCCCTCCCGCTCTCTTGGCAGGTCGGCCCCGCCGACCAACCCGACGTGCCGCCGGAGCGCTTAGTTCCCGCGACGGTTCCCGGAGCCGTCCAGCTCGATTGGGCGCGCGCCGAAGGCTGGCCGGAGGATTGGCACTACGGCGACCGGTTTCGCCGCTTTGATGATCTCGAAGACCGCTGGTGGACGTACCGCACCACCCTGCCGGCCCTCTCCGCCGGACCCGAGGAGCGGCTGGTTTTCGTCTGCGGCGGAGTCGATTACGCCTGCACGGTGCGGCTCGGAGGCCTCGAGGTCCACCGCCAGGAGGGCATGTTCACCCCTTTCGAGCTTGATGTCACCGAGCAGGCCGCCGCTGGCGCCGTGCTGGAAATCGTCGTCCATCCCGCGCCCAAAGCCAGCCCCCGCCCCGGCCGGGAGCAGGCCGCCCACTCAGTCAAGCCCGCGGTCAGCTATGGCTGGGATTGGCACCCGCGCCTCATCCCGCTCGGCATTTGGCGGGAAACCCGGCTCGAACGCCGCCCCACCGCCCGCCTGATCGATGCCGAACTCCGCTATCGGCTGGACGAGGATTTGTCGGCCGCCGACTTGGACATCGACATCCGGACCACTCCGGAGGCCGTCGGCCGGGAGGCGTCTTGGTCACTCCTCGGTCCCGGGGGCGAATCCGTCGCCGGCGAATCGTTTCGTATCCAGTCGACCGCTACCCGGCTGAACGCCCGGCTGGCCTCCCCCCGGCTCTGGTGGCCGCAGGGTCACGGGGATCAGCCCCTCCACACCTTTCGCGCGGAGCTGGCCGGCGAATCCGCCGCCATCACGCAACGCCTCGGCTTCCGGCGCATCCGGCTCGTCATGCACGAGGGCGGCTGGCGCGAACCCGCCGACTTTCCCAAGTCCCGCAGCCATCCCCCCATCACCCTCGAGGTCAACGGCCGCCGGATTTTCGCCAAGGGCAGCAACTTCGTCAGCACCGACGTTTTTCCCGGCGCCACCACCGCGGAGACCTACACCCCGCTCCTGAAGCTGGCCCGCGAGGCGCACTTCAATCTCCTCCGCGTCTGGGGCGGTTCGCCCGTGCCCAAGGATGCTTTTTACGACCAGTGCGATGAACTCGGTCTGCTGGTCTGGCAGGAGTTTCCCCTTTCCTGCAATTGCTACCCGGATGATCCGGACTACCTCGCCGTGCTCGACCGCGAGTCCCGCAGCATCATCCGCCGCCTCCGCCGCCACCCCTGCCTCGCACTCTGGTGCGGGGGCAACGAACTGTTCAACGTCTGGTCCGGCATGACCGACCAGTCCCTCCCGCTCCGGCTGCTCAACCGCAACTGCTACGACCTCGATCCGCAGACCCCGTTTCTCCCCACCGCCCCGGTCGACGGCATGGGCCACGGCGATTACCGCTTTCGCGACGAGCAGGGCCGCGAGATCCACCAGACCTTCGCCCGCAGCCGCCACACCGCCTACACCGAGTTCGGCGTTTCCGGCCCCCCCCCCGCCCATATGCGGCGCCGGCTCAAAACCCCCCCCGCGGTTTTGCCCGCCCCCCCCCGCCCCCCCGGGGGAACCC
>REEB01000197.1 GCA_007695295.1 Puniceicoccaceae bacterium
GACCTTGACGAGCGCACGCCCCGCCTCCTCACCCGGGAGCGCGATGTGGATATCCGCACAATCAGTTGGCTGTCCGACACGCGGCTCGCTTACCGAATGGACTCCGAACGCGACCGCGAAGTACCGCGGTTCGCCGGCGGCCTTTACGCCGTCAATATCGACGGCTCCAACTTCCGCACCATCGTGCGGCCTTTTGGCGGGTCCGGGCGGGGGAGGGATGTCGCCTTCCGCTACACGGAGGTCATTCACCGCCTGCCCGATGACGCCGACCACGTGCTCGTCCTCAACAACAGTCACGCCGCGCAGTTTCCCGATGTCTACCGGATGAATATCAACAACGGGCGGTTACGGCTGGACTTCCGCAACCCCGGGAAGATTCGCGGTTGGATACCCGACCAGAACGGGGTTGTCCGGCTCGGCTTCGGCTTGGAGGAGGACGGGAGCAACTACCTCATCTACCGGGAGACTGCCAACAGTTCCTGGAAGACCATCTCCGAATCCGCCGATGATGTGCGCAACTTCGAGCCCTGGGGCTTCTACCACGACAACCGCCGAATCGTGGTGGCCGCGCGGCTTGGTGGTCGCGACACCCGGGCGTTGTATCTTCTCGATCCCGAAAAATTGGAGCTGGAGGAGTTCTTGGCCGACGAAGACTTTGATATTGAGGGCGGTTTCGGCTTCAGCCGCGGGATTTACTCTCCGGCGGATGGTCGCTTCCTGGGTGTGATTTACCAACGCGACAAACCGACCTACGTCTGGTTCGACGAGGAACGCGAAGCCCTTCAGCGGGACGTTGATCTCGTATTGCCAGACCGGTTTAATATCCTAACCGGGGGCGATCGCAGTGGGCGCCGGGTCATCATCCGCTCATTCTCCGACGTCCAGCACCCGGAGTTTTTCCTGCTTCATCTCGAACGCATGGAGATCGAAAAGTTGGCCGATCCGCGGCCTTGGCTGGACGCTTCCGCCTTCGTGCCGATGGAGCCGATCCGCTTCGAAGCCTCCGACGGCATGACCATCCCCGGCTACCTGACGCGCCCGCGTAACGCCGGCGACGGTCCGGTGCCGATGGTCGCCTACGTCCATGGCGGACCTTGGTTTCGCGATACTTGGGGCTGGGATCCGTGGACGCAATTTTTCGCCGATCGCGGCTTCGCGGTCCTGCAGATCAACTTCCGCGGGTCCACCGGCTACGGAGCGCGCCACCTGACTTCGTCCTTCCGCAATGTCGAAGCCATGAACCAGGATGTCACCGACGGCGTTCGCTGGGCCATCGAGCAAGGCATCGCCGACCCCGAGCGGATCGGGATCATCGGCGCGAGCTGGGGCGGCTACGCCACCATGGTCGGCCTGACCCAAACACCCGAACTCTACCAGTTCGGCATCAATATCTTCGGCGTGGTCGACCTCGTCGAACACATCAACACCTACCGTGGCCGCTGGAACCGGCGCTTCGCCTACGAGTATTGGCGCACCCGGATCGGCGATCCCACCGACCGCGAGCAGCGCGCGCGCCTCGAGGCGGCCTCGCCGATCCAGTTCATCGATCGCATCCGCGCCCCCGTCCTCATCTACCACGGCGAGCAGGACATCAACGTGGATATTGGCCAATCCCGCCGTCTCGTATCCGCACTGCGGCGACAGAACAAGGAATTCAGTTGGATCCAGGTTTCCAACGAGGCCCACTCCATCGACAGCGAAGAAAACCGCCTGCGGCTCTTCAACGAGATCGACCGCTTTATTCAGCCATGGACGAACTGAGCGTGCGGGCCGGTCCGGCGGCGGGGAAGCTTCCGCCGCCGAGGATGAAGTCGGCGTAAACCGCGGCGGTGGTGAGAAGGTCGTCGATCCGGATGCGCTCATCCGGCCCGTGGTCATTTTCACCCACCGGTCCGTAGCCGATCACGGGCAGTCCGCCGATCCGGGAAAAATAGTGGGCGTCGTTGAAGCCGAACGAGGTGATGAAGGCGGGAGAGCGGCCGTGAATGCGTTTCACGGAAGCGGCGAAGCCGGCCGGGAGGGGATGATTCGGATCCAGAAAGCAGGCCTCCTGGCAGTTGAGCCGTTCCACCCGCAGGCGGGCCGGTGCGATCAGGTCCGCCGCCGCGGTCAGGGCCTGGCGCAGATCGGCCTCGGCGGCGGCGGCATCCTCATTGGGCAGGAGCCGGCGGTCGAGGGTCAGCGCGACGCTGCCGGGCACGGTGTTGATCTTGGCGTCCTCGCCGGTCTGGACCACCCCGCCGATGTTGAGCGTGGCGGTGCGCAGGCTGCCGTCGGGCGCCCGGAAGCGGATGCGTTGGAGGGAGCGGGCGTAGCGCTCCAGCCGGGGCACCAGCCGGGCGAGGGCGGAGACGGCGTTGATGCCGAGTTTCGGCGTGGAGGCATGGGCGGCTTTGCCTTCGAGGGTGAGCTGAAACCAGAGCACGCCGTTGTGACCCACGCCGATACCGAGATTGCCGCCGCCCTCGCAGATGATGGCGTGGTCGGCCCGCACGAGTCCTTCCTCCAGCAGCCAGGCGGCCCCGAGGGTGCTGTCCGTCTCTTCGTCGGCGGTGAAGGAAACCTCGAGGTTCACGCCCGGGCGGGCCTTCAGGTCGTGGAGGGCGTGCAGGGCCAGCAGCAGGCTGGCGACGGCCCCCTTCATGTCGGCGGCACCGCGGCCGTAGATCCAGCCCTCGCGCACCGCCGGCTGAAAGGGCGATCCCGTCCAGCCTGCGGCCGAGGCGGGCACGACGTCGAAATGGGCGTTGAAATGCAGGGTGTGCGGGGCGCCGTGGGGGCGGGATCCCAGCACATTGGCGCGGGGGAAGTCGGCCAGGTCGGGCCAAGTCCGGCGGAGCAGAGTTTTCGGGACGCGGTGGACCTTGGCGGAAAAGCCCAGCTCGGCCAGCCGCTCGCGCAGGTAGGTGCAGCAGGGCAGGTAATCGCGGCCGGGAGGGTTGACGGTCGATAGGCGAATCAGGTCGCGCAGGACGCGGAGCAGGTAGGGGCGGCGGCGCAGGAGGGCACGGGAAAGAACGGGTTCGGTCATGAAGCGTTGCTTGAGTCGGTGCGGTCGGCGATGGCGCGGCCTTCCTCTTCGTCGACCGTCCAGAGAACGATCGCGCCGAGGATGAAGAAGACCACCACCACGGCCATGCCGGCGCGCTGGCTGCCGGTCAGGGCCGTCACCCAGCCGAGGGCGAAGGGCCCGAGGAAGGCGGTGATTTTTCCCGAGAAGGCGAAGAAGCCGTAGAACTCGCCCTCCTTGGAACTGGGCGTGAAGCGCCCCAGGAGCGACCGGCTGGTGGCCTGGTTCGGGCCCGCCAACAGGCCCACGATGATCGCCGCGATCCAGAAAACCACTACATTGGGTGAAAGGACGGCGGCGCAGGAGGCGGCGATGAGGCCGGCGAGAGTGATGAAGAGGGTCTTTTTGCCGCCGAGCCGGTCGTCGATGTAGCCGAAGCTGAAGGCCCCCAAGCAGGCGGCGACATTGAGGACGATGCCGAAGACGAGGATCTGCCCCGTATCCATGCCGAAAGTACCGGCGGCATAGATGCCCCCGAAGGCGAAGAGGGTGATAAGGCCGTCGTTGTAGAGCAGCCGGGCCAGCAGCAGGCGGAAGACTTGGCGGAAGCGGCGGATCTCCGCGAAGGTCCGGCCCAGTTCGCGGAAGGTCGAGCGCACCAGGCCCGCCTCGGTCGGCCGGTGCCGCCGGGGGGGGTTGGGCACGGTCAGGAGCAGCGGAAGAGCGAAGAGCGCATACCAGCCCGCCACGAGCAGGTTGGTGGCGCGCACATGGCCGCCGGTCTCGGCATCGAGGCCGAAGGGAGGCGTCTCCGGCTGGATGAAGACGACGAGGGCGACGACGAGGGCGAGCAGCCCGCCGACATAGCCCATCGCCCACCCGAAGCCCGAGATCCGCCCGATCCGGTTGCGCGGGCCCAGCGCGGGCAGGTAGGAGTTGTAGAAGACGTAGCTGACTTCGAAGGCGAAGTTGGCCACGATGAAAAGCCCCAGCGCCAATGCCACTTGGCCCTCGATGGGAAAATAAAGCAGGGCGGTGGTGCCGACGCAGAGGAAGGTGAAGGCGGCCAGCAACCCTCTGCGGGCATTGGCCCGGTCGGCCAAGGCGCCCAGCAAGGGTGAAAGCAAGGCCACCAGCACCGCGCTCACCGCCATCGCCTGCGACCACTGGGTCGTGCCGGTGACGGAGTCCGAGGCGATCGCGACGGTGAAGAACGTCGAGTAGACGAACGTCACCACGAGGGTGTTGAAGGGATTGTTGGAGAAGTCGTAGAGCGCCCAGGCGAAGACTTTCTTCTTCGAGTAGACGGGTTTGGCGGCCGTTCCGGAGGCGGGGGCATCCGTGTTCATTCGAAAAAGGAGTCAATGCCTTGGAAGTAGGCGGCGAAAGCGAGCACGATCCGGATGGCGATCCAGAGCACAATCATCATGTAGAGAATGGTTGGATACAAGGTGGCGGCGAGCAGGAGCTTGCGGCCGGCTTCCTCCTCATAGTGATCCGCCAGCCAGCCGAGGCTTTCCTCCAGCTTGCCGCTTTCCTCGGCCTGGATGTAGCTGCGGACAAAGAGGTCCCCCGGGGCCGGGCGCTCCTCCAGCACTTCGCCGGGCCGGCGGCCTTCACGGGCGGCCTGCCCGGCGGCTTCGCCGAGGCGGGTGAAAAAGGGATTGCCGGTGGCGCGGCCCGCCCGCGGCCACGCCTCCGAGGGCGGGATGCCGGCGGCGTAGAAGCCTTCGAGGAGAAAGGCCAGCAACGCGCGGTCGCGGGCCCGGCTCCAGCCGGCGATGCCGGGGAGCAGATTGACCAGGGCCCAGCGCAGCCGGGGAAACCAGCGCAGGACCAGCCACCCGAGAATCGCCACCGCCCAGAAGGGACCGAGAAACCGCCCCACTGAAGCGCCGTAGGCGAGGGTGCCGTCGGTCACCAGCGTCGCCGCCGGCAGCAAGAGCGCCGCCGCATGCAACAGCAGGACCGGGTAGGCGAGGGCGGCCAGCATCCGGCGAACACTTCGCGCCGCGCCTTGGCGGAATTTCGCCAGCCGCTTCAGCACCTCGGGCAGGCGTCCGGAAACCACCCCGCCGGCCAGCATGAGGCGGTCCGGCTCGGGCATCCAGTCCGGCCCGGTGGCGAGGATTTGCTCGAAGCTCTCCCCGGCCCGCAGCCGCTCCTGCAGCTCCCGCCTCCGGGCGCTGGAGAGGACGCGCACGGTATCCAATGCCCGGGGCAGGGGCAACCCCGCCTCAAGGGCCGCGCCCAACTGGTAATACCATTCGGCCAAAATGCGGTGAGATGCCATGGAGCGGGTCTGCGATGACCGACCATGGCAGGCTGCCCGGCCGATGCAAGCCGCGGCCTCCCGGGAGCCCGCCTCGTCACCTCGGCAGCTACGACCACGTCCCCATCCGTAGCTGCCGTCGTGAGACGGCGGAAAATAGCCTGTCCCTTTTCCAATAGTTCGGTGCTGATCCGAAACGGCGGCTTCGGCGAAACCGCCCTACCATCGCGCCGCCCGGCCGAACCCTCACTGGTAGGGCGAGCCACCCCCCGTCCGTAGCTGCCGTCGTGAGACGGCGGTCCCCTCAGCCTTCGCTCTCCGCGGAGCTCCGGGCGAAGGCTGTCATGCCGGAGTCCGCTTGCGGCTTGGGCGGACCATTTCCCGGTCCAGGACGGTTAGACCACGGGCCTTCCTTGCCTTCTGGATGAAAGGGACCAAACTATCTTCAAACCCCACCCGCCATGCACCGACTCCTCGTTTGTTTCTCCATTTTCCTGGGAGCCGTGTTGCTTGATCCAGTCGCGAAGGCTGCAACGAGCACGTCCCCGGCCGACCTGCCGCCGGAATTCACCCCGGCGGAAATCCTCAAAACCACCCCGGTGAATTATCCTTACACCATGTCCGCCCGAGGGCGGGAAGGGGTTGCCCGGGTTCTGGTTTCGATTGATGAGGCGGGCCGGGCCTTGGATGCGGTGCCCGTGGATGCTTCCCATCGGGACTTCGGTGAGGCCTTGGCCCGGTCAGTGCGGAAGTGGAGCTTTCAGCCCGCCCGCTGGCAGGACGAGGCGATCCGGTCCCGTCTGGTCGTCAGTGCCGAGCTCAGGCTGGGCCGCTCGATCGTCATCCTCACCCGGACTGATTTCACTTCCAACCGCATCGATGGCATGACCAGCCCGCGGGACCAGTTCCGGGTCGTGCGGGCGGACGAACTCGATCAGCCGCTCCGTGCCCGGCACACCGTGGCGCCAGGAATTCCCGAGGAATGGGAAGCAGAGGCGGCCGAACTGGTCGGAACGGTCATGCTGGACTTCGTGATCGACCCCAATGGCAACGTTCGCGTGCCCGGGGTGCGCTCCGCCGATGATCCGAGGCTGGCGGCCCTCGCCCTGGGGGTGATCGAGGATTGGAAATTTGATCCGCCGGTACGCGGAGGACGTCCCGTCTATGTGCATGTGGCGCAACCGTTTGTCTTCGATCCCTGAAGCGTGCCGAGCGGGCTTTCCCCCCGACCGGCTTGCGCAAAGCAGATGGTCCAGTATTTTATGGTTGGCTTGATTGCCGGCTCGTTTCGCCGAACCACCTATTATGAAATCCATCGTTTACGCTCTCTTCTCAGCCGTCTTGGTGGCCGGGTTGTCCGTGCCCGCCTTCGCCACGGTGCTGGCGGCACCCGGCACTGAGGACTACCGCCCTCCAAAAATCGAGACCCAGACGCCCGTCAACTATCCGTATCTGCTTCGGGCCCGGAGCATTGAAGGGTTTGCCCGCGTCGTGGTCGTGGTCGACCAGCAGGGCCGGCCTGCGGATGTGGTGGTCTACGATGCTTCCCACCCTCAATTCGGGATGGCGCTGGCCCGTTCGGTCCGCGAGTGGACGTTTCAGCCCGCTTTGGTCGAGGGTGAAGCAGCCCAGTCCCGGGTTATCCTGCGCTCGGATTTTTCACTCCGGGGCACGGTCACCAACATGACCACGACCGAGTTTCTCATGAACATGCTCGATCGCTTCACGAATCCGGACTTTTACCGCCTCTCCCGTTTCGATGAGCTGGACCGGCTCCCGGAGCGGACCAAGGAGGTCGCCCCGGTGTTTCCCGAGGAAGCGCGCGGGATGGACCTGACCGGTGAGGTCATGGTGCACTTCGTCATTGATCCGGATGGCAAGGTCCGCGTGCCGGGCATCCGGCGGGCCGAGGACGAGCTGCTCGCCGCCGTCGCGCTCCAAGCGATCCAAGAGTGGGAGTTCACCCCGCCGACCCGCAAGGGTCGTCCGGTCTACGCGCACGGCGTCCAGCCCTTTACCTTCAAGTAAGCGGTCTCCGCGCCACCCCGGCCCCCTTGTTTCAGGGTTTGCGGAAGTGGAGAATGCCCCAGGCGAGGGCACCGTCCCGGCCCGCCCGGATCCAGTGGCGGAGGCCGGTTTTCATCCGCTCGAGGTAGTCGCGGCTGCAGACGTCGAGCAGTTCGTCTTCCCGGCTCTCCAGCTCTTCCAAAACCCGGCCGTAGTGCCTGGGCAGATACGGGGAAAGGTCCTCGACGGCGAGGACCTCCCAGCCGAGGCGGTCGGCGTAGTTGCGGTAGGTGGCGATCGAGCCCATCGAGGCGAGGTGAATGCGGTCGAGCACCGGCTGGAGCACGGCCGGGTCCACGTCTTCCGTCTGCATGGGGTCGGTGAAGATGAACTCCCCGCCGGAGCGCAGGACGCGGTCGACTTCGCGGAAGACCCGCTCGCGGTCGCCGCTGTGCAGGATCGAATCCTGACACCAGACGACCTCAAAAGCCGAATCCGCAAAGGGCAGGTCCTCGAAATTGCCGTCGACCACTTCGATGCGGTCGGCGAGGCCGCGGGCGGCGGTGGCTTCGCGGTTTCTGCGGTTTTGGACCGAGCTGAGGTTGAGGCAGGTGCAGTGGCAGCCGGAGCGCTCGGCCAGCCGACGGGCCGAGCCGCCGTAGCCGGCCCCGATGTCGAGCAGGCGGGCGGAGGCGAGGTCGCGGCGGATCATGCCCGCCATCCGGTCGACGGTGCGGCGGCTGGCGTCGACGATCGGCTCCTTTTCACTTTCGTAGAGCCCGATGTGGATGTCTTCGCCACCCCAGACGTGGTAGTAGAAGTTGTCGGCGTCGTCGCTGTCGTAGTAGGCGCGGGCGGTGTCGACGACATTGTCGGCGGGGCGGGTCATCGCGGCACCTCCCGGGTGGTGGTGGAGACGGGCTTTTCCACGTATTGTTTTTCGGCGATGAAGATGAGGAAATCCGGGTCGTCTCCGCGGTAGGTTTCCTGGAAGTCGCCGTATTTGTGAATGCTCTGGAAACCGACTTCTCCGAGCAGGCGTTCCATATAGGCCTGCCGGAGCGGGAACATGTTGAGGTGGAAGGCGGAGCCGTCCGGGAAGGTGTAGCGGAAGCGCGCGAGGCCGTCGTCGACGTGCTCGGGCTCGGCGCGGACGTTTTCGCCGCAGTAGTAGTAGGTGTGCTTGGTGGAGAAGCCATGGTCGAGGATGGCGTCGTAGTTGCGCTGATCGAGGATGAGGATGCCGTCGTGGCGGAGGGCGGCGTAGAACTCGGCCAGGGCCTTGCGGCGGTCGCGTTCGTCGAAGAGGTGGGTGAAGGAGTTGCCGAGGCAGATGACGGCGTCGTATTTGCCGTGGACGTCGCGGTTGAGCCAGCGCCAGTCGGCTTGGATGGTGCGCAGGATCTGGCCGCGGCGGCGGCCGTTCTGGAAGGCCTTGGTCAGCATTTCGGGGCTGCCGTCGGCACTGACGACTTCGAAGCCGGCCTCGATGAGCCGCAGGGAGTGAAAGCCGGTGCCGGTGGCGACATCGAGGATCTTGCGCTTTCCGCGGCGCTTGAGCTCTTTGATGAAGAAGTCGCCCTCGCTCTCGGCGCGGGCCTTCCAGTCGATCAGCTCGTCCCACTTCTCGACGAAGGACTGGACGTATTCTTCTTTGTATTTGCCGGTGTCGCGGACCGCGAGGGGGTCGTTTCCGTAGGATTGTGGAGTCGGATTCTGTGGAAGCATGAT
Organism: Puniceicoccaceae bacterium; assembly: GCA_007695295.1. Lineage (GTDB taxonomy): Bacteria > Verrucomicrobiota > Verrucomicrobiia > Opitutales > Opitutaceae > REEB01. The sequence goes on from REEB01000197.1 coordinate 9,021, forward strand.
AGGCTTGGGTTGTGGGAGCGGATGGCTCCAACTGGGTGGGGAGGCGGGGGGGAAGGGTTGACCTTAACACTGTTGTCAACCCCGCGCCGCCCAAACTGCTCCGGGAGAACCCCCGATCCCCGCCGCGGGGCAACAAAAAGCCCGGCGAGCGGGGCTTGCCGGGCGGAGGGAGAAGCGGGGCGGCCGGCGCCCCGCCGTGGCGGACTGGGGAGCGGGCTACTTCGGCAGCTTGAAGGGGGTCCACTTGGCCTTGGCCTTGGACGATTTCACCACCGTCTCGATGAAGACCATGCCGGCGATGCCGTCGTCCACGGTGGGGAAATCGTAGCCTCCTTTGGGCGGTTTCTTCCCCGCAACCTCGTCGGCGATGGCTTCGGCGGCGGCGAGGTAGACATTGGCGAAGGCCTCGATGAAACCCTCGGGGTGGGCGAAGGGGGTGCGGGTGTTGTCCTGCGCCGGCTTGGAGAGGTAGCTGTTGCCCCGGCGGCAGACTTTGCGGGGCTGGTTGACCTCCTTGATGATGAGGTCGTTGGGGTTTTCCTGATACCACTCCAGCGAGCACTTGGTTCCGTAGACGCGGATGTTGAGGTTGTTTTCGTCGCCGTTGGAGACTTGGGAGGCGTAGAGGATGCCCTTGGTGCCGCCGTTGAGGCGGAGGAGGACATTGCCGTCGTCGTCGAGGGGCCGGCCGGGGATGAAGGTGGAGAGGTCGGCGCAGAGCTCCTCGATCTCGAGCCCGGTGATGTAGCGGAGCAGGTTGTGCGCGTGGGTGCCGATGTCGGCCATGCAGTTGGAGGGGCCGGCCACGGAGGGGTCCATCCGCCAGTTGCTGATGCCTCCCTCGCCCTTGTTGCCGAGGGCGGTGATGGCGTAGCCCTGCGGGTACTCGACCACGACCTTGAGGATCTTGCCGAGCGCGCCGGAACGGGCCCAGTGGCGCGCCTCCTTGACCATCGGGTAGCCGGTGTAGTTGTGGGTGAGCGCGAAAACCTTGCCGGTCTCCCGGATGGTTTTGCGCAACTGCACGGCCTCCTTGAGCGTGAAGCAGAGCGGCTTGTCGCAGATGATATTAAAGCCGGCCTTGAGGAAGGTTTTGGCGACGTCGAAGTGGGTGTTGTTGCGGGTGACGATGGAGACGAAGTCGAGGCGCTCGCCGGCGGGGCGGGCGGACTCCGCCTCGGCCATCTCTTCATAGCTCCCGTAGACCCGGTCGGGATCGAGGAAGAGGTCGGCCCCGCTGAGACGGGATTTTTTCGGATCGGCCGAAAAGCAGCCGGCGACCAGCTCGATGCGGCCGTCGAGCGCGGCGGCCATGCGGTGGACGCTGCCGATGAAGGCGCCGCGCCCGCCGCCGATCATGCCCATGCGGAGTTTGCGTTTCAGGCTCATGAGGTGGGGGGAGTGGGGGTTCAGCACTTGACCGGCTTGCCGGTGGCGGCGGAGCGGTAGGCGGCGTCGATGATGCGCATGAGGCTGACGGCTTCGTCGGCGCTGTTGAGCGGCTTCTCCTTGCCGTCGAGCGTGAGGACGAAGTTGGCGGCGGAGCGGGTCCGGCCCATCGTCTCGTCGGCCGGCACGATGATGCGCCGGTCGACCGAACGGCCGTTTTCCTGCACGTAGAGCTCGCTTTCGTCGATCGCGGTTTCGTCGAGCCCGTCGCTGCCGAAGAGGCGGCGGACCATGCCGCCGGCGCCGGTGCCCTGGAAGGTGACGGAGACCTCCTCGCGCTTAACCATCTCAGCCCAGGAGATCTGGAAGGAGATGACTTGGCCGGTCTTCATGCGGACCATGCCGTGGGCGGCGGCCTCGACATCGTTGACGCCCTTGGCGACGTCGGGGATGCCCCAGGGGCCCTTGAAGTTTTTGTCCTTGATGAAGTCGGTGAAGGTCTGGGCCAGCACGTATTCGGGCTCCGGATACCCCATGAAGTAGAGCCCGAGGTCGAGCATGTGGAGGAGGTCGATGAGCGGGCCGCCTCCGGAGAGGGCCTTGTTGGTGAACCAACCGCCGAAGCCCGGGATGCCGGTGCGGCGGATCCACTTCGCTTGGGCGCTGTTGATGCGGCCGACCGTGCCTTGGCGCACGTAGTCCATCATGGCCATGGACTCGGGCCGGGCGCGGTTGTTGAAGTTGAACATGAGGGTCTTCTTCGCCTTTTTCGCGACCTCGACCATGGCCTTGGCCTCGCGACCGGTGAGCGCGGGGGGTTTTTCGCAGAAGACGTGCTTGCCGGCCTTGAGCGCCTGGGTGGCGAGCGGGGCGTGAAACTTGTTCGGCACGATGATGGAGACCGCATCCAGCTCCGCGGCCTCCCGGAGCATCGCCCCGACATCGGTGAAGACCTTCGGGATGCCGTTGGCCTCGGCGGCGCTCTTGGCCGCGGCTTCGTTGACGTCGGCGATCGCGACAATGTCCGCTCCGGCGGAGCGGAATCCTTCCACGTGGTAGCGCAGCATGCCGCCGGCGCCGATGATTCCGATTTTTTGACTCATAAAATTATTGTTGGGAGAGTGTGGGTTGTGGGGTGGGGCGGGGTGCGGTGCGGTCCGCTTATTGGTTTTTCTTGTCGAAGGCGGAGTCGAAGGCCACGCCACTGGGCGCAAAGTCGACCTGGCGCACAAAAGCGGCCGCTTCCGATCCGCCGTGGACGCGGTCCATCCGGATGTCCTCCCACTCGACGGAGAGCGGGCCTTTGTAGCCGATGTCGTTGAGGGCGACGATGATGTCCTCAAACTCAATGTCGCCGTGGCCGAGGGAGCGGAAGTCCCAGTAGCGGCGG
>REEB01000225.1 GCA_007695295.1 Puniceicoccaceae bacterium
CCTACCCGGTTCCTCCTTTCACCGCCCCCGCCCGCGCTGCGGTCACCCTGCCCGGCTCAAAGAGCATCACCAACCGCGCCCTCATCCTCGGAGCTCTGGCCGTCGGAGAGACCGTCCTCGAAAACGCTCTCTTCAGCGAGGACACCCTTCTCATGATTGCGGCCCTCCAAGTGTTGGGATTTGAGGTCGATCCGGACGCCGCCGCCGGCACCATCCGCATTGAAGGCCTCGGTGGCGAAATCCCCATCGCCGAAGCCGAACTCTATGTCGGTAACTCCGGCACCTCCGCCCGCTTCCTCTCCGCCTTCTGCGCCCTCCATCCACTCGGCCACTACCGCCTGAAAGGGTCCGCCGCCATGCACCGCCGCCCCATGCGCGGCCTCATTCGCAGCCTCGAGCAACTCGGAGCCCGCATCCGCTCCAACGACGACCACCTGCCCCTCGAAATCGAGTCCAAGGGCCTTACCGGCGGCGCCGTCGATATCGACGCCACCGAAAGCAGCCAGTTTCTCTCCGCCCTTCTCATGGTCGCCCCCTACTGCGAAGGGCATCTGGAAATCCGGCTGCAGGATCCTTCCATCCGCCCCGGCTACGTGGAAATGACCTTGCGCATGATGCGGCAGTTCGGCTTCGAAACCATCGTGCACGAGCCCGGCTCGAGCTCTTTCCGCATCGATAAGCCCAGCCCATACAGTTTTCCCGAAGCCAACTACCGCATCGAGCCCGATGCCTCCGCCGCGAGCTATTTCCTTGCTTTGCCCGCCGTCACCGGCGGTGAGGTCCTGCTGCGCGATCTCCGCCCGGACTCCCTCCAGGCCGATGCCGCCTTCGCCGCCGTGCTCAAAAAATCCGGCCTCCGGATCACCGAGACCGAAGAGGGCACGGTCAGTCGGCTCGATCCCAAGCGGCAGCCCCCCAAGGGACTCACGGAAGACTTCTTTTTCATCTCGGACACCTTCATGACTCTCGCCGCCTGCGCACCGCTCCTGCGCGGCAAAAGCCGCATCACCGGCATCAGCCACACCCGCCACCAGGAGTGCGACCGCATCGCCGCCACCACCGAGGGCCTCCGCCTCCTCGGGCAGAAGGTCGAGGACGAACCGGGGGCCATCACCATCCACCCGGCGCCCTTGCAACCCGCTTCCATTCCCACGCACGAGGACCACCGCATCGCAATGAGCTTCGGCATCCTCGGCTGCCACGATCTGCACCGCGACGGCCGCCCTTGGCTCTCTGTCGAAAACCCCGCCTGCAGTGCAAAGACGTATCCCGACTTCTTTTCCGTCCTTGAGACCCTCCGCCGCGAATCCGGCGCCACCTGACCGCATGGACCTCCCCTCCACCCCTTCCAACCACAGCCCCGGCCGGCTGCCCGTGGTCGCCATCGACGGCGGCGCCGCCTCCGGCAAATCCACCACCGCCCAAGCGCTCGCCCGGATGTTCCATCTCCTTCACGTGGACACCGGCTCCCACTACCGGGCGCTCACGCACTGCCTGCTCCAGGCGAAGGTTGCCCCAGAGGACGAAGCGGCCGTCAACTCCGCACTCGGGAAACTCAGCCTCGGCACCCGCGTCGACGGGCACGAGGCCCGCATTGAGATCGACGGCCATGTTTTCGGCGACGAGCTGCGCGGCGAGGCCATCAACCAAGCCGTCTCCCGCTTCGCCGCCCTCCCCGCGGTGCGCTCCTTTCTCCTGCCCTACCAGCGCGGTCTCGCGGGCACCGCGGCCGGCCGCGGCTTTCGCGGGCTGGCCATGGAAGGCCGCGACATCGGCTCCGTCATTTTCCCGGATGCACCTTTCCGCCTCTTTCTCGAGGCCGATCCCACCACCCGAGCCCGCCGCCGGGCCGGCCAGGGCCAGACCGACACCATCGGCGAAAGAGACCGGCTCGACAGCAGCCGCGCCACCGCTCCCCTCGTCCGCCCTCCCGGTGCCACCGTCATCGACACCACCCACCTCACCCTCGGGGAGGTGGTCGAGGCCGCCGCGGAGATCCTCCGCCAGGGAGGTCTCGCCCCCGCCGCGGCATGACCCCGGCGGAGGGAGTGTACTGGTTTTGTCACTACTGGTGTGCGAGCGCCCACCGGGTCCTCTTCCCCGGAGAGGTCAGCGGGGTGGAGCACATTCCCGCCGAGGGGCCGTTCATCATCGCCTCCAACCATGCCAGTTTCCTCGATCCGCCGCTGCTGGGCTGCCACTTCCAACGCCAGCTCGTCTTCTTCGCCCGCCGCAGCCTCTTCAAACCCGGCCTCGCCTCTTGGTGGCTGCGCACCGTCCGCACCATCCCCGTGGATCGCGACGGCGAAGCCGACGTCGCCGCCCTCCGCCAGACCATCGCCGCCCTCAAGGCAGGCCGGCCGCTGGTGCTTTTTCCCGAAGGCACCCGCTCGACCGACGGCACCCTCGGTGCCTCCCGCCCGGGCGTCGGCCTGATCGCCTGCCGGACCACCGTGCCCGTGATTCCCGCCCGCCTCTTCGGCACCTTCGAGGCTTTCGGCCGCCACCGCCGGCTGCCCCGCCTCGGCACCGCGGTGGACGTGGTCTATGGCCCGCCCATGCCTCCGGAAGAGTACGACCCGGGGCGGGAAGCCGGCAAAGACCGCTACGTCCTCGCTGCCGCTCGCATCTGGGAGGCGGTCAAGCGGCTTGACCGACCCCGGGCACCCGTGGTCTGATGACCCAAACACTCTGTATCACCACCGCCATGACAATCCCCGAAAATAACCCTGCCCTGCTCGAAAACTTCGGCCGCCTGCGCGTGGCTGATGTGCGTGACGCCCTCGACACCCTCGGCTGGCGCACGCCGCGTTCCGTCGCCCCCGACATCCGGCCGCTCTTCCGCACCCGCGCCTGCGGCTTCGCCCGCACCGTGCGCTACCTGCCCTACCGCGGCACCATTCCTGCCTTGAGTGAGGCGGAGTATGCGAAATGGTCCGGCCGCTACTACGGCGAGATCTGCACCTACCCCTGGACCAACGAACTGGTCGAGGGGGACTTCGCCGTCATCGACCAGAGCGGGGCCGACGCCGGCCTCATGGGCTCGGACAACACCCTCGGCTGCATCCGCAAGGGCTGCCGCGGTTTTCTCAGCAACGGCGGCGTGCGCGACACCGATGAATGCATCTTGCAGAAGGTGCCGTTCTGGTCCGCTTTCATTTCCCAAGGCATGGTCCAGGGCCGCATCCAGTATGATGCCCACAACGTGCCGGTCGCGGTTGGCGGCGTCACCATTTACCCGGGCGATGTCGTGGTCGCGGACGGCGACGGGGTCATCGTCACACCCCGGGAGGTGGCCGAGGATGTCGCCCGGCTCGCGCTTGAGGAGCAGGAACGAGACCGTAAAAACCGCCGCCGGCATTACGAGGCGCTGGGCCGGGAGTTGGACGAGACGGTCACGTGAGCCCACCGGGGGACGCCGCGTCCCGCCAAGCCACCGCCGGCTTCTGGGCCGTTGGCGGCGCCACCCTCGCCTTCAGCCTGGTCGGAATCGTGGCCGGGTTGCTCAGCCTGGAGGCGGGACCGATGGCGGGCGGCCGGGCGCTCTTTGCCGTCGCCGCCATCCTCGTTTTCCGCCTCTTCCAAGGCAAACCGCTTCTGCCCGCCGTCCCGGCTGGGCGGCGTCTTTGGCTCGCCCTCTCCTGCGCCGGTCTCTGCGGCAACTGGTTTTTCTTCTTCCTTTCCATCCGCCTCTCCACCGTCTCAGTGGCGGTGCTGGCCCTGTTCACCTACCCGTTGCTGACCGCCCTGCTCGAGCCCTTTGTGCTGCGGGTACGTTTAAACCGCATCGTGCTGGCGGCTTCGGCCTTGGTGCCATTGGGGGTTTTCCTTCTCCTGCCTGGCTGGGATCCGGGTGACCGGCTCTTCCAAGGAGTGGCGGCCGGGGTGGCCTCGGGGCTGTCGCTGGCCTTCGCCAACCTCGCCAACAAGGCCCTCATCCCCACCACCGGCTACGGTCCGCTGCTGGTCTACCCGTTTCTCGCCGCCGCCTTGGTCTTCGGGCCTTTGCTCCTGCTCTCGGCCGGCGAGATCGAGCCGAAGGACTGGATCGGCCTGGGCCTGCTCGGCGCCGTGTTCACGACCAGCGCCCAGCTCCTCATGCTGGGGGGCTTCAAGCGGCTCGCGGCCAGTACCACCGCACTGCTGCTCTCCATGCAGCCGGTCTGGACGGTCGCGCTCGCGGTCCTGATCCTGAACGAACGGCCGGGTGCACAGGTCCTTTTTGGAGGCCTGCTCATCCTCGGAGCGGTGCTGGTCGTCGTCCGCTCCAACCAACGCAAACCCACCTGAAAAAAAGCGGCTCCCGCAGGAGCCGCCGAAAAATGCACGGGCTGGTTCGCTTCAGTTGGGGCGAGTGCGCCAGATGACGATCGCCTGCTCGAAGTCGTCGCTGTTCGCCTGTTCATAGTGAACGGCCAATTCGTCCAGGGAAAAGGACCGCACACTGCCGTCAAAAAAGGAAACCGGAACCCGGTTGCCATGCCGCGGAAAGGTGCCGAGGGCATGGGGTCCCGGATTGGCGGTCGCAAAGCCCGCGCCGGAAACAGTGCCGGAGGTGCCCGCCCGGGGAGCGGCATGATTGCTGGTCTCGCTCCAGAGCACGGTCCGGGAGGGCTCCGCGATCCGGTTCACGTTCGTCAGGTGGACTTCGCCGCTCGCGAGCGCGGAGCCGCGGGTGTCGCCGAGGTAGGCGCTGGGACCATAGCAGAGCCACTGCGGAGCGGAGCTGCCCTGCTGTTGGCGCGCATTGGGGCAAACGAAGAGCGAGCGGTCGGTGAGCTGGGGCAGATTGCGGATCCCGCGCTCACGCAGCGGCAGTTCACCGAGGTAGGGCGGAAGCGCATTCCACCAGGCCCGGACGCCGTTGACGACCAGGTTGTCGTTCCATGCGGGCGGGGTGCGACCCGCGTGGGGAATGTTGCCGCTGTTTTCCTCGGCAAAGAGCAGATTGGCCATCGCCCATTGGCGAAGGTTGCTCTGGCAGGTACTGTAGCGGGCCGAGTCGCGGACCTGCCCTACCGTCGGGATGAGGATGGCCGCGAGGATCCCGATGATGGCAATGACCGTGAGTAGCTCGATCAAGGTGAAGCCGTTGCTGGTGGTTTTCATAGGCGGAAGGCACCCCGGCCGGTCCATGAAAGGAGTGGACCGGCGCGAGACAAGAATGGTGGCGTGGTCGGTGGGCAAATGCTCAAGGTCGGGTCAGGACAACGATGAGAAAACGTTCCCCGAATTGGCCGAGAGGCTCGGGGTCGACGACGGTCACCAAGACCGATTCGTCGGCTGATGGATACGGATTGTCCGTGCTGCTCCAAATGGTTTCCCAGTTCGAAAGACTTCCGGTCGATACTTTGACTTCAATCAAAATATCCTCCGCCGCAAGCGTGCGGGTGAAAGAAATCGACAGGTAATCCTGCCCGTCGAACTCCTCGGTGGAGACGACCGGTCGGGCCGCCGAGGACGGCACCAGCGGATTTCCGCCATAGACGAAGTTTTCCAGATTGGTGAGTCCGTCCCGGCTGGGATCGGCACCAGGGGCGGCGATGGTTTCGTCCATCAATTCCTCGAAACTGAGGAAGCCGGCCAGCCAGGACTCATAGGGATCCTCGATCGGGACGACGAGTGTTTCGATGTCATCGAGAGAACGGACCAGAAATTGCACCCCGTTGAAAAAGCTCAATACCCCGGTGATGTTGACCGGACCGACGGGTATCGGCTGGCCGACCAAGTCGAGCCGCGTGGTCGCCACCCGGACCGGCACGATGTGGGTGCCGTCGGTGACATTGAAGTTCGCAAGCCCGGCAAAGTTGCCGGTGGGGATGAATTCGACATTCATCAGCTTCACCACCCGGCTTTGCAGGGACTGGAGAAGCGGCTGGCCGTCCTGGATCTGCGCCGCGGTCACTTCGGGAACCGGAGGCAGACCCGGGCCGGCAACAAACCCGTCCGAGGAGGGTGACTGCAGCTGGAAGAGCCCGTTGGACGCGCCGGTCACTCCGGAAAGGTTGAGCAAGGTGTCGCCGGGCTGGGCGTCGCCCAGGGTTGCAGCGATCACGGCATTGCTGCCGAAAACCGTCAGCGCCCAACCGCTGCCATCGGTTACCGTAAAGGAGGTCCAATTGGTCGAGTTGATCAGGTCGGTCGTATCGACCACGATGACTTCTGGTAAGGTCACGCTGCGTCCGGTGCCGAAGCTGCGAACGTCTGCGATGGAGAGCTCGGCAGATAGCGCCACGAAGGCAACGGGTGAGACCACCACCGGGGTGAGCGTCCCACCGGACAGCGCCGTCTCCATTTGAATCGTGTAGGAACCGGCTTCCGCGGGCAGTTCCAGGCCCGGAATCCGAACGGTTCCACTCTGGCCACTGCCGAGGCTGGCGCCGGTGATGGTCAACGAACGTCCGTCGCGCGTGGCTGAGGCACCGCTCAGGGCCGATCCGGAGAGCTGGTAGCCCACCGGAATCTCGGAAAACTCCGCGGGCAAGGTCAGCCGGATCTGGTTGAGCACGGCATTCGCCGGCCCAAAGAGATTCACATCGATCGTGGTGGTCTCCGTGCTCAGCAGGCGCTCCGTGCCTTGGAGCGGAGATCCGCTGGTGGCGTTGATCACCGTGCCCCGGCCCAGGCCGTCCTCCGGCACGGGCGGCTGGATATCGGCCGCAGAACGGGGAAAGATCTGATAGCCCCCGGCGAAGGGAGGATTCATAGTCAAAGTGAACTGCCCCGCGACACCGACAATCGAAACCGGCCAGTTCGGCTCGGGAAACGTCCCATCGGCAATATCGACTCCTGCCACGATCCGTACCGTCAGTTCGTTGCCCTCCCGGTCGACCACCTCCAGGTTCACCCCGGTGCCGCTGATGCCAAATCCCGTCGGCCATTCTCCCGCCACCCGGGATATGTTGGTGATCTTGACCAGCATGCCTTCGTAAGCTTCCGCATCCTCCAGGAACTCCGCCAAGGTGAGCTGGATCGGCTCCGGCACAGCCGCCGGCACCGGGAAGGTCATGTCCGCTTCCGAGGCTACACTGAGCTGGGTCAGTCCCCGGAAGACACTCACAGTCCCGAATACGGTGGAGCGTTCACCTTGGAGCAGTCCGAAGGGGAAGTTTTCAATATTAATGTTGTCCAGCACGATGCCGCCCGTCGCATCCTGAATGAAGACATTAAAACGAGTGGGATTGATCACACCCATGTCGATCGTGGCGGTGCCGGTGACAGCGACCGGCAAGCCCAGTGCTTCCGGCACGCCGGCTTCGTCCACCCCGCGCAGAACACTCATCGGCACGGGCAGAACGGCCGTCGGGAAGGCGGCGATCGCCTCGGCCGAAGAACCGGAAGGCGCGGTGCGAATGGCAATGGGATATCGGCCGAAGTTGGCCTCGTCGACCATGGCGGGGGTTTGAAGGCCGGAAATGGAGACCACCCCGGAGTCTTCGGCGGTGAGCGAGGCGCCGGTGATGTTCACCGTGGACCCGGAGACCGATGCGGACGCCCCGGCAAATCCCGAACCGGACAGAAACACCCCGGAGGAGGCCAGCCCCGACCACCCGGCCGGCAAGTCGATTTCCACGATCGCCATGGGGTCGGCCCCACCGGTGCCACCAGTGAGCTCCAGCTCCATCGAAACGGTGGCGTCGACGGCAAATACCGGTCGGTCAAACAGGGGACCGCTGGTGCTGCGCAGGGAAGCCGATCCCAGTCCGGAGGCGGTCGGCGCATCGATCGCGAAGCCGATGATCTGCAGATTGTCGATCCGGGTATTGCCTGTGATCCCTGCCGGTTGCTCCTCCAACGCACTGAAAGTCGCCCGCACGGTAAGCTCGGCTGCATCCTGGGCTTCCGCGACATCAGCCAAGGAAAGCTCCCGAACCACATGGCTGGTGGGCAGTTCGGATGTCCAGGTCACGAGAGGGGCGAAGGTCTCCCCGTCGACGCTGTAGGACCACTCAATGACCTGCATGCCGGTCGCGCTGCTCTGAGCAGCGAGGGTGACTCGAATGGATTCAAAACCCTCGGTGGAGACCGAAAATTGAACCCAACGGCCTTCGTTGAGCAGCTCCGGACCATTCTGAAGGGCCAGATCAGAACCGGCAGGGTCATCGCCGAAGGCGTTCAGGGTCGTGCCGCTGAATCCGGTGAGAAACTCGCCGTCCCAATTCGTGGAGGCGGTGCCGGTGCCGTGGCTGACGGCAAGCCGGTCTTCCTCATTGTTGAAGTTCCAGCCGGCAAGAAGATAGGGCACGCCACTGAATACGGGCTGGCCTTCATAAACAACGGGGGCGGCGCGCAGCGGATGGAAGAAAGCGCCCGCGAGGAGGAGGGAGGTTAGGAATGTTCTCATGGATAGTGTGGAATCGGGAGGTCAGGAACTACCTGTCAAAAAGTGGTCAAAGCAGTGTTGATCCAGCCTCGCCAAACTGGCAAGCAGGGTTTTGTGACGGCGCTGTTAAATACGTGCGAGTTGATTGTGCGTAACGTCGTATCCGATTGATCATGTGTTTGTTGCAGACATAGGCGGTTGTGGAAAACTCGGAGCGCCAGTCCCCTCAACGCCCGGCTCCCGCCGGAGAATATTTTGGGCGTGCCCTGCGTCCCCGAACCACCCACGCTGACGGGCGTGAAGGTTGTTATTCTGGCATCGGGGCGCGGTGGCAATGCCGCCGCAATTCTCCACGCCCAAGCCGAGGGAAAACTTGGCCGGGCTCGCGTTACGGCGGTGTTTTCGGACCGCGCCGGGGCCCCCGTTCTCCAGCTCGGGGAGCGCTCCGGGGTGCCGGCCCGTTTCATTGATCCGGGACCGTTCCGCACGAAATTATCTCCCGAAGGCGAGGATCGCTTCATCGAGGCCATCGCCTCCGAAGCACCCGATCTGATCGTGCTCGCCGGCTTCATGCGGGTGCTCAAGCCCCGTTTTCTCGCCGCCTTCCCCGGCAAAATCATCAACCTGCACCCAAGCCTGCTCCCGAGTTTTCCCGGTCTCGACGCCATCGGGCAGGCCTGGCGCCGCGGCGTGAAAATCACCGGCTGCACGGTGCATGTCGTCACCGAGGAGGTGGATGGCGGCCCCATCATCGATCAGGCCGCCGTGCGCATTGAGCCGGAGGATTCATTGGCCTCCCTGGAAAGCAAGGTCCATGCCGCCGAGCATGCGCTGCTGCCGGCGGTCATCGCCCGGCTGAGCCGGGACGGACTGCCGCCCAGTGCACCCGGCGCCACCTCATGAATCCTTCTTTGGTCCGCCTCCGGATCCCCCTCGGCCCCGACCTTCATCAACGGGTCGAAGCCCTCTTTGACACCGGCGAAATCGCCGGGTGGTGCCTGCTCTCGGCCGCGGATGACGGGCCGGTTTTCCTCGAGGGGATTTTCGCCAGCGAACGCGAAGCGCGCGGCGCCTGGCTTGCGCTGGCGGCACTGGCGGACTTACCCGCCGAGCCCGCACCCACTCCGGAGTCGCTCCCTCCCCAAGACTGGCAGCTCAGCTACCGGGAGCATTTCAAGGCGTGGTCTTTCGGTCGGCTTCATTGGGTGCCGGAGTGGGAACGCGACGCCTATCGGCTTCCTTCCGGCCACCGGGCGCTTTGGCTCGATCCCGGTCTCGCCTTCGGCACCGGCAACCACGAAACCACCCGGCTCTGCGCCGAGCGCCTCGTTCAGGCCGCCAGTTCCGACGCCGGCCGGCCCGCGCCGCGCTCGCTCCTCGATGCCGGCTGCGGCTCCGGCATCCTCGCCCTTTCCGCCGCCCTTCTCGGCATCCCACGGATCGAGGCCTTCGACAACGACCCCGAGGCAGTCCGCATCAGCCGGGAAAACGCCGCCCGCAACGGCCTCGCCGACGCGGTCGTCTTCGCCCTCGCCGGTCTGCCCGAAGGGCTCGATGGCGGTCCCTACGACCTCGTCCTCGCCAATATCCAGGCCGATGTCCTCACGCGCTTCGCCGACGAGCTGCTGGCCGCTGTCGCTCCCGGCGGACTGCTCGTGCTCAGTGGCATCCTTGCCGCCGAGTGCGACCGGATCCAAGCGGCCTTTGCCGCCGCCGGACCGGTCTGGTCCTGGGAATCACGCCGGCTCGGCGAATGGGCCGACCTCGCGGGCCGCCGGCCCCGGTGAATCTCCCAGCCCCCGGTTGACGCCCCCGGCCCTCGCGGCCACCCTTGCGGCCATGCGCATCGAAAAAGACTCCATGGGCGAAATGTCCCTCCCCGATGAAGCTCTCTACGGCGCTTCCACCCAGCGGGCCGTACTCAACTTCCCCATCAGCGGCCGGCCCATGCCGCCGGGTTTCATCACCGGGCTCGGTTTGGTCAAACTCGCCTGCGCTCAGGCCAACGAAGAACTGGGGCGCCTCTCCAGGGAAAAAACCCGGCTGATCTGCCAGGCCGCCGAGGAAGTCATGGAGGGCCGGCACCACGTTCAGTTTCCCGTCGATGTCTTCCAAACCGGCTCCGGCACGTCTTCCAACATGAACATCAATGAGGTCATCGCCAACCGCTGCTCCCAGCTCGCCGGCGAGGCCATCGGCTCGAAGAAACCGGTCCACCCCAACGACGACGTCAATCTCGGCCAGTCCTCCAACGACATCATCCCCACCGTTCTCCACGTCAGTGTCGCGGTCGCCCTGCGCGAACACCTCCTCCCCGCCCTCGAGCACCTCGCCGCCTCCCTCCAGGCCAAGGTCGATGCCTGGGCCGGGATCGTCAAGATCGGCCGCACCCACTTGATGGACGCCACCCCGCTCACCCTCGGCCAGGAGTTTTCCGGCTATGCCGCCCAAGTCCGCAAGGGCGGCGAACGCGCCCGCCGCGCCATCAAGGTACTCGAAGAACTCGCCATCGGCGGCACCGCTGTCGGCACCGGCATCAACTGCCACCCGGAATTCGCCGCCAAGGTCTGCCGCATCCTCAACGACCGCACCGGCATCTCCTTCGTCGAGGCCGCCAATCACTTCGAGGCCCAGGGCGGACGCGACGACTGCGTCGAGGTCGCGGGTTGCCTCTCCACCATCGCCGCCTCCCTCACCAAGGTCGCCAACGACATCCGCCTGCTCGGCTCCGGACCCCGCTCCGGCATCGGCGAAATCAAACTCAAACCCACCCAGCCGGGCTCCTCCATCATGCCGGGCAAGGTCAACCCGGTCATGAGCGAAATGCTCGTCCAGGTCGCCCTTCACGCCACCGGCCTCTGCCACACCGTCGTCCTCTGCGGGCGCGACGGCCATTTCGAACTCAACGTCACCCTGCCGCTCCTCGCCCACTGCCTCCACGAGTCCATCCACTGCCTCGCCAACGGCGCCCGCGTCTTCGCCGATGAGTGCGTCGCCGGTCTCGAAGCGGATGAGGAACGCTGCCGCGAACTGGTCGAACGCTCCCTCATGCTCGTGACCGCCTTGAACCCATTTATCGGATACGACAAAGCGGCGGAGGTGGCCAAAAAAGCCCATGCGGAAAACCGCACCCTCCGCGAGGTCGTGCTCGAGCTGAAGCTGCTCGACGAGGCCACCCTCGACCGCGCCCTCGACCACTTCGCCATGACCCGGCC
>REEB01000150.1 GCA_007695295.1 Puniceicoccaceae bacterium
AGGATGCCTACGTCTTTCAAGTCGCGGTGCAGCCCGGAACGTACGTGGTCCGGGCGCTCGTCGGGGACCTCCTTTACCCGTCCTGGCAAAGCTTGGACATCAACGGCGTGGAGGCGGGGACTTATGAGCTGCCGGCCAATCGATTCGCCTGGACGCCCACGGTCCGTCTCACCGTGGGGGAGGAAAAGCAGCTGCGGGTGCGGATCGCGGTGCGGGCGGACAACACCCCGGCCGGCATCTCCGAACTGGTTTACGTTAAAGTCGATTGATGGCCGCCGGGCTGGCGGCGGCAATCAAGACCGTGCGGAGGAGCAAACCGGGGCCGGCGGATGAAGGCCGGCGACGGGTTTCGCTTTCAAGCCCGCCCGGACTGGGCCAAAGTCGGGCATGCCGCCGCCCCGACACTTTTCACTTCACCCTTCCGAGGACCGCCTCGCCCCCGATCGTTTTCCTCCCGCCGCCTGGTTGATGGAGTCGCTTGAGCGGGCGGGCCGCCTCGCCCGGGGCAGGGAGATGGAAGGAGCCGGCCGCATCCGGCTGGAGATCGATTCATCGCTCGGACCGGAGGCGCTTCGCATCAGTGGGGTCACACCTGACGGGAAGGCGGTGGTCACCGGCGGAGATGTCGCGGGAGTGGCCCGCGGATGCCTGGACCTTCGGGATGCGGTCCGGGCGGAAACCTTTCCCGAGGGCTGGGCGGCGCGGGGAGAGCATCGGCCGGCCTTTTCCGTGCGCGCCCTGAAAATCAACCTGCCCTGGGCTTCCTATCGCCAGCACGCATCGCTGGACCAGCATGGGGAAACAATGCGCAACCCCGACTTTTGGGAGCGCCTGCTGGATTTCATGGCCGAGTGCCGCTTGAACCTTCTCTCCCTGTGGTCGCTGCACCCGTTTTATTACATGGTCGATCTACCGGACTACCCGGAGGCGCGCACCTTTTCCGAGGCGGAGATGGCCCAGTGGCAGGCGCTTTGGCTGAGGGTGTTCGCCCTCGCCCGGGAGCGGGGCATCCAGAGCCATGTGTTTTTCTGGAACATCTTCGTCTCCCCCGCCTTTGCCCGCCATCATGGCGTCTGCTCCTACTGCCATGATTGGGATTACATCGGCGACGGGGAAAC
Organism: Puniceicoccaceae bacterium; assembly: GCA_007695295.1. Lineage (GTDB taxonomy): Bacteria > Verrucomicrobiota > Verrucomicrobiia > Opitutales > Opitutaceae > REEB01. Next base: position 1,119 of record REEB01000150.1, read on the forward strand.
CTCTCCCCTCATCGAGGCGTACAACCGGGCCTGTGTCCGCACGCTCATCGACACCTATGAGGATCTCACCGGCATCGGCGTGGCCATGAGCGAGCGGATGGGCGGAATGACCGCCGAGGAGCGGGCCGATTGGATCGAGCGCGTCACGGTGGCAGGGATGTCCGAGGCCCGCCGGCCCGCCGACCTCTGCCTGCGCATCCCGCACTCAGCCGGCCTCGACAACGCCGGCAAAACCACCCGGGAATCGGAGCTGCTGGGCCGGCGGCTGCTGGAGCGGGTCAGGGTTCCCGGACGACTCTGGACGGAGGTGAAGTTCAACTGGTCCCACGGCCACTCCACTCCACGCCTGCGCAAGATCCACGGCGGACCGCCGACCGATGTCCTCTGGAATCCTCCGCCCACCGCTTACGAAGTCAGTTGGATGGTGCGCAACGAAGACTTTTTTGTCCTCCGCTGGGGCGAGCCGGACTTCATCCGCGAACACCTCCGGATCAACGGCATCCCCGGCGTTTGCGGCTACTTCATCGGCTCCGAGTGCCACATCCCGGCCCGCGATGCCATCACCCGGCCGGAAACCGGGGCGGACTGGACCTACGGCTTCGAGCGGTCGTGGTTGTTCCACCACCTCTGGGGCCGGCTGCTCTGCGATCCCAGAACGCCGGACTCGGTCTTCGAAGACCTGATCGACCGTCGCCACGGGGTGGGGACGGGAAGGCCGCTGCTGAAGGCGATGAGGCGGGTGGGGGCGATCCCGCGGTTCATTGCCATCTTTCTCAACTTCACCTGGGACCACACGCTCTATGCCGAAGGACTGCTGGTGCGCGAAGGACCGGTCACCTTGGAGCGGTTGATTGCTTCCGAGCCGATCGAGCCGGACTGGCTTTCGATCCCGGCGTTTCTCGATGCTGAGAGCGCCGGTCGCCCGGTGGAGGGCAAACGCACCCCGCCGGAGCTGGCCGGAAAAATCGAGTCGGAAGTGCGGGCGGCCCTGGCCGCGCTCGAGCCCATCGCGGAGGCGTCCGGTCCCTTGGCGCACGAAGTGGCGGATGTTCAGGCCTGGGCGCTCCTGGGACGGTGTTTTGCCGACAAAGTCCGGGCTGCGGTGGAGTTGGCCCGGGCGCGGCGCGAGCAGTCCCCGGAACGACTGGAGCATGCCCGCACCCTGCTCGCGCGTGCTGTCGGCCACTGGGTGGAGCTGGCCCGGCTGACGGAAGAGCGCACCCGGCCGATTCCGCTGCAAATCCTCGGCGACCGTCTCTTTTCCTGGCGGGAACTGGAAGCGGATGTCCGGGCGGAAGTGCAGCGTCTTTCACTGGAGCCGCCGGCCTGATCGGCGACTCCCGGATGTGTCCTGGTTTTTTCATGACGAAATCACCGCCGTTTCCGTCCATCGCACCGCAGCGGAAAAGGGGTTGTCCGGCGCCGATCCATCACCTAACCTCCGCGACGTGAGTTCACTAAAGGCCCCCAGTACTCTCCGGACGGCGGCGCTTGGTCTCGTCCTCTCCATTCTGCTGCTGGCGACAGCGGTTTTCTTCGCCGCCTGCGGGCCCGCCCAGCGCGGCGTTGTCGACGAAGAAGGACGCTCGGTGGTGGAGGTTTGGTTCCATTCCGGGCAGGCGCCCGAGCGGGACACCATCCGGGACCAGGTCGCCCGCTTCAACCAGATGCAGGACGAGATCCGCATCCGGCTGACCCTCATCCCCGAGGGGAGCTACAACGCGCAGGTTCAGTCCGCCGCGCTTTCCGGCGACCTGCCCGACCTGCTCGAGTTCGACGGACCGTTTCTCTACAACTACGTCTGGCAGGGGCACCTCATCCCGATCGGCAACCTGCTTCCGGAAATCCTGAAGCGTGATCTGCTCCCCTCGATCATCGAGCAGGGCACCTACCGGGGGCAGTTGTATTCGGTCGGCACCTTCGACTCGGGCCTGGCGCTCTACGCCAACCGCGCCCGCCTCTCCGCGGTGGGGGCCCGCATTCCGAAAGGGATCGCGGACGCCTGGACGGTCGATGAGCTGGATGACATTCTCGCGCGTCTCGCCGAGGATTCGCCCGGCGGGGCCGCCATCGATCTCAAGCTCAACTACGAAGGCGAGTGGTACTGCTACGCCTTTTCGCCGATCCTCGTCTCGGCCGGCGCCGACCTCATCGATCGTTCCGACTTTCAGCGGGCGGGCGGGACGCTCGACAGTGATGAGGCGGTGGCGGCGATGACCCGCCTGCAGCGCTGGTTTGCCGATGGTTGGGTCGATCCGAATCTCGACGACGCCGCCTTCATCGACAGGCGGGTGGCGCTGTCTTGGTCGGGGCATTGGGACTACCACCGCTATGCCGAGCACCTCGGCGAGGATCTCCTCATCCTGCCGCTCCCGGATTTCGGGGAAGGGTCCCGGACGGGCCAGGGTTCCTGGAACTGGGGCATCACCCGCTACGCCCACGATCCCCGAGCGGCCATGAAGTTTCTTGAGTTTCTCCTCCAGCCCGAGGAAGTCCTCGCCATGGCGAACGCGAACGGAGCCGTGCCCGCCACTTTTTCCGCCATCCAGCAATCACCCCTCTATCGGGAGCGCGGACCGCTGCACCTGTTCGTCGATCAGCTCGAGCACTCCGCCGTGCCGCGTCCCGCCACCCCCGCCTATCCGCTCATCACCTCGCTCTTCGAGCAGGCCTTCCAGGACATCCGTCACGGGGCGGACGTGCGCACCGTCCTGCAGCGGATGGCGCGCCAGATCGACCAAGACATCGAGGACAATCAAGGCTACCAGTGAGGCAAGCAAGTCCGGCCGGAGGCGGACGCCCCGAGGCTTCCGCAAACACCGACCAGCGGCGATGAAAGCGGCCGCCGGACTCCGCGGCCGGAACCGGCACGGCTGGCTCATGGCCGGGCCCGCCCTCGCCGGCCTCCTGCTGTTCATCGCCGTGCCCTTTCTGATGGCGGTCGGCTTGAGCCTGACCAACCTGCGGCTGGGTTCGCCGTTGCCGCTGGAGTGGGTCGGATTCCAGCAGTACGAGCGGATCTTCGGAGACCCCGCCTTTCGCCGGGCCCTGGTCAACAACGCCGTTTTCGCGCTGGTCGTGGTGCCGGTGCAGACCGCCCTGGCCCTGGGGCTGGCCTTGTTGCTGAACCGGCCGCTGGCCGGGCGGGTCTGGTTCCGGACTTTCTTTTTCATGCCGGTGGTCTTCCCGATGGCCCTGGTGGCGGTGGTCTGGCAACTGATCCTCGCCCCCGGGGCCGCGGGGCCGCTGAATGCCTTGCTCGGCCTGGCCACGTTCGGCCTCTGGGAGCCGCTGGACTTTCTCAACCATTCGGGCGCGGCCCTGCCCTCGATCATGCTCATGTCGATCTGGCAGGGCGCGGGTTTCCAGATGGTCATCCTGCTGGCCGGCCTCCAGGGGATTCCTTCGACCTACTACGAGGCGGCGGCGATCGACGGCGCCGGGCGCTGGCAGCAGTTTCTCCACGTCACTTTGCCGGGCCTGCGCAACACCCTCATCTTTGTCGTCCTGGTAACGACCATCCTGGCCTTCCGGCTCTTCGACCAAGTCGACATCCTGACCCGCGGAGGGCCGAACAACGCCACCACCACGGTCATGTTCGAAGGCGTGACCTCGGCCTTCCGGCGTCAGCAGGTCGCCCGGGCCGCCGCCATCACGGTCGTGTTTTTTGTCATCGTCCTGGCCATCACCTTGGTCCAACGGAGGCTGCTGCGGGAGGAGCGGGAAATCTCATGAGTGCGGCGATTCCCATGGGGGCGGCGCGGGTCGGCCGGTGGACACGGCTCTTGGGCGGCCTCGCCCTCGGGCTGGCGACGGTCTTTTTCCTCGGCCCGGTGCTCTTCATGATCGTGGGCAGCCTCAAGCCGGATGAGCTCGTCCTGCGCGAAGCCGGGAGCTGGCGGGCCTTCTGGCCGACGGAGGGATCGCTGCAAAACTACCGGGATGTTTTCGAGCGCGTGAACTTCGGGCGGTTTCTCTTCAACTCGCTCTTCATCACCGGCGCGGTGGTGGCGGTGGGCCTGGTGGTCAACTCCATGGCCGGCTACGCCTTCGCGCGGATGCGGTGGACCGGCCGCAACGCCCTTTTCGCCTTCGTGCTCGCGCTGCTCATCCTGCCCTTCGAAGCCATCGCGGTCCCGCTCTTTTACATGATGATCGAATTCGGGTGGCGGGACAGCTACCAGGTGCAGATTGTCCCCTTCCTCGCCAACGCGTTTTCCATCTACCTTTTCTACACCTTCTTTCTCGGCCTGCCCCGCGAGCTGGAGGAGGCGGCCGAAATCGATGGGGCGGGGCCCTGGCGGACTTTTTTCACCCTGATCGTGCCCAACGCCAAGCCAGCCTTCGCCACTGTCGCCATCCTCACGTTTCTCGTCACGTGGGGCAGCTATCTGTGGCCGCTGATGGTCACGAGCGGGGAAACCTACCGCCCTCTGCCAGTCGCGATCGCAAATTTCAAGACCCTCCCGCCGCTGCAATGGGGCGACATCATGGCCTTCGGCGTCATGATGGTGCTCCCGATCCTGCTGGTCTTTCTGCTCTTCCAGCGCTGGTTCGTGCGCGGGGTGGCCTCAACCGGGATGAAAAACTGATCCCCGCCGGCCGCCGGTTGACTTGGAGGCCGCTTTGTCAAACACTGGAGTCATGAGCCAGCCGCTGAGTCCCCACCAAATCGAAGAAGCCCTCGCCGGTTTGCCCGGATGGAAAGTCGAGGCGGATGCCCTCGTGAAGAGTTTCAAATTCAATCACTTCGCCGAAGCGCTCTCCTTCATCGTGCGCCTCGGGATCGAGTGCGAGCGGCACGACCACCATCCCCACCTGACCAATGTCTGGAACAAGGTCGAGCTGCGCTTCAACACCCACGACGCCGGCGGCAAGATCACCGCCAAAGACGTGAAGATGGCCGAAGCGGTCGAGCACTTCAACTGGCTGAAGTCGTAGGGCCGGGTCCGGCTTGCCCGGCTCTGGGCGCCAAAGTATCCAAGAACCTGCTACCGTCCGCCGCGGGCGGCGGTGGCTTCACTCCTCCTCCTGCGGGCGGCCGTTTTTGACGATGTAGGGCTTGACCAGCCCGGCCACTTCGGCCGGAAAGACCCCGCGCAGGTGCAGACCTTCGTCGAGCATATCCTGGCTGCGAATGCCGCCGGAGCGGTGCAGGCGGGAAATGATGTCGTAGCGGTCGTGCGGGATGAGCAGCTCGAGCGGCAGCGACGTCTCCGCGAGCAGGTCGAGGCAGCGGGCCGTCAGCTCGTCGAGCCCCTCCCCGCGGAGTGCGCTGATGAATAGCGCCCCGGGGTGTTCGGACCGCAGTTGCTCAATCCGCGAGCGGTCTTCCAGCCGGTCGACTTTGTTGAAAACGGTCAGGGTGCGCTTGGTGTCGGCCCCGAGTTCGCGGAGCACGGAGAGGGTGGTCTCGAAGTGATGGCGGACTTCCGGATGGGTGACATCGAGCACGTGGATGAGGAAATCGGCGTGGACCACTTCTTCGAGGGTGGCTTTGAACGCCTCCACCAGCGCGTGGGGCAGGCGGCGGACAAAGCCGACCGTATCCGTGAGCAGGACGACCTGGCCGTCCGGCAGCTCGAGCTGGCGGGTGGTGGGGTCGAGGGTGGCGAAGAGCTTGTCCTCGGCCAGCACGGTGGAGGCGGTCAGCCGGTTCAGCAGGGAGGACTTGCCGGCATTGGTGTAGCCGACGATGGAGGCGGTCGGGACGGGCTTTTTCAGGCGTCTCCGCCGCTGCACATCGCGCTGCTGCACGACTTCCTTGAGATTGCGGCGGAGCTGGGCGATGCGCTGGTTGACGAGCCGCCGGTCCTCTTCGAGCTGGGTTTCGCCCTGGCCGCGGGCGCCGGTGCCGCCGCCGCGCTGGCGGCTGAGGTGGGTCCAGGCGCGTTTCAGGCGGGGCAGGGAGTACTCCATCCGCGCCAGGCCGACTTGGAGGACGGCTTCGCGGGTTTGGGCGCGTTCGGCGAAAATATCGAGGATGACTTCCTGGCGGTCGATCACGCAGATCTCTCCAAAAGCCTCCCAGTTGCGCTGCTGGGCCGGGGAGAGATCCTCGTCGAAGACGATGACATCAGCCCCGATTTCGCGGGCGTGGGCGAGGATCTCCTCCGCCTTGCCGGTGCCCACGAGGTAGCGGGACTGCGGTGCGCGGAGGTTGACCAAGGTGGTGGCCATGACCTGGATATCCAGGTTCTCGACCAACTCGGTCAGTTCGCGGAGCAGCTCCTCGCCCTCCCCGGGCGCCATGGAGGGAAGCTGGATGCCGACGAGCAGGGCCCGTTCGACTTTCTTGCGGTTGTCTTCGACGCTGAACATGCGAAACCACCCACTCTGCACCCTTTCGGCCGAAAAGGGAAACGGAATCGGCGATCCCCAGACCGGAACTGTTTCCTATTGCAGCGAGCGGGTTAACCCCTCGATCACGATCCCTCGGCCAGATCCATGGATCGCGGCATAAACCGACTCTCTAGGCCCGGAGCACCTTCAGAACAAGAAGCGCATCACCCCGGACTTCGGGTTCAGCTCACTCGTCCATACCTTTCCTTTAACGGAAGCCCGGTGCGCAGAGAGCCACCGCAGCGACAGGCATTGATCGCGTTGTCTCCGGGGAGAGGGGACATCTCGTAAAGCCAAGCGAATGGGGTCCCTCCAAGTTCCATTCTCATGGTCATCTTGTGTCGAACCGAGTCATGAGTGTGGGGCGCCCGGGGAAGACTCATGAACTCCAGCGTCTTGCTCGTTTCTGCGCTCAGGCGCTCTTCAATCCGTCCCGGGTCTTGGCGACAATCCAGGATTGCGTGAACAGAGACAAGATCGTCTGCCAGAGTTTAGTATGGCATAGGAAATCCGAATCCTCACGAAACCTGGTCTTTGATTTGCTTATGTGCCGTCTCCCAATCGGTAAAGCCAACTTCCCCTGCCTCAGCGAGACGCGATCGATCATCGAGAATACGGCTATGCCAATTAGGTGGGGAATATCCGGCATCAGCACTCGACAGATTGGACCAGATTTCCTCCATGAGCCTGATCTTCTCGAAAACCATCATTTCTTTAAGTGGCACTGTGACTTTCATTCACAGCCGTCCCACAGCCTCCTCGTAAAATGCAGGGCCCAATCTGCTACAAACTCCGAGGATCGCCCCGGTGCTGGGCATTGAAGTGTAGTATGGTTGGAGCTGGCCAATGTTTTTCCGTCTGGTTAGTGGACGGGTGTGAAAAAAACAACCAAACGACCAACCCAACCAAGGGAAAGCTCACCGCCCCGGCCCAGGTTCGCAACCCCATTTCCGGCCATTTGGTTTCCAAGCTGGCCCGCGAGACCGGCGTGGACGCCATGAACCGCACTTTCTCGGCCTGGAGCCATGTGGTGGCCCTGCTGTACGCACAACTCACCCACGCCATCGGCCCCAATGATGTTTGCGACGACCAGCGCTGCCATTGAGGCGGGCTGGCCCGCCGTTTCCGCCGCATCATCCACGTGGTCGACTCAACCACCATCCAACGGGTGGCCTCCTGCATCGACTGGGCCAAACACCGCCGCCGCCAAGTGCCACCTGCGCCTGGACTTGCAGAGCCTTTTGCCGCTTTTTGCCATCATCGACACCGCCCGCCACAACGACGCCCTGCGCGCCCGCGAACTGTGCGCGGACATCCGCAGCGGCGGGATCGTCATCTTCGACAAGGCCTACCTGGACTTCGACCACCACTTCGGCCTGCTGGTGCGCTGGGTCTGCTGGGTGAGGCGCGCCAAGGAAAACATCCTCCTGCGCGTGATCAAAAAGCTCCTGCGCAAGCCCAACACCCGCATCCTGGGCGACGACGAAGTCATCCTGGTCACCCGGCGCGCCCGCGGCCAATACCCGCTGCGGCTGCGCCGGGTGAGGGCCTTGGTCGAGCTCGACGGCCGCGAGACGGCGACGGAGTTTCTGACCAACAACTTCGACTGGGCACCCACCTGCGTGGCCGACCTCTGCCGCTGGCAGATCGAAGTCTTCTTCAAGCAGATCAAACAGACCCTGCCATTGTGCGGCTTCCTCGGTCACAGCGCCAACGCGGTGCGCTGGCAGGTCTGGATGGCGCTGTTGTTGTATGTGCTGCTGCGCTTCCAGGCTTTCCTGCACGACTGGCCGCACAGTTTCACGCGCTTGTTCACCCTGCTGCGGGCCGTCCTGTGGGACCGGTTCCACCTCCCGGATTTGTTGTCGTTCTATGGGACAGCACGCGGGCGGTGGCGAATGCGCGCCCAGCCCGAACAGGGGTATTTCCCGGGGTTTGAACCCGGTTCCATGGGACAGCACGCGTTCTGACCAAGTCCTTCGCCCCACGGTGCAGCCCAAAATCATGAAAGCCCGCTGAAGAAAAACGCCGCCCCCCCGCCTGAGAATCAGCGACTTAGCCAGCCGCCCGGCCCGCTATGGGATGGCTGTGTAATATAATGAAAAACGCCTGAGCCCTAAAGAGGCGATCCAATCATCCGCTTGCCTCTTCCGCACCGCTCTTAACGAACCTTCATTTCCACCTGATGCTCCTGTCCGTCGTCGGTCAAGGGGATAGTGGCGCCGTCGATAACGTGGCCGTCGAGGAGAAGTTGGACGGGGGCGTTGGCGGCGGCTCGGGTGAGGGTGAGGTGGTAAAAGGTGTTGTGGTGGCGGTAGTGGATTTTCAATGACTTCCAGGCTTTGGGGAGGCGGGGCGTGAGGTGAAGTCGGTCGACTTCGAGCCGGAGACCGAGGAGGGTTTCGACAATGAGGCGGTACATCCAGCCGGATGATCCGGTGTACCAACTCCAGCCGCCGCGCCCGATGTTGGGCTCAACGGAATAGATGTCGGCCGAAACGACATAAGGCTCGACTTTGTAACGGGCGACGCCGGCGGGAGCACTGGCGTGGCGAATGGGGTTGAGGAGGTCGAATAATTCCCAGGCTTTTTCGGTTTCGCCCAGCTCCGCGAAAGCCATCGCGGTCCAAATGGCGGCGTGGGTGTATTGGCCGCCGTTCTCGCGCACGCCCGGGATGTAACCCTTGATGTAGCCTGGCTCGAGCGCGGATTTGTCAAAAGGCGGATCAAAGAGCTGGATGATGCGCGATTCCCGCCGCACAAGTCGTTGTTCGACGCTTTCCATGGCGCGCCGCGCCCGCTCCGGATCGCCCGCACCGGAGAGGACGGACCAGCTCTGAGCGATGGAGTCGATCCGGCACTCTTCGTTGGTGGCCGAGCCGAGCGGGGTGCCATCGTCAAAGTACGCACGGCGATACCAGTCGCCGTCCCAGCCATTGGCTTCGATGTTCTGCCGCAGCCGTACCACTTCCCGGGCGCACTCGGCGGCGAATTCGGAGTCGTTGCGGCGCTCGGCCAATTCTTTGAAGCGACAAAGTACGTCGCAGAGAAAGAACGCAAGCCAGACGCTCTCACCCTGGCCTTTTTCGCCGATCAGGTTCATCCCGTCATTCCAGTCACCGCAGCCGATCAACGGTAGTCCATGGGTGCCGAAGCGCAGTCCATTGCGGATCGCGCGTTGGCAGTGTTCGTAGAGGGTGCCGTCCTCATTGGATTGTTGCGGAAGGTCGTAATAGGATTCTTCGTCGGCATTGACGGGGCGACCTTCGAGGAAGGGGATGCGCTCGTCGAGGACGCCGGTGTCGCCGGTGGTTTTGACATAACGACAGGCACAGTAGGGCAGCCAGAGGTAATCGTCGGAAAAGTGGGTACGCACGCCACGGCCGCCCGGGGGATGCCACCAATGCTGTACATCGCCCTCGATGAATTGCCGGGCGGCCGCGCGCAGCAGGTGCTCGCGGGCAGCCCAGGGGGCTGCATGGAGGAGCGCGGTCGTGTCCTGCAACTGATCACGGAAACCGTAGGCGCCGCCGGACTGGTAGTAGCCGCTGCGCCCCCAGTAGCGGCACGCGAGGGTCTGGTATTCGAGCCAGCCGTTGACGAGGAAGTTCAGGGCGGGATCGGGCGTTTCGGCGTGGACCGTGCCGAGGGTCCGATTCCAGAACTCCCACACTGCTTCGAGGGCACGTCGTGCCCGGGCGGGGCCGCAGAAACGTTGCACCAATTGGCGGGCTTCGTCGGCGTCGTTGCCCGCGCCGAGCACAAAGACCAGCTCGCGGTCTTCGCCCTCGGCGATATCGAAGGGCACTTGAAGGGCCGCGCAGGGATCAAGACCCGCGCCGAGCTGCCCCGAGAGTGCCGCGTTGGCCATGGCGGCGGGGCGGGCGGTGCTGCCGTTGCGACCGAGAAACTCGGAGCGGCTCCCGGTGACGCTGCGCATTGGTTCGTTGACGGCGACGAAGACGGTTTTGCCGGCGAAGGGGCGGTTGTAGGCGTTGCGGGCGAAGATCGCACCGGTCAAGGGGTCGGGCGTGGTGA
>REEB01000059.1 GCA_007695295.1 Puniceicoccaceae bacterium
CTTCTACATCGAGCACGTTACGGCCTGCCAGGGCACGTTGCTGTGGAGGTTGCAGCGTTTTCTCAGCCCGGTGTGGAGGCGGCTGGACGATGGCTGCCACCCCGAACGCGAAACATGGCGCACTTTGGAACAGGCGGGATTCTTGCAGGTTGACTACGTGCGCTTCAAGGTGCCACTGCCGGTCGTAAAGCCTCATATTGCCGGATCGGCGGCAAAGCCCGTCGGTTGCCTGAAACCGATGCCAGCGTCCACCTCCCGGTGGCGGGAATCCACCCGTGGCTCCCGCGGGAGGTGTCGCACCACCCGACAGTGGAGGAGGCCTGCTGCCGCGATCACAAAAAAACATTGCCAGAATCACCAATCGGGCCAACGGGTCGGTGGGAATAAGCACTAGCCGTCGCCACTCCCTTTTCGTAGTTTGATCCCCGTGCATTCCATGCTTCACCGCCTCATTGCAGTCGCCTTGGTCGTCTGGCTGGCGGCGCCGTACTGCTGCTGCGGGGTGGGGGGATGGGGATTGGAGGCGGCGTCGCAGTCGCCGCCGGCCGGCTGCTGCCAAGCCGGCGCCGCCGGGGGCGATCCGCAGCAGGAGGCGGATCAGGGCTGCCTGGCCTGCGACCGGAGCGGGCTGCATTTCACGACTGCTGAAGCCGGTACTGGTGCAAACCTGGCCCCCTCCCAGCCAGTGGCGATCGGGGCGGTTGCCGCCCTTGGTTGGTTCCTGCCCGTGCGCGAACAACCCACGGCCGGCCTCGGGCTGGCTGTCGAGCGGAGGGTTGGCCGGGCAAGCGAACGACCGCTGCTCCAGTTGAACTGCGTCTACCTGCTTTGAGATCCCGCGCCCTCCGGGCGCCGCCCGCACCGCGCATGCCGTCGGCATGCTTTCACCGGATCTCAACCCAAGGCAGACCATGCAGTTCACCTACTTTTTCCGCGACCCCAGGCCGCATCCAATAACTCCCTCCATCCATCGCCAACCCTCCCGTCCGCTCCGCCGCATCACTACCGGGGCGGTTGTGGCCGGGTTGTTCACAGTTTTTGGAATTGGCGCGGCCACGGCATCAAGCACGCCGCCCCCCCTCCCGCCCGAGGCCGGCTTGGCTGAACTCATCCGGTATGCCGTCGAGAACCGGCCCGACCTGAAGGCCCGCACCTCCCGGGCGGCGGCGTTGGCGGCCCGCTCGGAAGTGGAGGGCGGACTGCCCGACCCAATGATCGGCTACAGCTACTTCGCCGAGCGAATGGAGACCCGCCAGACGCTGGAAGTCCGCCAGACCATCCCTTGGCCCGGCGTCCGCGCGGCACGGCGCGACGCCCTTCTCCGGGCCGCGACCGCCACTGAATCCGAGGCCGGCCTGGCCGGCCTCGCTCTCGCCGAGGAGGTGACCGCCGCTCATGCCGAGCGGGCTCGTCTCCAAGGGCTGCTCGCGGTGCTGCGGGAAGCCGAGGATCTCGAATCCGGTTGGATCACGGTTGTGCAAAGCCGCGTCGAAGCGGGGGCGGCCGGTCCCGCCGATCTGCTCCGGGCGGAGGTTTTTCTCGAAAGCATCCGCGACGAAATCGAGCGGGTAGGGGAGGAGATCCAAATCGCGGATACAGAGCTGAACCGGCTCCTTGGCCGACCCGCCGGGGCCGGACTCCCCCGGGTGGAAGCGGAAGATCTCGTCCGCGCGGCCGCACTCCTGCGCTCGGCCACCGCCGTGCCGGAGACCGGCCATCCCGTGGTGGCGGCTTCGCGGGCCGGGGTGGAGCAAGCCCGTTTCAACGAGCGCGCCGCCCGGCTGGCGGCCCGGCCGGACTTCACTCTCGGTGCCGAGTGGATGGAAAACACGGACCGCACCCGCGATGAATTCCGCCTCATGGTGGGAATCAGCCTTCCCATCTGGGGTGGCCGCAACGAAGCGCTGCGGACGGCGGCGAGGCAGGAGCGCCTCGCCGCTGAAGCCAGCCTCGACGACAACGAACGCCTGCTCGCCGCCGAGCGCCGCTCCGCTCTCGATCGTCATCGCGAGGCCCAGCGCAGGGCGGACTTTCTGGCCGAAACCCTCATCCCGCGGACCCGAGAAATTCTCCGCCTGGAAACCGAGGCCTATACCGGCGGAAGCGGTGATCTCTTCACCCTCATCGCCACCAACCGCGAGTTGCTCAACCAAGAGGAAACCCGCCTTGCCCAGGAAGCGCGCGCCCTCCGGGCCGCCGCCCGCCTGGCCTTCCTCAACGCCAGCTTCCCCGGCTTCTCCCCGGACCAACCCCAACGCTCTGAACAGCCATGACCCACGCACCATCCACCAACGTTCAGCGCCGTCGCCTGCTTCCGGCGGTCATCCTGTTTTTCATCGTCCTCGCCGTCGGGGCCGCCACGGGTTACTTCCTGCGCGGCCACGACCACGGTGCCGAAGCCGCAACATCCGATCATGACCACGGGGCCTCCGCCTCCGGCGAAACGACCCAATGGTATATCAGCGGCATGCACCCCTGGATCATCCGCCCCGAGCCCGGCTACTGCCCGATCTGTGGGATGGAACTGACGCCGCTCGATCCGGCCATGCTGGCTGGTGCACTGACCATCGATCCTCTTGTCACCCAAAACATCGGGGTCCGCACCGCCGTGGCGGAATCCGGGAAACTTTCCCATCGCCTGTCCCTCTTCGGGGAGGTCGCGGTTGATGAACGCACCCGTCACCGGGTGGTGCTGCGGACGGATGGTTATGTGGAGCGGCTCCAGGCCGACTTCACCGCGCGGCCGGTCCGCCGGGGGGAAATGCTGGCGGAGATTCACAGTCCCGAAGTGTTGGCCGCCCTCGGGGAGTGGCTGGCGCTGCAACGGTCCTCCCCGGACAGTTCGCAGGCCCGCGCCGCCGCCCGCCGGATCGCCCTGCTCGGCGTGCCGGAGGAGACCCTTGAGGAAACCGCCACCTCCGGGGAAATCCCATGGACTTTTCCGGTCCGGGCCCCGGCTGACGGCATCGTGCGGCGCCTCGAAACCGTCGCCGGCGCCCGTATCAACCGGGGTGATACGCTGCTGGAAATCCTCGATCTCTCGAGGGTTTGGGTGCTGGCCTCGACCCTGGGCCGCCAAGTCGACCAGATCGACGCGGGCCAGGAAGCGGTCTTCCGGCTCTCCCACCGGCCCGGCCGGACCTACCAAGGGTCGGTCGATTTTGTTTTTCCCGAGATCGATCCCCTGACCCGACAGGGCCGGGTGCGGCTCTCCTTCGACAATCCCGACGGCGGGCTCAAGCCGGGCCTTTATGGCCGGGTCGAACTGGCGATCGAAGCGCCTGAAACCCGCACCCTCGTGCCCCGAGAAAGCATCCTCGCCACCGGCGATCGGCAGGTTTCTTTCATCAGCCTGGGGGACGGACGTTTCGAACCCCGCGAGGTGGTGATGGGGGCCGAATCCGTTGATGGTCGGGCCGAGATCCTCGAAGGCATCGAGCCCGGCGAGCACGTCGTGATCAGCGGCCAGTTTCTCATCGACAGCGAAAGCCGCCTCCGGGAGGCGCTGCTGAAGATGGTCGAGGGAACGCCCGCCGCCGGCCAGCGGGTGCGGGCGCCCGAAACCGGCCCGACCGAGGCGCCTCCCTTGCCGGACGAAATCGACCGCGAACTGGCCGGTTTTCTCGAGGCCTACCTCGGCATCACCGCTTCGCTCTTCGAGGACTCGCTCCGCGGTCTCGCAGAGACGGGACCTCGCCTGGCGGAGACGGCCGCAACTTTGGCGGAGGTGCGCCCCTATGGGGAAGACGCCCCCGGCGCCTCCGTCTGGCGGCGCGAGACCACGGCTTTGGTCGAACCCAGCCGGGCACTGGCGGCCGCGGGCAGTCTGGCCGCGGCCCGGAACGCCCTCCGGGATCTCGGCGAACCTCTGCGCCGCCTGCTCGCGGCGGTCGGCGTGCCCGCTGCGATGGAAGACAATCTGCACGAGATCCGCTGCCCCATGTATCCTGAAATCGGCGACAACGCCTGGTGGATCCAGACCGACCGGACCGTTGCCAATCCCTTCATGGGGCCGATGATGGCGACCTGCCACGACCGTCGCCAAGCCCTGCCGCGGGCGGCAGTGGAGGCGCACGAAGAGGCGCCCCCGGGTGACCCGCTGGAGGCGGCCCTGCGGGCCTACCTTGAGATCGGCGACCGTCTCGTGCATGACACGCTCGACGGCATTGCCGCCGAAGCGCGTCGGCTGGCCGACGCCGCCGCTGCCGAGCCCCCGGTCCGCGACGCCGCCCGCCGGCTCGAAAGCGCCCGCTCGCTGCAGCAGGCCCGTATCGCTTTTGCCGATACCGGCGCCGGCCTCATCGAGTGGATCGAGCGCGAAGGCCTGCCGGCTGCCTTTGCCGGCGAGCTGGAAGCGCTTCGCTGCCCGATGTTTCCCGAGCTGGGTGAGACCTCCTGGTGGATCCAGCGGGGCGACGAAGTGCTGAATCCGCTCATGGGGCAGCGCATGCTGGTTTGCTACGATCAACGCCGCCCGCTCAACGGCCAGGGGGAGCACCGCCATGATTGAGCGGTTGATCGAGCTCTCGCTGCGCAACCGCGTCCTCGTGCTGATCCTCGCCGGGGCGCTGGCCGTGGTCGGCATCTGGTCGGCCACGCGGATCGCGGTGGACGCCATCCCCGACCTCAGCGACACCCAGGTGGTCGTGCTGGTCGACTACCCCGGCCAGGCCCCCCAGGTGGTCGAAGACCAGGTGACCAACCCACTGGCCCGGGCGTTGCTGTCGGTTCCGGCGGCCCGCGATGTCCGCGGCTACAGCATGTTCGGGGTTTCCTTTTTGTATGTGCTTTTTGATGACGGGACCGATCTCTATTGGGCGCGCGCCCGGGTGCAGGAGCAACTCGGCACCGCCGCCGGCAGCCTGCCCGCCGGAGCCGAAGCCCGGCTCGGACCCGATGCCACCGGGGTGGGGTGGATTTTTCAATATGTGCTTGTGACCGGCCGCACCTCACCGGCCCATCCCAACGGCTTCTGGCATGATCCCCGGAAGGACCGCTGGTATCCCGCCGGTGAGGATCTGCCGGCCGATCCGCGGGTCCGGCAACGGCTCGTGCGGCACCGGGTGTTTCCCGAGAACGAGCGCGACCGCTGCCCCATTTCGGGCGAGCGGCTGGTGGATCCGGACGTCGACCTCGCCGAACTGCGTTCGCTGCAGGATTGGTTTCTGCGCTATGAGCTGTCGTCGCTGGAAGGAGTGGCCGAGGTGGCGGCCGTCGGGGGTCATCGCAAGCAATACCAGGTGACGGTGGATCCGGAAACCCTGCTCGCCCTGGGGTTGGATGTCGCCACCATCGCCGGGGCGGTCCGCGCCGCCAACCTCGAAACGGGCGGGCGCTCGATCGAGATCGGTGAAACCGAGTATGTGGTCCGCGCCCACGGCTATCTCGGCGGATCAGCCGCACGGCCGGAAGCGTTTCTCGAGCGCTCCCGGGAAACCACCCGCTCGGTGGTGCGCGACTTGAAAACGGTCGTTCTCGGGGTCGGCCCCGGCGGCAGCCCGATCCTGCTCGGCGACATTGCGCGGATCGAAGTCGGGCCGGACATCCGCCAGGGCATTGCCTCGTGGAACGACCGCGGTGAAGCCATCGGCGGCATCGTGGTCATGCGCCATGGGGAAAACGCCCGCGCCACCATCTCCCGGGTGCGCGATCGCCTTGCCGAGCTGGAGTCCTCCCTGCCCGCCGGAGTGGGACTGGAAACGGCTTACGACCGCTCCGACCTGATCGACCGCTCCATCCGCACCCTCAATCGAACACTCTTCAAGGAGATGCTCGCGGTGACGCTGGTCATGATCGTGTTTCTGCTTCATGTGCGGAGTGCGTTGGTGGCGGCGCTGGTGCTGCCTTCCGCGGTCATGGGCAGCATCGCACTGATGCATGCCCTCGGGATCAACGCCAACATCATGAGCCTGGGCGGGATCGCGATCGCTGTCGGAGTGATGGTGGATTGCTCGATCGTGATGGTGGAAAATGCCCACCGGCATTTCGCGAATGAAGAGACGGCCCGTGCCGAGGGCGGTCAGGCGACCCCTCATGCCGAGGTCATTGCCCGGGCGGCGCGCGAGGTCGGGCCGACGCTGTTTTTCAGCCTCTTGGTCATCACGGTGAGTTTTCTGCCCGTCTTTCTGCTCGGTGAGCAGTCGGGCCGTCTCTTCAAGCCGCTCGCCTTCACCAAGACCTTCGCGATGGCGTGGGCGGCGCTGCTGGCGGTGACCCTCACGCCGGTGTTGATGCATTACTTCGTCAAGGAAAGGGTTCTCCCCGAGGCCTGGCGGAGCTGGGCGCGGACCGTCTTCATCTTTGGCTTGGCGGGTCTGCCGGGGCTGGCGCTCTGGCTGCTGCCTCCATGGTTGCCGACGGGCTGGGCGCCATGGGTCGCGGCGGCCTGGGCCGTTCTCGTGCTGGTGCTGCTGCTGCCGCAGCGTTTCGTGGCCGAGGAGCGGCATCTGCTCAATCGCGGGCTCGAGGCCGCCTATGGCGTCTGCCTCCGCGCGGCCCTGCGGTTTTCCTGGCCGGTGCTGCTGGTGGCGGTCGCGCTGGTGGCGCTGACCTTCTGGGGACCCTTTCGCCAGCTCGGCACGGAGTTCATGCCACCACTGGAGGAGGGTGATCTGCTTTACATGCCGACCACGGTGGAGCCAGGGCTGAGCCTGACCAAGGCTCGCGAACTGCTCCTGCAGACCGACCGGCTGATCCACGCCTTCCCCGAAGTCGCGAGTGTGCATGGGAAAATCGGGCGCGCTGACACCGCGACCGATCCCGCTCCACTCAACATGATCGAGACCACCATCATCCTCCACCGCGATCCGCGGCAGTGGCGCCATGTGCCGCGGGAGCGTTTCTTCACCGATTGGCCCGGATGGGCGCGTCGGCTGCCCGCCATGATCTGGTCGGAGTCACGCCCCATCACCCAGGACGAACTGATCTACGGCTTCACCCTGCCGGACGGCACTCACATCCCCGGGCTCGACACCGCGGTCAACCTCCCCGGCGTGGCCAATGCCTGGACCATGCCGATCCGGGCGCGCATCGACATGCTTTCCACCGGCATCCGCACCCCCGTGGGCGTGAAACTGCTCGGTCCTGACCTGGAAACCCTCTCCCGCCTCGCCACCGATGTGGAACAGCTCCTGCAGACCAACGAGGTGCTTGGCCCGCACATCACCAGCGCTTACGCCGAGCGCACCGTCGGCGGCAAATACCTCTCCATCGATCCAGACCGCGAAGCGCTCGCCCGCCATGGGATCTCCATCGCATCACTCCATGACACCATCTCCCTGGCCATCGGAGGCGCCACCCTCACGGAGACGGTCGAAGGCGTCGAGCGCTATGGTGTGAACCTCCGTTACGCCCGCGACTGGCGGGAAAACCTGCCCCGCCTCGGCGGGGTCCTGGTGGCCGCGCCGACTGGTGCCCAAGTGCCGCTGGAGGATCTCGCCGAGCTGCGGCTGGAGCCGGGACCGCCGATGATTCGGAGCGAAAATGCCCGCCCCACCGCCTGGGTGTACGTGGACTTCACCGGCATCGACGTGGGGTCGTTTGTCGACCAGGCCCGGCGGACGGTTGCCCGCGAACTCGTGCTGCCCGAGGGCTACTCGCTCGTCTGGTCGGGACAATATGAATACATCGAGACGGCGCGGGCGCAGTTTGCCGTCGCCATCCCGCTCACTCTGCTCGGGATCATGGTCCTGCTTTACCTGGCGACCCGGAGCTGGCTGCGGGTGTTGCTGGTGCTGACGACGCTATCCTTCAGTGTGATCGGCGCGATCTGGCTAGTCTGGCTGCTCGACTACAACCTCTCCGTGGCGGTGTTGATCGGCATCATCGCCCTCCTCGGCCTCGATGCGGAGACCAGCCTCATCATGCTACTTTATCTGGATCGCAGCTACGACAAACACCGCAAGGCCGGCACCCTCCGCCAGCCCGGCGGGCTGCTCGCAGCCATCTATGAAGGCGCCGTCCTGCGGATGCGCCCGAAGACCATGACCGTGCTGACCACGATCGTGGGCCTGTTGCCCTTGATGTTCGCGACCGGAGCGGGGGCGGACACGATGCGGCGGCTGGCCGCACCCATGGTCGGGGGTTTGGTGACCAGTTTTCTCATGGAGCTGATCCTGTATCCGGTTATCTACTACTTGGCGCGGCAGTGGCAGCAGCGGCGGAAGTAGTCCGGGAAGCGAACCCCGGGATGGCGACCACCCCTCCGGACACCGGCCTCAGAAACGCACCGCGAGGCCGGCGGTGAGGCGGTGGGAAAGGCCGGCGCGGCGGTCGAAGACGCGGATGGTCCGCCAGTCGGCATGGTAGCCCGCCTCCAGGGCGGCCGCCGGGCCGAGCGGCCAGGCGAGCCGGACTCCGCCGCGCAGGCCGTAGCCATCGCGGGTGCGGCCGTCAAAGGAGAGCCGGCCCAGGGAAGCCCCGGCGCCGAAAGTCAGATCCGGCCCCGCCGCGCCGAGTGGAAGGGCGGGGGACTCCGCCAAGAGGGCGGTTTCGCCGAGCCAGCCGCTTCCGCCGATGGTGGCCGGCACCCCGACGTCGATCCGGGTGAGGGTGAGGGCGAGGGATTGGATGATGCCGCCCTCGACGGGGACCCGCAGTCCGGCCTCGAGGAGCGGGCCGCTCCGGGGCACCCAGCCATCCCTCAGCCAGGCGTAACCGGCGGCGGCGACCAGCTCGAAACGGGCGGGCGGAGCGAGCGCTGGTGTATCCAGAGGGTCGACACGGGGGTGCGGCGGCGGTGGGGTTGCCGGGGCCGCGCCGGGGCCGGCCTCGGGCGGGGATTTTGCGCCCGGGCCAACGGGATCGAGCCGGTCCCAAAGGCTTTCTGCGGCCAGCCCGCCCGGTATGAAAAGTGCGCAGGCAAAAAGCAGGAAGGCGGTCAACACGATGGAGGGACGGGCATTCATTCGAGGGAGCGAAGCAGCTTGGCTTCCTTGGCGAGGTGGAGGGTGGCCGACCAGAGATCGTCGGCCCCGTAGACGAACGTTTCCTGGTCTTCGGCGGGCCATTCGGTGAAGGGAACATCCAGAACCTGCTCGAGCTGGCGGGCGAGGGCGGCCTCGAAGGCGGACTTGCCGTAGACATGGTCGCGGATGAGGGCGAGGTAGAGCCATAGCACCTGTTGGGTGAGGATGCGCCGCTCCTTCTCCGGTTCATCGGAGTAAGGCGTGACGAAGGTATCCGAATCGCGGAGACGGGAGAGGGCGGGGCCGATGCGCTCAAGGCAACGCAGGAGCAGGGCGGTGGTGAAAGAGGGATGGTCGTCGGGCTCCCAGTGGGCCTCGATGGTCCGGAGTTCGCCCGGGAAGGTGGCTGCGAGGACGGGTGCACCGCGGGCCGGTGATTGGCTCCGCGGGGGCGCACGGAAACGCTCCGGGAGCGGCATCATTCCGGGCGTCCAACGGCCCGGTGGGAGGGGTGTGCCCGCATCCGGCGCGGGCTTGCGCACATCGGTGCAGTAGCCCTCCAGCTCGACCGAAACGGAGTCACCGGCCGCGACCTCCACCGCCGGCCCCGGCAGGGCGAGCAGGCCCTGGTGAGCGGCGGTGCCGGGCAGCAGGCCGCCGGGTTGCTCCAGCCG
Source organism: Puniceicoccaceae bacterium (assembly GCA_007695295.1). GTDB lineage: Bacteria > Verrucomicrobiota > Verrucomicrobiia > Opitutales > Opitutaceae > REEB01. Next base: position 9,581 of record REEB01000059.1, read on the forward strand.
CACCGTACCGGCCCCCTCCGCCGCGTGGAGGTTGGCCACCGCGATGATGCCGTTGGCCCGGCCAGTGGCCTCGACTTCCACGGAGACGGACGCCGGCGGACGAAAGACGGACTCTCCGGCGGCGCCATTGGTCACCACCAGCAGCAACGTGAGCAGGAGAGCCGCACCGCCGCACCGCCAGGGGTTAATGGCCCCGTTTGCACCCTCGCATGCGCCGAACCGATTTCCCATGGTTGCAGGCTTGCCGCAGTGAACGGCGCTGGCAACGGTGATCTGCCCCGCATGCCCAAACCTTGGACGAGCCGACTTTATGAACTGCTGGCGGAGGAGGATGACGGCCGCTTCTGCCGCGACCTGGACGACCGCGCCTGCCGTCAGGTGCCCGGCAACTTTCTGCTCCAGCTGGTCGCCAATACCCTGACGAAAATCGGCGACGCGCTCGGCAGCGCGAAGACCACCCTGCCCTGGATCCTGGCGGGGATGGGTGCTCCATTGGCGCTGGCGTCCTGGCTGGTGCCGGTCCGGGAAAGCGGCTCGCTGCTGCCGCAGTTGCTGCTTTCGGCGCGGGTGCGGGGCCTGCCGATCCGCAAGTGGGTTTGGGTGGGGGGCAGCTTGGTCGAGGGCGCCTGCATGGCGGGGATGGGGTTGGCCGGGCTCTATGCTTCGGGGTTGGCGGGAGGCCTGATGGTGATCGGACTGCTGGTCCTCTTCAGCCTGGCGCGCGGGGCCTGTTCGTTGGCGGCCAAGGACGTGATGGGCAAAACCATCCCGAAACAGCGGCGCGGCCGGCTTTCGGGCTGGATGGCGGCGCTTTCCGGATTGGTGGCCGGGGGTGTCAGTCTGTGGCTGGTATTTCAGAGCGGTGACAACGAGACCTCGCGATTGGCCGCGGCGTTGCTTTTCGCGGCCGGTGGCCTCTGGGTGGCGGCGGCACTGACCTACGGCTGCATCCGTGAGTACCCCGGGGAGACGAGCGGCGGAGTGCGCGCTCTGGACGCGGTGGCCGATGGGTTTCGCAATCTCAAGACCGATGCCGGCTTCCGGCGCTTCGTCATGGTGCGGGCGCTGCTGGTTGGCTCGGCCCTCTCGGCCCCGTTTTACGTGGTGCTGGGCCGGGAGGCGCTTGGGGACAGCATCCGGGTGTTGGGTTGGTTCATCCTCGCGGGAGGGCTGGCCGATGTAGTCAGCGCCCCGTTCTGGGGACGCTTCGCCGACCGTTCGAGCCGCCGGGTGATGATCGCAGCGGGCGTTTCCGGGGCCTTGCTCGGGGCGGTGGTGGCGGGCATGGCTTTGCGGGAGGCCCTGCCGGGAGCGGCGGGGTTTTTCTTTCTGAACTTTTTTCTTCTCGGGGTCATCCACGGGGGAGCCCGGGTTGGTCGGAAGACCTATCTCGTCGACTATGCTTCCGGAGACCGCCGCACGACCTTGGTGGCGGTGGCGAACACCTTCATCGGAGTGGTGCTGTTGGTGATGGGCGGCCTCACGGCCTTGCTCAGCCTCGGCGGTGCCCCGGTGGCGATCGCGGCTCTGGCAGTGGCCTCGGCCGCGGGCGGCCTGCTCGCGGTTGGCCTGAAGGAAGTTCAGGCCGATTGAGAACACGCTTCCGGTGTCAAGGAGCTCGGTCCAATGCCGGCGCAGGTGGTGCACCGAAGGACCGAGGAGCCCTTGATCGCGGGCGGGTCTCCACCGTCGCGGGGTGAAGAGTGGCAGAAGCCTCTTGCTCCGTACGGCGGGGTAAATGGGCCACTGGAGCCGCAAGCGAAATTCGGCGTGACAGCCTTCGCTCCGAGCGAGGACTGGG
>REEB01000227.1 GCA_007695295.1 Puniceicoccaceae bacterium
ATGGCGGAGAGGGAGGGATTCGAACCCTCGGTACCCTTTTGGGGCACACGCGATTTCCAGTCGCGCACATTCGGCCACTCTGTCACCTCTCCCCGGTGCGGCCGCGGGGGCCGCGGCGGATGGCAAGCTGCGAACTGTGCGGGGGCAGGGGAGGGCGGTCAATAGAAAAGCCCGGAGAGTCGATCCGGACTTTCTTGGCCGTGGCGGTATTTCCCAAAATGTCTCTTGCATGGGTCCACCACCCGGTTAGGGTGCGGGGTTTCTTTCGCACCGCGTCATGGTTTCCGCCACTACAGAACTCAACTACAACAGCAAGGTCGAGGGCGAGGTCGTCGTCAGCCAGCTGGATGCCGTGATCAATTGGATCCGGTCCAACTCGATGTGGCCGATGCCGATGGGCCTGGCCTGCTGCGCGATCGAGCTGATGGCCTCCGCCTGTTCGCGCTTCGACATCAGCCGCTTCGGCGCGGAAGTGATGCGGTTTTCCCCCCGCCAGGCCGACGTCATGATCGTCGCCGGCACCGTGACCTACAAAATGGCCGCGGCCGTGCGTCGCATCTACGACCAGATGGCCGATCCCAAATGGGTCGTGGCGATGGGTGCCTGCGCCTCCTCCGGCGGCATGTACCGCTCCTATGCGGTCCTCCAGGGCGTGGACCGGATCGTCCCGGTGGACGTCTATGTCAGCGGCTGCCCGCCGCGTCCGGAAGCCCTGCTCGACGCCCTTATCAAGCTACAACAGAAAGTCCGCCAGGAGCGGTCTTCCTCCAATCTCCTGCGGGCTTGACGCCGATGACCGCCGCGGAGTTCCCCCCGGAAGTGCGGGAGCGGTTTCCCGAAGTCTCGGAGCGCCCCTCGGTCGACTGCAAAGCCTTCAACTGTCCGCCCGAGCGGCTGCCCGCCTTCCTCCAGTGGCTGCGCGATGCCCTCGATTTTGATCTCCTGACGGACATCTCGGGCGTCGACTGGAACGACGCCTCGCCGCGCTTCTCGGTCGTGTACCACCTGTATTCAACCCGTCGGCACGGCTATGTCCGGGTGGTCACGGACTGCCCCTCCGACGACGAGCCCGCCGTGCCCTCGGTGGTGCCGCTCTGGCCGGGGGCCAACTGGCACGAGCGGGAAACCTACGACATGTTCGGCATCCGCTTCACCGGCCATCCCGACCTGCGCCGCATCCTCATGTGGGACGGCTATGAGTACTATCCCCTGCGCAAGGACTTCCCGCTGGCCGGCTTCGAGACGGACCTGCCCGACGCTGAAGTGGCCGCGGAGACCGGCGCCAAAGTCCAGGCCGCCCCCATGGCCGGGGGGCCTTTTGTCGCCCCCACCCGGGGCACCATGAAGGAGCGCGAGCCCCGCGCCAAAGACGAAAGCTGGACGGAGAAAAAGCCGAAACCCCGCGCCTGAGCCGCTCCCGACAATGGATTTCAAAACCGCCTCCGAAATCGCCTTTCCCGACACCGCCGCCCGCACCGACGCAGCCCTTCAGGAGCTGGAGACCGAAAAAATGTCCCTGAGCATGGGGCCTTCGCACCCCAGCACCCACGGAGTGCTGCGGCTGATGCTTGAGCTCGACGGCGAAGTTGTCACCGGCTGCGATCCGGTCATCGGCTACCTCCACCGCGGGGATGAAAAGATCGCCGAAAACATGACCTACAACCAGTTCGTGCCCTACACGGACCGGTTGGACTACCTCGCCCCCCTGGCCAATAACGTCGCCTACGCCCTCGCGGTCGAAAAGCTGGCCGACCTCGACATCCCGCCGCGCGGCCAGGCCATCCGGGTGATCGTCTGCGAGATGGCGCGCATCTCCGCCCACCTCCTCGGCCTCGGTGCGTATGCCATGGATACCGGGGCAATGACGGTTTTCCTCTACACCTTCACCGAGCGGGAAAAACTCTACACCCTTTTTGAGGAGCTGACCGGCGCCCGCTTCACCACCAGCTACACCCGGATCGGGGGCGTCGCCCGCGATGTCCCCGCGGGCTGGACCGAGCGGGTGCTGAAGTTCTGCGACCAGTTTCTGCCCGTGGTCGACGAAGTCGACAAGCTGCTCACCCGCAACCGCATCTTTGTCGACCGCACCGAGGGCGTGGGCGAGATCTCCGCCGCCGATGCCGTCGCCTACGGCCTCACCGGCCCCAATCTCCGCGCCAGCGGGGTGCCGATGGACCTGCGCAAGGACGATCCCTACTGCGGCTACGAGAATTACGAGTTCGACGTGCCCATCGGCACCCGGGGCGACTCCTACGACCGCTACCTCGTGCGGCTGGAGGAAATGCGCCAGAGCGTGCGCATCCTCCGGCAGGCCATCGACGGCTTCCCGGACGGCCTCTGGTACGACGAAGGCGCGAAGAAAATCTTCGCTCCGCCCAAGGACAAGATCATGACCCGGATGGAGGAGCTGATCCAGAATTTCATGCTCGTGACCGAAGGCCCGCAGATGCCCCCGGGCGAAGTCTATTTCGAAGCCGAAAACCCCAAAGGCGCCCTCGGCTTTTTCATCATTTCCAAAGGCGGAGGCGTGCCCTACCGCCTCAAGATCCGCTCACCCTCCTTCGCCTCCCTCAGCATCCTGCCCAAGGTCTGCGTCGGCGCGATGGTTTCCGACGTGGTCACCATCCTCGGCAGCCTCGATTTCGTGATGGGAGAGTGCGACCGTTGAGCCCGTGCCCGAGCCGATGAACCTCAAGCCCGAAACCCTCGCCAAGATCGAAGCCGTCATTCCACGGTATCCCGTGAAGCGCAGCGCCGCCCTGCCGCTGCTGCACTTGGTCCAGGAGGATGCCGGGTACATCGCGGACGAGGCCGTCGAGTGGATCGCGGCCAAGCTCGATCTGCAGCCCATCAACATCTACGAACTGGTCACCTTCTACCCGATGTTCCGCCGCAAGCCGGGCGGGCGGCGCATCATCAAGGTTTGCCGCACCCTTTCCTGCGCCCTGGCCGGATCCTACAAAACCGCGGAAGCCTTCAAGGCGGCATTCAACTGCGGGCTCGATGAAACCTCCCCCGACGGCGAGGTCACGATCGAGTTTGTCGAGTGCCTGGCCAGCTGCGGCACCGCCCCGGTGGTGATGATCGACGAAACGCTGCACGAAAAGGTGGACGGCGAGCGCGCCCGCGCCCTCGCCGTTGAAATCCGCCAAGCCGGTGGCCCCGCCTCCGCTCCCACCGCCTGACCCACGCCGCCCTGCCATGCCCGTCCAGGAAACACGCCTCATCTTCAAGCACATCGACGCCGCCGGTTACACCAACGACCTCGACTGCTACCTGCGCCACGGCGGCTACGAAATCCTCCGCAAAGCCGTCCAACAGAAGCCCGAGGAGCTCTGCGAGGAGGTGATGAAGTCGGGAGTCCGCGGCCGCGGCGGGGCCGGTTTCCCCTGCGGGATGAAGTGGAAGTTTCTCGACCGCAAGTCCGGCAAGCCGATCTACCTCATCTGCAATGCCGACGAGTCCGAGCCCGGCACCTTCAAGGACCGGCAGATCATCCACAAGGACCCGCACCAGCTCATCGAGGGCATCCTCATTTCCTGCTACGCCATCCAGGCGAAGACCGCCTTCATTTACATCCGGGGCGAATTCCCCGAAGGCGCCCGCATCCTCGAGCGGGCGATCGAAGAGGCCCGGTCGAAAAACCTCTGCGGGGACAACATCCTCGGCAGCGGCTACAGCGTGGAAATTTTCGTCCACCGCGGCGCCGGGGCCTACATCTGCGGCGAGGAGACCGGGCTGATCGAGTCGCTCGAAGGCAAGCGCCCCTACCCGCGGATCAAGCCGCCCTTCTTCCCGGCCGTACTCGGCCTCTACCAGTGCCCGACCGCGGTCAACAACGTCGAGACCCTCTGCCATGTGAAGCATGTCATCGACATGGGCGGGGAGGAATACGCGAAGATCGGCACCCCCGGGAACTCCGGCACCCGCATTCTCTGCGTCAGCGGCCATGTTCAGAAGCCCGGCTATTACGAGTTTGCCTGCGGCGATCTCACCCTTGGCCAGCTCATCCACGACGTCTGCGGAGGACTCCGTCCGGGCCGGTCCCTCAAGGCGGTCATCCCCGGTGGCTCCTCGGCCAAAATCCTCCGCGCCGGCGAGCGCTACACCGGCAAACTCAAGGACGGCAGCAGCTTCGACTGGGGGCTGGAGGACATTCCGATGGATTTCGACTCCCTTATGGCGGTCGGCTCCATGGCCGGCTCCGGAGGCGTGATCGTGATGGACGACTCCACCGACATGGTCGAGGCCCTGGCCAACATCAACGCCTTCTACGCCCACGAGAGCTGCGGCCAGTGCACCCCCTGCCGCGAAGGCAGCCTCTGGATGAAAAAAATCACCACCCGGATGAGCCACGGCCAGGCGCGGCAGGAGGATGTCGACCTCCTCGGCAACGTCGCCGACCAGATCGCCGGCCGCACCATCTGCGCCTTCGGCGAGGCCTGCTCCTGGCCGACCCAGAGCTTCGTGCTCAAATTCCGCGACGAATTTCTCAACAAAGCCCGCGCCCAGGCCGGCGCCGCTTCCACCAACGGAAATGGAGCCGTGCCCTTGATCTGATCCGGCGCCTCCCATTCCCGGTCCCCGCCGCCCTATGACCGCTCCCGCCCAAACCGACCTCGTGACCGTCGTCATCGACGGCAAAGAGATCGCCGTGCCCAAGGGCACCAACATCATCGAAGCCGCAAGCCGGCTCGGCATCGAAATCCCGCACTACTGCTACCACCCCAAGCTCAGCGTGGTCGGCAACTGCCGGATGTGCCTGGTCGAGATGGGCATGCCGATGATCGACCGCGGCAGCGGCAAGCCGATCCTCGACGACCATGGTGGACAGAAAATCGGCTGGATGCCCCGGCCCGCCATCGCCTGCGCCACCGCCGCCGTCCCGGGCATGCAGATCCGCACCACCACCGAGCTGGTCAAGCAGTGCCGCGAGGGCGTGATGGAGTTTCTCCTCGTCAACCACCCGCTGGACTGCCCGATCTGCGACCAGGCCGGCGAATGCCGCCTGCAGGAGTTCGCCACCGATTACGGCCGCGGCTACAGCCGCTTCATCGAGGAGAAAAACGTCAAGCCGAAGCGCACCCGGCTCGGCCCGAGGGTCATGCTCGACGACGAGCGCTGCATTCTCTGCTCACGCTGCATCCGCTTCTGCCAGGAGGTGCCCAAGGACGACGTGCTCGGTTTCGTCGACCGCGGCAGCTATTCCACCCTCACCTGCTACCCCGGCAAGCAACTCGAGAACAACTACTCGCTCAACACCGTCGACATTTGCCCGGTGGGCGCGCTCACCAGCACCGACTTCCGCTTCAAGATGCGGGTCTGGTTTCTCAAACAGACGCCCAGCATCGACACCGAGAGCAGTGTGGGCGCCAATACCTTCGTCTGGGCCCGGGAAGGAAAAATCTACCGCATCACCCCCCGGCGCAACGACGCCGTCAACGACACTTGGATGGCCGACAGCGGCCGTGAACTCTACCAGCAGGTGGAGGCCGAAGACCGCCTCAACGCCTGCCACGCCAGCGGCAAGCCGGTCCCTGCGCCCGAAGCCCTGCAGGCCGCCGTGGCGCTGCTCAAGGAGGGCAAGACCGCAATCGTCGGCAGCGCCCGGGCCAGCCTCGAAGAACAGTTTCTGCTCAAAAAAGTCGCCCGTGCCGCCGGAGGCGCCCCGGTCCATCTCGTCGCCCACACCGGCGAAGGCGACGGCCTACTCGTCTCCGCCGACCGCACCCCCAACCTCCGCGGCGCCCTCCTCACCGGCCTCATCGACACCCTGCCGCCGGCCAGTCTGGAGGCCCTGGGAGCCGCCATCGACGCCGGCGAAGTCCAAACCTTGGTCGTGGTCCGGGAAGACCTCCTCGCCGCCGGCCTCACCGAGGCGCAGCTCGAAAGGGTCCGTATCATCCATCTGGATACGCACCGCCGGCCCGGGCTCGAACGGGCGGCCGTGGTCCTGGCCGGCCTGACCGTCTTCGAGAAGGCGGGCAGCTTCGTCAACCAACAGTTCCGGGTGCAGAAGTTCCAGAAAGCGGTGCCCGGTCCGGGCGGCGCGGCCGAGGACCTTTTTCTCCTCGCCACCCTCGCGGCCGAGCTCGGCGGCGAGTCGATGCCTTCGACGCCGGCCTCGGTCTGGCAGGCGATGGCGGCGGAGATCGCGGCCTTCCGGGGCATGACCTTTGCCGGCATCCCGGATGACGGGGTCGTCGTCGAGGCCGGCCGGCTGGCCGAACTGCCTTTTGTGGAGGGTGAATCCCTGCATTACAAACCCGCCGCGGAGGCGGCCGGAGTCTGACCCCCATGGCCGTTGATCTCCTCATCGTTGTCGGCAAAGCGCTCGCCGTGGTCGTGGTGTTGATGGGCCTCTGCGCCTACACCGTCTTGGCGGAGCGCAAGGTGTCGAGCTGGATCCAGAACCGCGTCGGGCCGAACCGAACGACCCTGCCCGTGATCGGCGCGATCCCCGTGCTCGGACCGATGCTGACCCGCCTAGGCCTCTTCCAGCCGATGGCGGACGGGCTCAAGTTCCTCTTCAAGGAAGACATCCTGCCCGGGCACGTGAACAAGGTCTACTACATGCTGGCGCCGGTCATCGCGCTGGTGCCGGCCCTGCTCACGGTGAGCGTGGTGCCCTTCGGGCAATATGTGGATGCGGACGGGGTGACCCGCCCCCTCATCCTGGCCAACCTCGACATCGGCATTCTCTTCATCTTCGCCATCTCCTCGCTCGGGGTTTACGCCATCATCCTGGCGGGTTGGGCGGCCAACAGCAAATACCCCTTCCTTGGCGGGGTGCGCGCCTCCGCGCAGATGATTTCCTACGAACTGGCCATGGGCCTGTCGGTCCTGCCCGTTTTCCTGTGGATCAACACCCCGGGCGCACCGGCCACCCTCAGTCTGGTTGCGGTCGTGGATGCGCAGGCCGGCGCCTGGTTCGTCCTTCTGATGCCGCTCTCCGCATTGATCTTCCTCATCTCGATTTTCGCCGAGACCAACCGGGCGCCCTTCGACATGCCGGAGTCCGAGTCCGAGCTGGTGGGCGGCTTCCACACCGAGTACAGCAGCTTCAAGTTCGGCCTCTTTTTTGTCGCCGAATACGCGCACATGATTGTCGGCTCGGCCATTCTCGTGCTGCTCTTCTTCGGCGGCTGGCATCCGCTGCCTTGGCTGACCCTGGCCGATCTCGGGCTGGCCGGCGGCGTTCTCGGCGGGGTGCTGAGCACCCTCGTCTTCCTCGCCAAGACCCTTCTGGTGGTCTTCTTCTTCATCTGGGTGCGCTGGACCGTGCCGCGCTTCCGTTACGACCAAGTCATGAGGATCGGCTGGCGCATGCTCCTGCCGCTGGCCATCGCCAATCTCATCGCCTACGTTCTTTTCCTCGCCTGGTGGGTCACCCGCTGAAACCCGCCCGCACCTCGAACTTCTTTTTCCATGGCCAAAGTCATCCCCCGCAAACCGCTCACCCTCGCGGAACGCACCTACCTTCCGCAGGTGTTGGGCGGCCTGAAAACAACCTTCAAGCGGATGGTGTCGCCAAACGTCACGCTGGAGTATCCGGAGGAGCGCCCGGTCATCCCCGAGGGTTACCGCGGCGTGCCCACCTTGGTGAAGGATCCGGATGGCCGCGAGAAGTGCGTTTCCTGCCAGCTCTGCGAGTTCGTCTGTCCGCCCAAGGCGATCAAAATCTTTCCCGGCGAGATCCCGGAAGATGCGCCCACCGCCCATGTGGAAAAGGCGCCCCGGGATTTCCAGATCGACATGCTGCGCTGCATTTACTGCGGCCTTTGCCAGGAGGTCTGTCCCGAAGAGGCCATCTTCCTGCAGGAGATTTTCAGCGTCACCGGCTACACCCGCAGTGAACTGGTTTACAACAAGCAGAAGCTCTACGAATTGGGCGGAACGCTTCCGGACCGGCACTTCAAATGGGAGAAGAAGCGCCAGGCGGCCGAAAGGGGCCATCAACACTAAGAAGGTGTTGTCAGCGCCCGGAGGACCCGCCTAACTCTACCGGTTTCGGTCCGGCCCCGGCCGGCCCGGCTAACTCCGCCAGATGGTCGACTTCTTCTTCTACCTGTTTTCCGCCTTCACCCTTGCCTGCGGCCTGCTCGTCGTTTTGAGCCGCAATCCGGTCAACGCGGCCGTATTTCTGATCCTGACGCTGCTCGGGGTGGCCTCGCTTTTCGTGATGCTGCAGGCCTACCTGCTGGCGGCGGTTCAGGTGCTGGTCTACGCCGGCGCGGTCGTGGTGCTCTTCCTTTTCATCATCATGCTGCTGGATGTGCCGGAGAGCGCGCGCAAGCGCTTCAAGCCGGCGGTGGCGCTGGCCGCAGGGTTGTCCGGTCTGGTGCTGATCCTGGGGGTGGGGCTGCTGGTTTCCGGGGCGGAGACGGCCGGGCCGGAGGCACCCGCGGCCGGCGTCGGGGCCGACCTCAAAGCCTACGGCGAATACCTTTTCACGTCCTACCTGCTGCCACTGCAAGTGACCGGTTTTCTCCTCCTCATCGCCATGATCGGCGTCATCCTGCTCAGCCGCAAACCGTCCGCCGCCGCGGACAAAGAACCTGCGGAGGCCAAGACCCGCTGAACGCGCCGGGTGCTTCCCGATGACCATCGGTATCGAACACATCCTCGCCGTTTCCGGTTTGCTTTTCGTGATCGGCTTTTTCGGCGTCCTGCTGCGGCGCAACACCCTGGTGGTGTTCATGAGCCTGGAGCTGATGCTGAACGCGGCCATGCTCGCCCTGGTCGGTTTCTCGTTTTTCAACGCCACCATGGAAGGCAACGTTTTCGTGCTCTTTATCATTGCCGTGGCCGCAGCCGAAGTCGCGGTCGGGCTGGCCATCATCGTGGCGCTTTTCCGCCGCCGGCACACCGTCCAGCTGGAGGAGCTGGTTTCACTGAAGGGCTGACATGACTCCCTCCGCCACCGCGCTTCTCCTCCTGCTCCTGCCGCTCGGCGGGGCGCTGCTGACCGCGCTCTTTCTGCGCCGTCGCGGCGAGGCCGCCGCCTGGCTCTCCGTCGGCGTGGCCGGGGTGCTGCTCCTCCTCGGCCTCGGCCTGATCTTTTCCGGCGAGCGTTTCGACCGCTCGGTGGAGTGGCTGCGCTTCGGGGAGTTTTCCCTCTCGCTGGGCTTTCTTTTCGACGACCTGGCGGCGCTGATGCTCTTCGTGGTGGTGTTCGTGGGGTTCTGGATCCACCTCTTCAGCCTCGGCTACATGAAGGGCGATCCGCACAAAGCGCGGTTTTTCGGCGGCCTCTCGCTCTTCATGTTCGCCATGATCGGCATGACCCTGGCCGACGACCTGATCATGCTCTTCATCTTCTGGGAGTTGGTCGGGTTGAGTTCGTACCTCCTCATCAATTTCTACTTCCACAAGCCGGCGGCGGTCGCGGCCTCCAAGAAAGCCTTCATCGTCAACCGCATCGGCGACTTCGGGTTTCTCCTTGGCATCATCTGGGCCTACTGGGCCTTCGGCTCGATCAATCTCAACGAGATCGCGGTCATCATCGGCGAAAAACCCGAAACCATCGCCACCGGCATCGCCCTGCTGCTCTTTTGCGGGGCGGTCGGCAAGTCCGGGCAGATTCCGCTGCACGTGTGGTTGCCGGATGCGATGGAGGGCCCCACGCCGGTCTCGGCGCTCATCCACGCGGCCACCATGGTCGCGGCGGGCATTTACCTGCTCTGCCGGGTGAGCGTGGTCATGACGACGGAGGCGGCCACGGTGATCCTTTGGATCGGAGTGGCGACGGCCGTCTATGCCGGCTTCTGCGCCATCGCCCAGCGCGACATCAAGAAGATCCTCGCCTACTCGACCATCTCCCAGCTCGGCTTCATGGTCGCGGCCTTCGGGCTGGGGACGCGGCTGGCGCTGGCCGACGGCGGCAGCATCACGCTCGGCATGGTCACGGCCGGGGCGGCGGCGGCGATGTTCCACCTCACCACCCACGCGTTTTTCAAGGCCCTGCTCTTCCTCGGGGCCGGTTCCATTATTCACGCCTGCCACCACGAGCAGGATATTTTCAAGATGGGTGGCCTCGCCCGGAGCACGCCGCTGACCTTCATCACCTTCACCATCGGCGTGCTTGCGCTGATCGGGATGCCCTTCCTGGCCGGATTCTTCAGCAAGGACGCCATTCTCTACTTGGCCTGGCAGGTCAGCCCGGTGGCGTTCTACCTCCTGGTGCTGGGGGCCTTGCTGACGGCGTTTTACATGAGCCGGCTTTGGGCGGTGGCTTTCTTCGGTGCGCCACGCAGCGATGGCGCGAAACACGCCCACGAAAACGGCCCTGTGATGGTGGTGCCGCTGATCGTGCTGGCGCTTTTCTCCATTGTGGCCGGCTACGACGCGCTTTATCCCGAAGCCTTCGCCGCCGTCATGGCCGCCATCCCCCATCCCTCCGGGGCCGACAAAACCCTCATCGTGGGTGTGAGCGTGGCCGTGCTCGTGGTCGGCGTGCTCAGCGCGCTGCTTTTCTACCGGCCCGGTGCGGCCGAGGATGCGCTGGAGCGGAAGGCCCGCCCGGTGCACCGGTTTCTGGCCGCCCGGCTCTGGTTTGACGACGTCTACAACTGGTACGTCGCCAAAGTGCAGCAGCGGCTGGCGCTGGTCCTTTCCTACCTCGAACTGGTCTTCATTTCCGGTCTGCTGGTCCGCGGGCTGGCGGGCTTTTCCGGCCTGCTCGGGCTGGGCCTGCGTTCGCTGCACACCGGCAATCTCAACGCCTACCTCTATTGGATTCTCATTGGTCTGGTCCTCCTCTGGGGCCTGACGATCGGTTTGGCCTCGGGCTCATGAACGTCGCCGATCAACGCCTTCTCAACGGATGACCCCCTTCGAACCCACGCTCCTGCTCCTTGCGATCCTTGCCCCGCTATTGGCGGCGGTGCTGTTGATCCCGGCCGGGCGGCTCGGTCAAGCGGCCGTCCGGGGTGTCGCCTTGGCGGGGTTTCTGCTGCCCGCGATCTGCGCCCTGCTTCTTTGGTGCCGTTACAGTCCGGCGGAAGCGGGCGGATATGACTTTGTCCTGCGCGCGGGCACGGGGCTGGAAGCCTTCGGCATCTACCTCTATCTCGGCCTCAATGGCATCTCCCTGCCGTTGTTCATCATGGCGGGGGTGGTGGGCTTGGCCGCCGGTTTGTATGCTTTGCAGTCGAAGGCCGAACGGCTCGGCCTCTTCCTGCAACTGCTGCTGGTGTTGCTCTCGGGGCTGATGGGGATGTTCGCCTCCATCGATCTCTTTTTCTTCTACTTCTTCCACGAGCTGGCCCTGATCCCGACCTTTA
>REEB01000182.1 GCA_007695295.1 Puniceicoccaceae bacterium
CGGGTGGCGGCGTGGCGGCGGACGAGCGTGAGGACCGAGCCGGCCAGGATCAGCCCGACGAGGAAAGAGAGCCAAGTTTCCCTCAGGATGGCACCATAGTTGCCGAGGCTTCGGACCAAGTAGTCCTCCGGCATGCAGATGGCGGTCGTGGCCCGGCGGGCGCGAACCGGCTCAGTGGTGGCAGCCGCAGCCGGCGCCGCAACCTTGAGTCCCCGGTGCGGGCCCGGTGGAAGCGTCTTTTTTCATCATGCCAAATCCACCGAGAATGACTCGGCGAACCGGTACCCCGGACTTCGGATGGTGGGTCAGGGGATCGTCCTTCATGCTCTGGCGGACCTCGAACATCTCCGGTTTGTCACCGTGGTGCTCTGGAATCGTTTCGTAAACGTAGGTGGTCATACGGGAAAGCAGCGGAACGGGTCCGGCGGAAAGGATCAAGGACTGACTTCCGCGATGGCCTGCATGAGCAGCTCAATGAGGCCGTCCAAGGGCAACAGCGGTGTTTCGTTGCCGGTGCGGCCATCCGCATAGGTGCGGCCGCCGGGCTGCTGGTCGCGGCGGATGGCATACTCGGTCAGAGTGATCTGCTCCCGCTGGCCGGCGTGGAGGGCGGGATCGATTTCCTTGGTGACGGGCAGGAGGCTGCGGAGCAAGCGGACCTGCCGGTCGAGCTGGCGGCGGACGTGGTCGTGACCGAAGTCAAGGTCGCGCGGGCGCAGGGAGCCGCGCATTTCCTCCCGCAAGGTGGGCGGAGTTGTCTCCAGCCATGGGCTGAGGGGAAGGGCGGAGGCGCGTTCCTGGGTCCGGTTGAAGAGGAACTGTGAGGAGACGGTCCCGGCGTCCGGCGCGGATGGGTCGGCATCGGCGATGCGGGCGATCACTTCGGACTCGGAGACGAAAGGCGAGGAGGGGCCGGCGGCGGGCTGACCTGCGGAATCGGCGGCCGCAGCACCCGCCGTGATCATCAGGGAAACGAGGAGACTGAGGCAGGCCGTTTTCATAGGGTAAACAGTAGCTCTTTCCATCGGCACGTCCACCGCGGGATGGAGAAAAACCCCGCTTCAGGCCTGCGGTCCATGGGCGCCGGGTGGTTGCTTGAGTTCGACGACCTGGAGGGGAATCCGGGCGATGATGGTGTCGTCCATACGCAGGTCGATGGAATAAACCGCCGGGGACTGGAGGGGCATGCCTTGGAGGTTGATGACGAAATTGCGGGTGAGAAAAAAAGTCTGCTCGGGAATCTGGCGGATCTCAAAATTGATCCGAGGGCCTCCGCCGGGAAGCATGCTTTTGCCATCGGGATCCACGAGGGCGAGGTGGAGCTGGTGGGTGCCCTCGTCGGTGTCTCGAAAAAGGATGCGCACCGCGATGGAGCAATGGGGGTGGACGGCGGGAAACCGCCGGGCCCAGATGGTATCGAAGGCGCCGAGGATGCAGAGTTTGCCGTTGTAGTCGGCAGCGGAGTCGCAGAGGACGGCGGTAAGAAGCTCCATGGGGGCAGTTTGGGCGGAAGGTGAAAAAGGGGAACACAAAAACGGTGCCCGGGCGGGCGGGGGGAACAAAAAAGCCGCCCCGTGGCGGGGCGGCTGGAAGGTTGTGGCGGTGCGGAGGCCGGGGGGTGATCAGAGCTGGGCTTCGAGTTTTGATTTGAGAGAAGCCTTGTCGGTCATGCCGACGACCTGGTCGACCTGGGAGCCATTTTTGAAGAGCAGGAGGGTTGGAATGGCCCGCACATTGAAGCGGCCGGCCAGCTCTCCATTGGAATCGACGTCCACCTTGCAAATTTTGACCTTGGCTCCCAATTCGGAAGCCAGTTCGTCGAGAATGGGGGCGATGGCCTTGCAAGGCCCGCACCAGGCGGCCCAGAAGTCCACCAGCACCGGCGTGGAAGCCTCCTTGATGGTCTTGTCGAACGAGTCGGTGGTTAAGTGAGTGATTTGATCGGACATAAATCAGATGCGGAATTCGAGAAAGAGGAGGACGGCGATGGTGAGGGTGGCGGCGGCGGAGAGGCCGGCAATGGCGAACAAGACCGGGCTGGCTTTGGGGGCGGCTTTGGCGGCCGGCTGGTCGATTGCGATGGCCGGAGCGGCGGGTTTTTTGGGAAGCGGCTTGCCGATGCCCGGGGGCGGGGCTTTGAACGGGGATTTGCGGATCGCGGGGGGCGGCGGGGCATCGAGCGCCTTGGGCTCGCCGATGGTGGCGGCGGGGCGTTCCACGGGGGGATCCTTGGGTGGGGGGAGGTCTGCGCCGGATGCAGAGTCACCCTTACGCAGCGAGATGGAGGGCTTGGAGTCCTCAGTGGACGGATCGTCTTTGGGATCTTGGTGCGCCATGGAGCCAACATGACCGACGCGTGGGAGCGTTGTCAAGGGGTGGGGCGAAACTCAATCCGGGCGGTTGCGATGAAGGATTTCGGCCAATTCACGGGGCTCGACCTGCTCCAGGCGCTTGCCGCGGTGCTGGAGGGTTTCGAAGGTTTTGAGGACGGTTTCGGTCATCCGGGCGTGGGTTTCCTCCGAGCCGCCGACAAGGGCAAACTGATCGCCGCGGGTGAGGCGCTTGTGGCCGTCCTCATTGTCCAGACCGACGCCGATGAGGTGTGCGGGTGCTTTGGCTGGCTGCTTCATCTAATCTTTAACTTGGCGGAGGAGCGTTGGGAGGCAACTCCGCGGGATCATTGGCTTCACAGCGGATATCGGCAAAAGCGGCTTCCTGATAAAGCCGGACCTGCTTGAGGCGGGTGAGTTCGAGGAGGGCGAGGAAAGTGACGACGAGGGTCCGAAGGGTGGTTTTGCCGGGAAAAAGCTCGGTGAAGAGAAAAGGGCCGGGTTTGCGCAGGCGATGCAGAATGACCTCCATCTGATCCACGACGGTGACGGTGTCGTCTTCGATGCTGCCGACGGTGATTTTCTCGGCGAGGCGGCGGAGGACGAGGTTGAAGAGGTTCCAGATATCGATGCGGTCGACGGGCTGGAGGGGGCGGTCGGCGGCGGGGACGGCGGCGGCGCCGTCGGGCACCCGCGGGGGGCGCAGGCTTTGGGCGCCGGCGAGATCCTGGAGGCGGGCGGCGGCGTCCTTGAACTTCCGATACTGGATGAGCTGGTGGACGAGTTCCCAGCGTGGATCGAGAGGCTCTTCGCCTTCGGCATCGGGATCGACGGCCTGTTGGTGGCGGGGGAGGAGCAGGCGGCTTTTGATCTCCATGAGGGTGGCGGCCATGACGAAAAAGTCGCCCGCCACCTCGAGGTTGAGGGTCTCCATGGTGCGGAGAACATCGAGGTACTGGTCGAGGACGCTTTGGATGGGGATATCGTAGATATCGAGCTCGTTTTTCCGGATGAGAAAGAGGAGCAGGTCGAGCGGACCCTCGAAGACGGAGAGGCGGATGCGCGGATCGATTTCGGCTACCACGCGGCTGACCTTGGCCGGGGGTTGGCGGCGGGAGCAATCCCGAAAACGGGCCGGCCGGGCATCAGTCGGCGGTTTTGGGCTGCCAACGCCCGATCCGGGGGTTTTTCCGGAAATCGCGCCCGAGGTCGACTTCGGCGGCTTGGAAGACCCAAGCGGCATCGATGGACTTGGTGAAATCGATGAGGGCGGAGATTTCCACGGCGGACAGGCGGTCGAGAGTCGAAGAGACCGGGTAGGGGATGGGCGAGCTGATCCACAAGCCACGCGATGGAGCGGCCGGACCGGACGCCGGCGGGGAAGCCGCCGGCGATCAGAAGAGGGCGCCGGCGGCGACGCCCACGGCGGTGATCGGGCCCTGGTCGCTGATGCCGTCGAGGGCGCGGTCGGCTTTTTTGAGCAGCTCCTGAGCCTCGAGGTAGAGGGAGTCGTCGGCGAGGAGGCGGCCGAGGGTGCCTTCGCCGGAGTTGAGCTTGTCGGTGAGTTCGCGGATATTGAGTGCGGTCTGGCGGAAGTCCATGCTCAGTTCCTCGTCGAAGAGGAGGGCTCCGACGAGTCCGCGGCCCTCCCGGATGGAGTCGACCATCTCGTTGACGTTGGCGGTGACGGAGGAGGCGTTGTTGGCGGCGGTGCGGATTTCTTCAATGGCGGCAACGAGCTCGTCGTAGAGGGTGGGATCGTTGATGAGGCGGCCGATGGTGCCCTCGCCGCGATTGAGTTTTTCGGAGAGTTCGGCGAGATTGCCGGTGAGGGAGGCGATGTTGTCGCGGTTGTCGTCGACGAGACCGCGCAACGAGCCGATGAGGCCCTCGCCGTCCTCGCCGGAGAAGTCTTCGAAGATGCCGGCGAGATTGGACATGACGTCGTCGAGCCGTGAACCGAGATTGCCGACTTGGGCAAGGACATCGTTGAAGTCGGCGGTGGGCTCGGTGCGAAGGGTGTCGCCTTCGCCGAGGATGCCACTGGCGGGGTCGCCGTAGCTGATGCCGACGAACTGATTGCCGAGCAGGCCGGAGGCGAGAATGCGGCCGGTGGAGTCGCGGGGGATATCGACCTCGTGGTTGATGAGGAGGATGGCGGTGGCGGTGCCGTTTTCGAGGCGGGTGGCTTTGACGGAGCCGATTTTGACGCCGGACATGCGGACGTCGTCGCCGGTCTTGAGTTCCTTGAGGTCGTCGAAGGGGGCATTGAGTTCGTAGCCTTGGTCGCGGAAGAGGGACTCGCCGCTGAGGCTCTCGAAGACGATCCAGGTCAGCGCGAGGCCGAGGATGAGGAAAAGTCCGACACGGACGGCTTGCATCTTGGTATCCATATTCAGGCGCTCCTTTGTTTGAACCGTGGGTTTTTCAAGTCGATGGCTGGGTTGAGAAAATCGGCGACCGCGGCGTCATCCGTAGCCTTGAGTTTGTCCGGAGTTGCGATCACGCGCAAGCGGCCGTCCATGAGAATGGCGATGCGGTCGGCGATGGTGAGGGAGAGGTCGCGATCGTGGGAGACGACGATGCTGGTGACGTCGATCTGCTCCTTGAGGCAGGCGATGATTTCGCTGATGGTGGCGGCCATGATGGGATCAAGCTCGGAGGTGGGCTCGTCGTAAAAGATGATCTGCGGCTCCATGACGAGGGCGCGCGCGATGGCGACGCGCTTGCGCATGCCGCCGGAAAGCTCGGCGGGGAAGCGTTCGGCGGCGTTTTCGAGAGAGAGGATGCGGAGGATTTCGCCGATGCGGTCGCGGATGCCCTTTTCGGGGAGGATCCGGTGCTCGCGGGGGTAGAGCGCGAGATTGTCGTATACGCTCATGGAATTAAAGAGGGCGCCGGCCTGGAAGACGAGAGCGGCGTGGATGGTGCGGAGGGTGGCCGGATCGGTGACGGCCCGGCCATCGATGAGGACCTCGCCGGCGGTCGGTTGCTCGAGGCCGATGAGGTGTTTGAGGAGGACGCTTTTGCCGGAGCCGCTGGGGCCCATGATGACAAAGACCTCGCCCGGCTCGACCTGGAAAGAGATGTCGTGGAGAACCTCGGTTTCCCCGTAGCTCTTGGAAAGGCCGCTGACCTCGAGTCCGACGGCACCTGTGTTTTTGTCTGTCATGGGGAATGGGTTACATCAGGGCGCGGGTCACGAAGTAGTCGAGCACGAGGATGAGGATGAGCGAAAGCACGACCGAGCGGGTGACGGCCCGGCCGACTTCGCGGGGGCCGCCGCTGGCCTGGAGCCCGACATGGCAGGCCACGAGGATGACGCAGAGGCCGAAGACCTGGGCCTTGATGATGCCGTCGAAGACATCGCCGAAAGTGACGACGTTGCGCAGGCCCTGGAAATAGACGTCGGAGCCGATTCCGACGACGTCGACATACTCGGCGACGACGGCGCCGCCGAGCCAGCCGATGATGTTGGCGAGCAGGGTGAGGACCGGCATGACGATGAAAATCGCGGCCAGGCGGGGCAACACGAGGATGCGCTCCGGCGGGATGTTCATGGTGCGGAGGGCGTCGACCTCCTGGTTGACCTTCATGGAAGCCAGCTCGGCGGTGATGGAGGAGCCGACCCGGCCGGCGACGAGGATGGCGGTCATGACCGGCCCGAGCTCGCGGGCCATGGAGAGGCCGACGACGGCGCCGATGAAATTCTGGGCTCCGAACCCCTGGAGGCTGTAGCCGGTCTGGAGGGCGAGGACACTGCCGATGAAAAAGCTCAGAATGCCGACGATCGGAAAGGTGGTGTAGCCGATGAAGTAGCATTGGTCGACCAGCCGTTCCCACTGGCGGGGCAGGGAGCCCAGGTGGGACAACGCGCGCCAGAGCAGAAGGGTGGCGCGGCCGAATTGCTCGAAGAAGTCGAGGAGGCGGTTCATGGGGAAAAAGCCGGGGAGGCCGCGGCGGGCGGCACCCAGAAGGCGCCCCAGCGGCTTTCATCCCCGCTGCGTTGGTGACGGAGGAGCCCGCCGAGGAGGGAGAAGCCGGCGACTTCGGCGTCGGTTCCACCCTTGAGGGTGAGCAAGGGGCCAAGCTCGAGGCGATGGTGGCCGGGGCCGCTGTGGTAGCGGAGGAGCCGGAAGAGCAGCTCATGGGAGACGTCTCCCTGATCGCGCTGTTCGAAGCGGTAGACCGAGAAGAGAGGGCTGTAGAGCGTGCGCACCTTTTGGTTGTGTTGGAAAAAGACTTCCAGAGGGCTGAAGAGCTGGAACTGGCGGCGGCCGGCCCCGTTGTCCCAGTAGCTGGCCAGCGGCCAGAGGTGGCTTTTGACGGCGGGCGGGGCCTCCGGATCGATCAGGCTCTCTTGCCGCATGTTCCAGTAGACGAAATAGAGAAACTGGGTCTTGTCGATGGCGAGGCCCCGCTCCTCCCAGCGTTCGTGGCGGTAGAGGGGCCAGGCGATCCAGCGTTTCTCGCGGTGCGGGCTGACCGAATGGGTGTAGAACGGCGCCCAGCGGTCGAGGTGGCGCTCCTCTCCCCGGCCGCGAACCCAAAGCGGCCAGAGAAAACGCTGCTCGTGCCAGGCCGGTTCGTCGATCGTAGTGTATCCAAAAAAAGGCCACACCCAGGTGCGGCTGGTCATCCCGGGGGCGTCGCTGGCGCTGTAGAAAGGGAGAAACCCGTGGTCGGTGCGGACCTCGTCGTCCGGCCCGATGGAAGTGCGGTGGAAAATGAGCGGCCAGACGGCATAGCGCAGCCGGTAGCGGGATTCGATTTCCCGGAAGCCGCCGAGGGGCCAGAGTTCGAAGCCACGGGCACCTTCGCCGCGGGTTACGCGGAGAAACGGCCAGGGGGTGGCGGTGGTGGTGGCGGGACCGCGCTCGAAGCGGGCGTAGAGCGGGAAAAGGGCCCAGTGGATGCGGTCGTAGCCGAGTTTGCGGTGGACGGAACCGCCGAGGGGAAAAATGCCGAAGTAGGAGTCCTCCGCATCGACCCCGCGGCGGTGAAAGAGGACGGGGAAGAGCTCCAGCGAGCTGATGCCGGTGTCGGGGTGGCGGTCGTTGGCCTGAAGGGAGCGGTAGCGCAGGAGGTGGAAAAGGTTCCACTCCCGGTAGCCTTCGCTCCGGTAGTGGTTGAACACCGGATACAAAAGGTGGGTATGGGTGGCGTCCGGGCCGGTGGCCGACTGGAACCGCCCGAAAAGCGGGCGCAGGCCGACGGCCTGAAAGGCTCCGGCCGGCTCTTCGAAAACAAACGGTCCCACCGCCTGCCAGCGGACGGCTCCGGTGGCGGCATCATCGCGCCCGCCGACGTAAAACGGCCAGGCATTGACCCCGGCGGCGGCGGTCGGGGCGGCTCCGAAAGCGACCAGAATCAGCAGAAGCGCGAGCCGGGGTGAGAGGCCGGCAGGGAGCGCCGCCAAGGGAGAGCGCGAGAACGGCATCAATGGTCCTTGCCGTCCGCACCCGAGGTCCGCGGAACGAAGGTGAGGGCGGCGGAGTTGAGGCAGTAGCGCCGGCCGGTGGGCGGGGGGCCGTCTGGAAAAACATGGCCGAGGTGGGCGTGACAGCCGGTGCAGAGGATTTCGGTGCGGACCATGCCGTGGCTTTGGTCGACGCGTTCGGTGACATTTTCTGCAGCAAAAGGGGAGTGGAAACTGGGCCAGCCGGTACCGGAATCGAACTTGGCATCGGAGATGAAGAGGGGCAGGCCGCAGCAGACGCAGTCGTAGCGCCCGGGGCGGCCGTGGTCGTGGAAGGCTCCGCAGAACGGCGGCTCCGTGCCCTGCCGGCGGGTCACCCGGAAAGCTTCGGGAGAGAGGCTGCCTTTCCACTCTTGTTCGCTCCGCCGGACAAAAGTCCGCCTGACCGGGTCGGCGGGAGTGCCGTCCGGAGCGACCGGTCGGATGGTGACGGAGGCCTCGGGATCGAAATCGGGCATGGTGGCTGGTCGGGTTGAAGGCGTGGAGGGAAGCCCCGGGAGCGGAAACGGCCGCACGGATTGCCCGGGGGAGCCGGCCGCGGCGGGGGAGCGGGCAGTCAAGACACGAGCGTGCCAACCTTTTCGCCGCGGATCGCGCGCTTGATGCTGTCTTTCTCGTAAAGGTTGAAGACGAGGATGGGGACCTGGTTGTCGAGGCAGAGAGAGAAGGCGGTGGAATCGAGAATATTGAGGCGCTGGCGCAGCGCATCCATGTAGGAGAGCGTCTCGTAGCGGACGGCATCGCTGTTTTTGACCGGATCCTTGTCGTAGACGCCATCGACCTTGGTGGCCTTCATGAGGATTTCGGCGCCGATCTCGCTGGCGCGGAGGGCGGCGGCGGTGTCGGTTGAAAAATAGGGATTGCCGGTGCCGGCGACGAAAATGACGACACGCTTTTTTTCCAAGTGGCGTTTGGCCCGCCGGAGGATGAACGGCTCGGCGACCTGCTCCATGGGAATGGAGGTTTGGACGCGGGTCTCGACGCCGAGTTTTTCGAGGCACTCCATGAAGGCGAGGCCGTTGATGACGGTGGCGAGCATGCCCATATAGTCGCCGGTGGTGCGGTCGACGCCTTGGTGTTGGCCGGAGAGGCCGCGAAAGATATTGCCGCCGCCGATGACGATCCCGGTCTCGACGCCCATTTCCTGCAGCTCCTTGATCTGGAGGCAGATACCCTCGAGCGTTTTCCAATCGATGGGATCCCCGGTGGCCGGGTTGCGAAGGATCTCACCGCTCAGCTTGAGGATGACACGCCGATATTTTACTTCTGGAGACCAGCCGGATTTTCCGTCCATCGGGAGGGCTTTAAGTCAGAACGGCGGAGGTGGGTCAATCCCCATGGTCGTTGGAACGTGGTGGCGGCAGAGTCGGGCCGGGCGCTGAGGGGGGAAATGCGGCCGGTCCGGCCTTGACGGCGCACGAGGGGGCGCGGCAGACTGCGCGTTTTCATTGCCCGGTGGTGTAATGGTAGCACCAGAGATTTTGGATCTCTTTGTCAAGGTTCGAGTCCTTGCCGGGCAACCAGATTCACCGCTAGCGTCCGACCTCCGTGGAATCATCTGAGAGATTATCGACTTGGGCGCTCCAACAGGACTACGTGGCGTTTCTGGCGCTTCTGGGCTGGATGCTGGCCGGCTTGCTGGTGTGGGGGCGGCGTGCGGGGACGACCCCGGGCATACCCCGGTTGCCTTGGAAACTGCTGGCGATGGCGGCTTTTTTTCATGCCCTGCGGGCGGGTTTGCAGATCCTCTTCTTCATGTTGCCGGGGGGCTGGCTGCTGCCAGTGGATGCCGCCATAGGTCTCGGTGCGGCGGGATTTCTGCTGGTTTTCGCCTACCGGTGCTGGCATGGGGAACCGGAAGGCAGGGGAGGGCGGTTTCCCTGGGTGTTGTTTGCACTCGGGCTGATGGGGACGGCGTATTTTCCAGTCGCCGGCTCGATGATGGTGGTGGTGTTTGCCATTGGGTCGGCCTTGGCGGCGGTGTTGTTTTTGGCCGGGCATCTTTGGTCGAGGCGGATGTGGACGCTGCTGCCGGTGGCAGTCGGCATCGGGCTGCTGGGACCGGCGGAGTTTTTCTCCGAGCCCATGGTACTGACGCTCCGTGGCGAAGTGGGCGTCCAGCCGCCATTGCGGGGTTTTCTGGGCGCCTACGGAGTGCTGCTTCATGCCTTGGCCGCTTGGGCGGTGACGGCGGGTTTCTGGATGGTGCGGCTGGGGGCGCGGCGGCGGCGCAGCGAGACCGCGGATCCGCTCCATTGGACCGGGATTGCATTCTGGGTTCTGCCGGTGCTGCTGATGGTGAGCCTGGTGGCCGGCTTTTTCTTTGTGAACTGGAACGGCCTGCGGGTGCAGCAACGCACCGAACGCGACTACCTCTTCCGTGTGCAGACGGCGGCACTTTCGGTGGACGCCGAGCTGGTGGCGGCGCTTTCCTTCGACCGGGAAGTAATCGATCAGTTGGCCTATGGGCGCCTGCGGCGGCAGCTGGCTGCGATTCGGGGGGCGAATCCGGATGCCAGCCAAGTGTATCTCTGGACGCTCAGGGACGGGGAAATCTATTTCCACCTCGACGATGGCGAGGCAGCTGAACGAAGCCGGCAGGGGCCGGTCATCCTGCATCGCAGTGCTCTGGAAGCGGAGTTGGAGGCCTTTGCTCGCAAAGAGCCCTTTCTGTGGGGTCCGATACTCAACTCCCGTGGCCTGCTCATGGCCGCGCACGCGCGCATCATGGAGCCGGGCACGGGAGAAACCGTATCTTGGCTGGGGATGGACCTGCTGGCGGACGAGTGGATTGCAACGCTCTCGGATGCGCGCCTGCAGACGATCTCGGTGATGGGGCTCTTTTGCAGCCTGGTGATCTTCTTTCTTTATTTCCAGCTGAGGCGGGAGTCAGAGGCGGACCTGGTCCTGGCAAAAGAAAAGGCGGAAGCGGCGGACCGGGCCAAGAGCGAGTTTCTGGCCGTCATCAGCCACGAAATCCGCACGCCGCTGCAAAGTGTCCTCGGCTACAGTGAGCTGCTGTCGCAAACGCGGCTTTCCGGAGCCCAGAAAGGCTGTCTCGACACCATCCAGACCCAGGGCCGCACGTTGCTGCGGATTGTGCAGGACATCCTCGACTTCAGCTCCCTGCGCAAGTCCAGCTACGAGTTGAAAGCCGAGCCGGTGGCGTTGAAGCGGGTGGTGCAGGAAACCTTCGACAGCCTGCGGCCCCTGGCGGAGCGAAAGGACCTCGAATATGCCCTGACGCTGGATCCCCGCCTGCCCGACTCCGTGCTCGGCGACGGCGTGCGCATCCGGCAAATCCTGGGCAACCTGCTCGGCAACGCGTTGAAATTCACCCCGCGCGGGCGGGTCCATCTGGAAGTAAAGCTGGCGGATATCCTGACCGGGGTGGCGGAGTCCATGGTGCGGGTGCGGTTTCGCGTGGAGGACAC
>REEB01000262.1 GCA_007695295.1 Puniceicoccaceae bacterium
ACGGCGAACCCCTCCTTGAAACCCTTCGCACCTTCCGCACCCCCTCCGACAGCGCGGTCGTCTACAAGGTCATCGGCAACCGCAAGATGGAGCCCGCCGAAGCCAAGGAACTGGTGGAAAAGGGCCGCATCGGCCCGCTCGATGGCTTCGTCTCCAAAAACGGCAAACCCTACAGCGCCAGTCTCGTCCTCGGCGACGAGGGCAAGGTGAAGTTCGATTTCGGAGGACCCTCCGCGGCCGCGGCCGAGGAAAACCCCGAGGAGCTGGACAAACTCGAGCCGGTCGGCCGCTGCCCCAAGACCGGCGGCGACCTCTTCGAAACCGCCAACAGTTTCCTCGTCCGGGTCAAGGAAAACGGTTCCGCCTCCATCCCCTTCAAGCTCAGCCGCAAGATCCTCGAGCAGGAAATCCCCCGCGAGCAGGTCCTCAAGCTGCTCGAAACCGGAAAAACCGACGTCCTGCCCAGCTTCCGCTCCAAGCGTACCAAGCGCCAGTTCGCCGCCAGCCTCGTCCTCAAGCCCGGCAACAAGATCGGCTTCGAATTTCCCCCCCGCGAACCGGGCAAGGGCAAGGGCCGCAAGCCCGCCGCCAAGGCCAAGACCACCGCCAAGGCCGACTCCGAATAGCGGGTGGCAGGGGCCTCGGGCGCGTCACCACTTTTTCACTACGCCGAACGCCGGCATCCCGGAGGCCTTCACGGCGCCCACGCCGGCTGCGTGCCGGTGGTTATCTGCACGGCCGGGCCGCCGCCCTGCTCCGCTGGGATGCGGTAAATGACTTCGTCGTCCGCATAGGCGATCCACTCCCCGTCCGGCGACCAGGTCGGCCCCATCCCCGCCACCAAGGGAAAGGTCGCGCCCGTCGCCAAGGTCCGCACGTAAATGAATCCGCCGTCATCATAAGCGATGCGCGTCCCGTCCGGAGACCAGGCTGGACGGCGGCCCGCGGACAGCCGGGAACTCCGGTTCGAGCCGTCCGCATCCATGATGTAGATGCCCGGGTCCTGGGATCCCCAGCTGGTGAAGTCGGGATCGCCCGCGAAAACGATTTGGGAGCCGTCGGGCGACCAGGCCGGATCAAAGCTCAGGGAGGCGTCTGTGCCGAGCAGGGGACTGCCACTGCCACCGGCGGAGGTCGTCAGGAAAAGGAGGGCCGGATTGCCTGCCGGCATGGCTCCGTCGTGGCGGCGGGCCGCGTAGAGAACCGAACCGTCGGACCTCCAGGTCGAGGCCATCACCTGTTGGTCGGTTTCCTCGTTCAGGCGAGTCTTGCCCGTTCCATCGGCATTGATCCGCCAGAGATCGTTGTCGAGAAAGTCGGGCGCGTCGGCATAGAGGAGCTGGCTGCCGTCCGCAGACCAAGTCGGGAGGGTCGACCAGAAGATGGTGTTCCCGAGATCGGTGATTTTAACCCGGTTCGAACCGTCGGGATCGATGCGCCAGAGGGCGCCGTCATCGACAAAGGCAATCCCGGAGGGTGCGGTCGTGCTCACGGTCCCGACCCACTCCCCAAACGACCAGGGGCTTTCCCGGTAGAAGGAGCCGAAGTGATAAAAGGGTGACTGGGGCGTCACCTCCACCACCACGCGCTCGTCAAACTCGATGCTGAAGAGGCCGTTGCTGTCGGTCGTGGTGAGGAAAACCTCTCCGGTATCCACTTCTTCCATACGGACGGTAATCCCGGGCAGCGCCTGGCCGTCCTCGTCCACCAGGGTGCCGTCAATGACTTCGACCTGGAAGATCTCAAACCCGACAAACAGCACCGGGCCGGCAAAGGTCTGGCTCGCGGGTTCGAACCGCCATCCCCCGGCCAGCGAGGGCACCACCGTCACTTCACCCTCCACTTCCTGGAACCAGTCCTCGCCAATGAATGTGTTCTGGCTCCACTCCCCTTCCGGTCCGCTGAAGTCGAGCCGGATCGCCTCGAAGAACGACGGGGAGGGAGATCCGTCTTTGACCGTGATCGCTCCGGAAAGCACATAGGGACCGTCGCAGGGCTCGGCGTGCACGGTGTGGCCACGGTCCTTCAGGGTGTCGACGACGTAGCGGGTCTCGGCGTCGCACCAGTCGGCTTCCGGGGTCAGGGTGAGCCAGTAGGTGGTGGCGGTGGCGCCGAGCAGGGGGAGAAGGTTGTACACCATCGTCTCCCGCACATCGAGAAAATCCAGTGCGGGCAGGGCGGCCGGTACGCTCAGGTTGTTCACCGGCGTGCCCCGCAGGACCAGGCGCTCCAGTCCGGCCAGGCCTTCCAGCGGTCCCAAGTCCTCCACCTGGGTGTTGCGCAGGTTCAGGACCCGCAGGACGGGATGGCCGGCCAGCGGACCGAGGTCCGTCACCGGGGTGCTCTGGAGATTCAAGTTTTCGAGATTCGGCAGGGTCGCGATCACGGCCAGGTCGGAGACTTGGGTAAAGCTGAGGGTCAGCCGCACCAGCGCTTCCATCCCGGCCAGGGGCCCCAGCTCGCTGACGGGGCTTCCGTTCAGCTCCAGGGTGGCGAGGTTGAGCTGGGCCAGTGGGCCGAGGTCACTCAGGTTGCCGAGGTTGCGGAGACTGAGATCGTTCAGCCCGGTCATCGTCGAGAGCACGGAAAAATCGCTCGCGGCGATGTTCTGCAGGCTCAGCTCTCTCAGGGATCCGAGATCCGCGAGCGGCGTGAGATCCGTCAATCCGGGCTGGGTGGCGATGGAGAGACGCTCCAAGCCAGTGAGTTGGCCGATCCCGGCCAAGTCCTGCAAACCGCCGCCGGGGATCGAAAGCTCCTCCAGCTCCGCCGCCATCGCGGGCGTGATCGGAAAGTCCGGGTCACGAAGTTCCGGATACACTTCGGTCAGGGCGTCGCGGACGCTCTCCGCCAGCCGGATATCGGTGAAGACGACTGGATCGGCCCCGGTCTGGCGGACCACGATGCGGAGAAACTGCCGCCCTTGCTTTTCCACTGGGACGGCATGCCGGACCACGAGATGCTCTGCCGTTTCTTCCAGAATTTCGACCGTCTTCTCGTCCGAGGACCAACCTCCCAGGCTGGTCGAACCTTCCACCACGACTTCGATCCCGGTGGTCTCGGGATTGAGGTCCACCTCCAGGAGCAGAAACGTGCCTTCATCCATCCTCCTCAGCTCCGGCCGGGGCAAGCGGTCTTGGGAGGACTCCATCGGCGGCAGCCCGAGGGCGTAGCTCATGAGGTTGAATAGTCCGCTTTGTGCGGGATCATCCTCCGGCGCCCGCTGATCTGCGGGAACCCGCATATTTTCCAGCCATTCCTCCAGAGGCACGGCACCGATGGAAACCGACGGCCAAAGCAGCAGAACAAGCGGAAGCAGACGGATGAACACTCGAGGAAAAAATGGGAGGTTGGAACAGGCCATAACATAGGTTCCTTCGCGAAGGACCCGGAAAGTGTTCCGACTTTTTCAGAATCACACCCCGCCCGAAATCCGTTTCTGCTTTTACTCCCGGGTTGCCGGTGGCACCCTGTTCCATCGGTTCAATCCACCACCCAAAACCGTTTCCCCTATGAGCAAGACTTGGAAAATCGCCGGCATCAATTTTGACCACATGCACATGGGCGACCTGCTCCGCAAGGTCCATGAGCATCCCACCGCCGAGATCGTCGGCATCTGCGACGAAACGCCCGCCCGCATGCAGGGCACGATCAAAAACTTCGGCATCCCCGCCGACCGGGTCTTCACCGACTACCGGGAGTGTCTTGAAAAAACCAAGCCCGACCTCGTCCTCCTTTGCCCCGCCACCGCCGAGCATGCGCTCTGGACCGAGCGGGTCGCCCCCTACGGTGTCCATGTCCTCGTCGAGAAACCTTTCGCCGCCAGTCTTAAGGACGCCGACGCCATGATCACCGCCCTCGAAAAAGCCGGTCGGCGCCTCGTCATCAATTGGCCGCTGCGCTGGTATCCGCCCTACGTCACCATCCGGCGTCTGCTCGATGAGGGCCGCATCGGCGAGGTCATCGAGGTCCACACTTCCGGCGGCAACCGCGGACCGCTCTTTCACCGGGCCGACAAGGTGCCCTGCGAACCGACCCTCGAGGAAAAGCAAAGCGCCTGGTGGTACAAGAAGTCCGCCGGCGGCGGATCCCTCCTCGATTACCTCGGCTACGGGGTCACCCTCGGCACTTGGTACCACGACAACCGCGCGCCCATCGATGTCACCTGCATGACCTGGGCGCCCGAAGGCCTCGAGGTCGATGAGCAGAGCATCACCATCGCCCGCTACCAGACCGGGCTCAGTTCCTTCCAGACCCGCTGGGGCACGTTCACTGATCCATGGATCACCCAGCCCCAGCCCAAGTGCGGCTTCGTCATCAAGGGTACCGCCGGCACCATCGCGGCTTACGATTACGACGACTTCATCAGCCTCCAGACCAAGGAAAAGGAGGAGATTCACCGGCTCCCGGTCGACCAGCTCGAATTCCCCCACGCCGACCCGATCTCCCATGTCCTCCACGCCATCGAGACCGACACCCCCATCGAGGGACCCCTTTCTCCGAAGGTCTGCCGCATTGGTCAACAAATTGTGGATACCGCCGCCGAAAGCGCCCGGCAGGGCCGCACCCTCCCGTTGCTCGGCTGAACCTCCTTCCCACCCGCCATGAGCGACGACCAGGAAAAAAACTACGACCTCAAGCAGGGGGCGGGCAAAACCATGCGCGCACCTGATCTGCCCTACCGCCCGGCCAAGCCGAAAAGCTACCGGCCGAGAATCGGCCTCATCGGCTGCGGGGGCATCACCCAACACCACCTCAAGGCGTATCAGAGGGACGGCTACGAAATCGCCGCCCTCTGCGACCTGCGCGAGGAAAGCGCCCAGGCCCGTCGGAAGGAGTTCGCCCCTTCCGCGAAGGTCTTCACCGACTACCGCGATCTTCTCGGCCAGGCCGACGTCGATGTCATCGATGTCGCCCTTCATCCCGCCCCCCGGTACGCCGCCGTCGAAGCCGCCCTCCAAGCCGGCAAACACGTCCTCAGCCAGAAGCCGTTTGTCCTCGACCTCGATCAGGGCGAAGCCCTCGTCCGCCTCGAGGAAGAGAAGGGGCTCCGCCTCGCCGTCAACCAGAACGGTCGCTGGGCGCCTTACGTCCAGTATGCCCACCAGGCCATCCGCGCCGGTCTCCTCGGCGAGGTCCAAACCGTCGCCATCACCATCAACTGGGACCACAGTTGGACCAAGGGCACCGAGTTCGAGAAGATCCACCACCTCGTGCTTTACGATTTCGCCATCCACTGGTTCGACATGGCCGCCCTCTTTTTCGACGGCCAGGAGGCAGGCCGCGTCGCCGCCGCCACCGCCTCTGCCAACGCCCAAGAAGTGAAACCGCCCCTGCTCGCCCACGCCTCGGTCACGTTTCCCAAAGGGCAAGCCGTGCTGACCTTCGATGCCGCCTGCAAATTCGGGCCCGGCGAGTCCATCCTCATCACCGGCAGCAAGGGCACGCTCAGCATGCGCGGCGCCGTCTGCACCGCCCACACCATCGAGCTGCACACCGCCGAAGGCGTGGCCCGCCCGCAACTCGAGGGCACTTGGTTCCCGGACGGTTTCCGCGGGTCGATGGGCGAACTGCTCTGCGCGATCGAAGAAAACCGCGAGCCCTCCAACTCCGCCCGCAACAACCTCCGCAGCCTCGGAATCTGTTTTGCCGCCCTCGGCGCGGCCGACAGCGGCGAACCGCGGCAGGCGGGCTCGGTCCGCTCCATCGCCAAGTGAACGCCGTTCTCTCCATCATCGGCAGCGGCGCCTACCCCTGGGCGCAGCGCCACCGCGTCTCCGCCGAAGCGCTCGATCCGTTTCTCGACACCGTTCTCGCCGAGGTTGCGGCCGCCGGCTTGGGGGCCTGGGAGCCTTTTCTGCCCTCTCCCGACCGCCTCCGGCCGATGCTTGACACCCTCCGCCGCCACGGTTTGCGAATGGTTTCGGCCTATGTCAACGCCCGTCTCCACGATTCGGATACGAGTGCGGAGATTGACCGGATTGTCGCCGGTTGCGCCGCCGCCCGCGAGCACGACCTCGAGGTGCTCGTTTGCAATCCCGTACCACTCGATTGGAACCAACCCCTCGACAAGGACGACGCCACCCTCCGCCGGCAGGCCGCCGCCCTCCAATCGCTCGGCGAAAAACTCCGGGCCATCGGCGTCAGGCTCGCCTACCACATGCATACCCCCGAACTGCGCCAGGCCGCCCGCGAGCTGCACCACATGATGCTCGCGACCGATCCCGACGCCGTCGGCCTCTGCCTCGACGCCCACTGGATCTACCGCGGTGCGGGCCACAGCCACGTCGCCCTCGAGGACATCGTCAAACTCCACGGCGCCCGCACCGTCTCGCTCCACCTGCGCCAGTCCCGCAACCACATTTGGCACGACACCCTCGAAGAAGGCGACATCGACCATCCCTGGCTGGCCGCCCGCCTGCGTGAATTCGGCTTCACCGGTCCCGCCATCCTCGAAATGGCCATAGAAGCCGGCACCCCCGATCGGCTCGACTGGGTCGAACGCCACCGCCGCGCCCGCCTCTACGTGGAGCAGGTTTTCGCACCGGTAACCGAGCCCACCCGCAGCCGAAATCAAACAATCTAGCCTTACCCCGCCGGGTCTGGCGAAAAACTCCCTTCCCTACCCCTCCAGGGCTTTCTCCGCCACGCTGGCGGGCTCGGGATCGCCTTCACGGGCCACCACTTCGTAGAGGTCCTTGCGGCGGTCGTTCCAGTTGCGGGTCGTGCCCTGCTGGCGGTGACGACGCAGGACTTCGAGATCGAGGTCGTTGATCTGCACCGTCTCCACCTCCGCGGCACACTCGCCGGCAATGCCGTCGCGGGCGAAGGCATGGTCAGAGGGGGTCAGGATGGCCGACTGGGCATACTGGATGTCCATGTTGTCGACATGGGGCAGGTTGCCCACCGTGCCGGCCGCGGCCACGTAAACATGGTTTTCGATGCAGCGGGCCTGGGCGCAGTAGCGCACCCGCAGGTAGTCATGCCGCTCCGCCGTGCAGAAGGGCACGAAAACCAA
The DNA here is from genome assembly GCA_007695295.1 of Puniceicoccaceae bacterium. Classification (GTDB taxonomy): domain Bacteria; phylum Verrucomicrobiota; class Verrucomicrobiia; order Opitutales; family Opitutaceae; genus REEB01. Next base: position 7,019 of record REEB01000262.1, read on the forward strand.
CTGCGCCCCCTGATCCACCGCGATCCGGCTGACCTCCGGAAATTCGATGTCATAGCCGGGCTGGATCGAGATCACACCCCGGTCAGTATCGAAAACCCGAATACGGGTGCCGGGACGCACTCCCCACCAGGAGGCTTCGTTGGGTGTCACATGGAGTTTGTATTGCCGGCAGACTTCCCCGTCCCGCTTGAAGAGGAAGGCGACGTTGTAGAGGAAATCGTCCTCCACCACGAAGGTGGTGCCGGCAACCAAGTTGATATTATACCGCAGGGAGAGGTCGGAAAACAGCTCCAGGTATTCGGGGGTGAACTCGGCCAGCTTGCGCGCCGCCTGCTCGGGCCGTTTCGCTTCGATAAACGAGAGCAGCTGGGTGGTGAATAGCTCGGGGAAAAGCGCGAAGTCGCACTTCTTGTCCGAGGCGGCATCGACGAAATACTGGCACTGCTGGGCGAACTCGGCAAAATCCTTCACCGGCCGCATCTGGTACTGCACACAGCAAATCCGCACCGGGCGGGACGGTTGGTAACGCCGCGAGGGCGTCGGGTTGTAGTCGAGATTGGTCCACTCCAGAAAAGTGGCGTAGCCGGCGGAGGCCTTGTCCTCGCCAAGATAGTCGCGGATGATCCGTTTGAGGGTGAAGCCGTTGGCGAGCTGCACGGTGAGGACGGGGTCATAGAGCGCCTTGGCCACGACTTTGTCCACGTATTCGCGCACATCCATCTTGTCCTGGTGGGCCTCATAGCCGGGCAGGCGGCCGCCGATCACGATCCGCATCAGGTTCAGCTCGCGCACCAGTTGCTTGCGTGCTTCATAAAGCCTTCGGGCGAGTTTCATGCCGCGGAAATCCGGTGAAACCATGATCTCGATCCCGTAAAGGGTGTCGCCGTCGGGGTTGTGGTTGCGCAGGTAGCCACGGTCCGAGATCTCACTCCAGCTCCGGCTCTCGGTATACATGTCGAAATCGACGATCAGGCTGGAGGAGGAGGCGACCAGCCGGCCCTCGACTTCGATGCAGATCTGGCCTTGGGCAAACCGCTCGAGTTGGCTCGCCAGTTGTTCCCGCTTCCACGGCGTCATCCCCGGAAAACACTCTTTCTGAAGGGCGACCAACTGGTCGTAGTCCTCCATCCTCAGGGTGCGCAGCTTGATCTCCTTCTGAAACTCCTCCAAGTCGATGCGTGGCATGGGGTTTATACTGCCATTTTGGCACCCTGAAGGCAAGTGGCGGCTATGGACCGAGCCCCGGGTACTGCGGTTGCATTACCCGACCCCCTGCTCCGCTTTGCCCTTTGACACCACCCCGGTGCCCCCCACCCTTCGGCCAACGCCATGCGCATCCTCGTCGCCTTCGACAAATTCAAGGGTTCCCTCACCGCCGCCCGCGCCTGCCGGATCGCCACCCGCGAAATCAAGCGCCTCCATCCCGACTGGACGGTGGAAAGCCTGCCGGTCACCGATGGCGGCGATGGCTTCGCCGCGCTGCTCACCGAAGCGGCCGGGGGCACGCTAAACGCCGCGCCGGTCAGCGGCCCCCTGCTGGAGCGGACCAACGCCAACGTTGGTCTCGTCACCTGGAGTCGGCTGCCGGCTGCGGCCCGCCGGCTGCTCGCTCCACGCCGCGAGCCCGCCGCGGACGCGGCCGTTGCCCTGGTCGAGCTGGCCGAGGCTTCCGGGCTCGCTCTCGTCCCCCCGGAGCATCGCGACTGCTGGCGCACCACCACCTACGGCACCGGCCAGCTAATCCGCGCCGCCGCCGAATGGGGCGCACGGCTCATCGTGCTCGGAGTCGGCGGAAGCGCCACCCATGACCTCGGCCTCGGCATCCTCAATGCCCTCGGGGTCGGCCTGCGTGCTTCCGATGGGAGCAAGATCCGCCCCGGTTCGCCTAACCAGTGGGACCGGATCACCCGCCTCGACGGGGATCTCTTCGATGCCATCCCGCCGATCCGCATCGCCTGCGACGTGGAAAACCCACTCCTCGGCCCGGCCGGAGCAGCCGCCGTCTTCGCCCCCCAGAAGGGCCTTCGCCCGGAAGATTCCGACGCCCTCGAAGCCGCCACCGCCGCCATGGCGGACCGCCTCCTCCAGCACTTCGGCGGCGACATATCGCTCCTTGCCCGGCCCGGCGCCGGTGCCGCCGGCGGCACCGCCTTCGGCCTCCTCGCCACCGGCCGCTGCGAACGGGTCAGCGGGATCGATCTCGTCGCGGCCTGGCTCGACTTCGAAAAACGGATCGGGCAGGCCGACCTCGTGCTCACCGGGGAAGGCCGGTTGGACGCCTCCTCCCTCTCCGGCAAAGCCCCCGGCACCCTCGCCCGCCTCGCCCTCGCCGCCGGCAAACGCGTCGCCCTTTTCGCCGGCGAGGTGGACCCGGAGTTTTCCTGCGCCCTCGGCGCCAATCAACCGGCCTGCACGTCGACCGCCATCAACCCGGCCGACTTGTCCCTCGAGGCCGCCATCGCCGCGACCCCGAAATCACTCGCCACGGCCGTCGCCGCCTGGGCGGAGCGCGAGTCAGGGTGAACACACCTGGACATGGCCGCCGCCCGGTGTATCCGGCCGGCAACGACGGCTTCAGTGCTCGCCGCTCAGGTCGGCATGAATGGCGCGGGCGGCGCGCTTGCCGGCGCCGGCAGCCAAGATCACGGTGGCCGCGCCAGTGACGGCATCTCCCCCGGCATAAATGCGTCGGCGGGAGGTCTGCCCGGTCGTTTCCTCGGCCACGAGGCAGCCCCGCCGGGTCGTCTCCAGACCGGAAGCCGTTTTGATCAGGAGGGGATTGGGCGTCGTCCCGATGGCCAACACGACATTGTCGACCGGCAGGACAAACTCCGAACCCTCGATCGGCACCGGCCGGGCGCGACCGGAAGCATCGGGCTCGCCCAGACGCATCCGTTGGCACTTCAATCCGGTCACCCAGCCTTCCTTGTCACCGAGGATTTCGATCGGGTTGGTCAGCCAGTTAAACTGGACGCCTTCTTCGATCGCATGGTGGTACTCTTCCACCCGGGCGCTCATTTCCTTCTCACTGCGGCGGTACACGATCAGGGCCTCCTCGGCCCCCATCCGCATCGCGGACCGGATCGCGTCCATGGCGGTGTTGCCCGCACCGATCACGGCCACCCTCCGGCCCACCTTCAATGGCGTGTCGGCGGCGGGAAAATCATAGGCCCGCATGAGGTTGATCCGGGTCAGGAATTCATTGGCGGAAAAGACCCCGTTGAGGTTTTCCCCCGGGATCCCGAGAAAGGCGGGCAACCCCGCTCCCGTGCCGACAAACACCGCGGCAAAACCATAGTCGTCGAAAAGCGCATCGAGCGTCAGGGTTTTGCCAATGATGACGTTGCAGACGATCTCCACGCCGAGCCGCCGCAGGACTTCGATTTCCCAGTCGAGGATCTCCTTCGGAAGACGGAATTCCGGGATGCCGTAACGGAGCACACCGCCGGGCGCATGGAGCGCCTCGTAAACGGTGACCGCATAGCCGAGCCGGGCCAGTTCGCCCGCGCAAACGAGGCCGGCGGGACCAGCACCGATGACGGCGATCTTTTCCGCCCGAGTCGGAGTTCGAGGCTCCGGCAGGGGTGTTTCCATCCGTTCCCAGTCCGCCACATAGCGCTCCAAGTGGCCGATCGCGACCGGCCGGAATCGCTTCACCATGTGACAAAGCATTTCGCACTGTGACTCCTGCGGACAGACGCGCCCACAGATGGCGGGGAGTGGATTGGCTTCGCGCAACTGCCGGGCCGCTCCGGGCAGATCACCGGCCGCAACCGCATGTATAAAATCAGGAATGGGGATGCCCACCGGACACCCTTCGATGCAGACCGGATCCTGGCAACGCAGACAGCGCTCCGCTTCGAAGGCGGCGTGAGCGAGGCTGTAGCCTTCATTGACCTCACGAAAGTCGTGGGAACGGATCCCCGCCGGCCGCTCCGGCATCGGGGTCTTGTTGGCGCGTTTAACCGGCATGGCAGATTCCTTCCGTTTCAAGGCGCTGGAGCGCCGCCTCCTGTTCGCGGACGTACATCTTAGTCCGCCGCATCGCTTCATCGAAATCCACCCGGTGGGCGTCGAAACATGGTCCGTCGACACAGGCGAACTTAACTTCACCCCCGACCGTGATCCGGCAACCGCCGCACATACCGGTGCCATCGATCATGACCGGGTCCATCGAGACGAGGGTCGGAATCCCGGTCGGCCGGGTCGTCTCGGCCACCGCACGCATCATCGGCATCGGGCCGATGGCAACAACATGGTCGGGCCGACGGGGGCTGTCACCATCGATCAATTGTTGCAGCCGCTGGGTGACAAAGCCCTTGAAACCGACGGAGCCATCATCGGTGCACAGTTCGAGGTGATCGCAGACGGCGCGCAACTCGTCAACCAGCAGCAGCAGATCCGCCCTGCGCGCCCCCATCACGATAGTGGTGTGGTCGCCGCGGCGACGCAATGCGCGCATCAGGCAGAGCAGGGCGGCGGAGCCGAAACCGCCGCCGACCCCGACGACGTGGCCGCCCGGCGCCAGCTCGATGGCGTTGCCGAGCGGGCCGACCATGTCGAGGATGGTTTCGCCGGGCTCAAGGGCGCCCAAGCGGCGGGTGGTTGCCCCCACCTCCTGGACCACGATGGTGACCAGGCCGGTGGCGGCATCATAGTCGGCAATGGTGAGGGGGATGCGTTCACCGCCTTCGCGGACGCGAACGATCAGAAACTGCCCGGGCCGGGCGGAGCGGGCGATCAGCGGCGCTTCCACGCGGAAGAGTTTTGTGATCGGGGTCAGGACACGCTTTTCAACGATGGTCGGCATGGCGGCTGGGGTCAGAGTTCCGGACTGTCGTGCATCGCCCGCAGCCGGCGCCAGCGGCGTTCGGTTTCCTTTTCGATCGACTCGAGGTAGGCGGCGTTGGCGGGGGTGAGCAGGTGGCGGGTTTTTCCCATCTGCTTGAGCCAGTCGGCCACCGGGCGGCGGCGGCCGAGCAGATCGGGATCGTAGGTGATGACGGTTTTGCCTTTCTCGACTTCGTAGAGCGGGAAGAAGCAGCAATCTATGGCGGCCTGGAGAACGGACTCCGCCCCGTCGTCGGCGGTGCGCCAGTTGAGCGGGCAAAACGACAGCACCTTTCCATAAACCAATCCCTCGTTCCGGGCATACCACTGGGCCTTGGCGGCCTTGCGCATGAGATCCTCGGGATAGCCTTCGGCGGCGGTGAAAACGTAGGGGATGTGGCAGGACGCGAAGATCTGGGCGGTGTCTTTGTGGTGGAAGCGCTTGCCTTGGAAGCGGGCCCCGATCTCGCTGGTGGAGGTGCGGTGGCCGAGCGGTGTGGCATAGGAGAGCTGCGCCCCGGTGTTCATGTATCCTTGATTGTCATACTCGAGGATAATGAGTCGGTGATTGCGGTGGGCGGTGCCGAGGGCCGGTCCCATCCCGATGTCCATGCCGCCGTCGCCGGAGACCATCACGAAGGTCATCTCATCCGAACCCGGCAATTCGCCGCGGCGGACGCGCTCGTGGTACATCTCGACCAAGCCGGAAAGGGTGGCCGCACCGTTCTGGAAGAGGTTGTGAATATAGGTGATGCGGTGGGCGGTGGTCGGGTAGCCGGTGGTCACGACCATCGCGCAACCGGTTTGGAAGAGGACCACGATATCGCCCTCGAGCACACTGAAGACTTGGTGGAGCACGGGAAAAATGCCGCAGCCCGGGCAGGCCCCATGGCCCGGCGCCACCCGCGGTGGGATGGTGCTCATTTTCCAAAGCGGCTCCAGCTCGACCCGCAACCGGCCGGTGGCGGGATCGGGAGTGACCTTGGCCATGCCCCGGCTGACCTCCTCGGTGGTCAGCGGGGGCAGGCCCGGAGGCGGTTCGCGGCCGGGCTCGCCGGGCTCGGCGCCATAGTAGGCAAACGAAGCCACCCCTTCGGGATCGGCGGCCGCCTCAATCGCTTCTTCGAAAAAGTGCCGGGCATCGTGCAGGTAGAAGTCGCGCCCGCCGAGGCCATAGATCCGCGTCACCACCCGGGTGTGGTTTTCCGGATCGAGCTGGAGGGCGGCCCGCACTTCCAGCGAGAGGTTGCCGCCATCGGCGCCGTAGGAATCGGCCCGGTCGCCGATCGTGATCGCACGGACCCCGCGCAGGGCTTCGCGAATCGCCGCCCCGGGGAAGGGCCGCAGCACGTTTGGCGAGAGCACGCCCACGGCGCATCCTTCGCCCCGGAGCGTGTCGGCCATCTCCTTGGCCGTCTCCGCAGCGGTGTTCATCAGCACCACCGCGGTTTCGGCGTCCTCCATGCGGTAGGCATCGAGCACGGGATAGGATCGGCCGGTGAGCCGGGAAAGCTCACCCAAAACATCGGGAATGACCCGCCGGGCCGCCTCCATGGCGAGGTGGAGCTGCATCTTGTTGTTGATGAGATCCGGATCGTTCATGTAGGGCCCGAAGGTCACCGGTTTTTTCGGATCCAAGGCGGTGATGGGCGGATTCGGCTTGCCAACGAAAGCGGCCACCGCCGCCGGGTCGTCAAAAACTTGGATGCGCCGCTTCTGGTGGCTGGTGAAAAAGCCGTCGTAGGCCACGATCACCGGCAGGCGCACCTCCGGGTGTTCCCCGATGCGGATGGCCGCGAAATTCAGGTCATAGACCGCTTGGGGATCGCGGGCCATGAGGATGATCCATCCCGTGTTGAGCGCAAAATAAAGGTCGGAGTGATCGCCCCGGATGTCGAGCGGTCCGGATATGGCGCGGGTGGCAAGGTTGAGCACCATGGGCGCGCGCGTGCCGGATTGGACCGGAAACTGCTCGATGGCATAGAGCAGTCCCTGGGAAGAGGTGACATTGAGGACCCGCCCTCCGCCGAGGGCCGCTCCGTAGCAGATGCCGGCCGCCCCGTGCTCGCCGTCGCCGGGGATCATAACGATCTCGTGTTCACCGTTGGCGGCCATCCGGGAGAGGTTTTCCGCGACTTCCGTCGACGGCGTGATGGGGAAAAAACCCATCAGATGATAGCCGATGTCACGGGCGGCCAGAGCGGCGGCTTCATTGCCCGACCTGAAGTCGACTTTCTGCGCGATACGCGCGGCCGACGCCTCCGGGATGGAGCGGTCGGGAGCGTTGGTGGTCGGAGCGGACTCGGAGAGTGTCTTCATGGCATCGTGGCTTTCAGGGCAGCAGGTCGGGGAAGAGAGGCACCCGGAGCCGGTCGGCCAGGCCCGGGGTCTCGGGTTCGCGGGTCAGTGCGCCCGTAGGGCAGGATTCGATACAGCGCATGCAACCCTTGCAGTAGCGGTAGTCGATGCCCTCCATGCGCACCCCGGCACCGTCGGCCTCCGGCCGCCAGACCAGGCAAAGGTCGGCGCAAACCATGTCGCAAAGGGCGCAGTGAATGCAGGCCTCCGGGTGAAAGACCGGGATGACACCGGTGCGCGAGGCGCTGAGGTCGTTCCAGGCCGAATTTCCGGGGCGCGGGATGACGCCGCCGGCCGGGGCGGTTTCATAACCCCAGACGGGGCCCGGCCGCACGATTGGCAGGTCGGTTTCGCCCCGGCCCACGCCTTCGAGGATCTCGTATTCGGATCCGCCACGCAGGTAAGCGCGCTCGTTGGAGGCGACCGCATCGGCATGCTTGCCCGCAAATTCCTCCGCCAGCGCAGCCAGGATCACCTTGGGCTTGAGAAAGGGATAGGCCGCCGTGAGCGTTCCAAGCAGCACGGCGTTGGGACGCGATTTTTCCTCGATGGCGATGCCAAGTGCATCGACCCGGATGACGCGGGCGTCTTTCGGCAGCCGGGCCAGCTCCGGCGGGGGTGGTCCGGGCGGAGCGTTGTAGATGAGCGTCCCGCCGGCCCGCAGGCCCGCCAAGCTGGTGGGCAGCCGCAGCAGCGCACCGTGAAATATCACCACCGCATCCGGACTCTCCACCGGCGAGCTGGTGCGGATCGGTTTCTCGGGCAGTCCGAGACGGACAAACGATCGCACCACCGATCCTTTTTTCTCCGAACCGTACGATGAAAAGTGGGCCCCATTGAGGCCCAGGCGAAGCACCGCCGCACCAGCCAGGATCTGCCCGGCGGCGTGTGCGCCAAGCCCGCCAATGGACTCGAAACGAATCTCAAAAAAGCGGTCCCGCACCGGAAAGTCAGAGCCGGGGCGGTAGCCGTTGCCGGCGACGGGGTCAGCTTCGGGCCGCGCGGCGAGCGGAGCGTTCTTTTGGGCTGAGGTCATGGCATGGGGAAGGGGTTGGCGGTTTTCCCGCTCAGGATCTCCAGATCTGAAGGGTGCGCACGTAGTGGGAACGCCCGAAGGCCTCGGGATTGGGGCAGGAGCCCAGCCGCATCGATCCGGTCAGTTCTCCCAGCGAACGATAGCCATGGCGTTCGATCCAGTCCGCCAGCTCGCGCCGCAGTCCCTGCAGGTATTCCGGTCCATGTCCTAGAATTGCGGATACAATTTGGACCACGGAAGCACCCGCCATCAGGGCTTTGATCGCATCCTCGACCCGGTGGACTCCGCCACTGACCGCGAGATCGATCGGGAGGTGCTCGCGGAGAATGGCCAGCCAGCGCAGCCGCAGACCCAGCTCCCGCGAGTCGGAAAGCTCCACCTGGGGCACCACTTCCAGATCTTCGATATCGATGTCGGGCTGATAGGGTCGGTTGAAGAGCACCACTCCGTCGGCCCCGAGCGTGGCGATCTCAGCCGCCAAGTGGCAGAAGGAGGAGAAATACGGCGGCAGTTTCACCGCCAGCGGGATCGAGATCTGCGAACGGATTTCGCGCACCAGTTCCAGCACCCGCCGCTCCACGTCCGCGCCGCTGTCCCAAGGCCCGCCCGGCAGATAGTAGATGTTGAGCTCGAGGGCGTCGGCCCCGGCACTTTCCATGAGAGCGGCGTTTGTGACCCAGCTGCCCACCCCGGCCCCGTTGAGAGAAGCGATCACCGGGATGCCGACGGCATCCTTGATCCGGCGCAGGTGGGCCAGGTAGGCGTCCGCGCTGACCACGTATTCCTGCCGGCGCGGCAGGTAGTTGCGGGCCTCGGCAAACGACTCTTCAAAACTTGCCCTCAGAAGCTCATCCGTGGACGAATCGTCGCGGACCTGCTCCTCGAAGAGCGAGGGCATCACAATCGCGGCGGCGCCGGCATCCTCCAGGAGCCGGACAGTATCCAAGTTGTTGACCAGCGGGGATGCGCCGGGAATCAGGGGATGGGCCAGGGGCAGACCCAGGTAGGTGGTGCAAATATCGACCATGGGGAACGGCGATCAGAATTTGGGGACCAGCCTGACCGGGGTATCATTCGGTCCACTAGCCCACTTTCGCACAGACCCGCTCCTCCTGCTGGCCCGATTTTGTCGGCTTCACCGCATCCTTTGCCCGACCATGGGGAAAAACCACGCCAAGACAGAATTCGCTCTCCCTTTGACAGGGAATGCGCAGTTGCCCAGCCTCGCAGAGTCTACACTTTTATCCATGAAGCAGCCACCTGTCGGTTTCATCAACACGGTCCTGCGCGACGGCCACCAGTCCCTCGCCGCCACTCGGATGACCACCCAGCAAATGCTCCCGGTGGCGCCCTTGCTCGATGAAGCCGGCTTCACCGGCCTCGAAACCTGGGGCGGCGCCACCATCGATGCCTGCCTCCGTTTTCTCGGCGAAAACCCATTCGACCGCCTCCGCGCCCTCAAAAAGGTCGCCCCCCGCACGCCGCAGCTCATGCTTCTGCGCGGGCAGAACATCGTCCAATACACGAGCTTTCCGGACGATGTCGTCGAGGCTTTTGTCCGCGCCACCGCCGTCGCCGGGTGCGACATTTTCCGCATCTTCGACGCCCTCAATGATCCCGCCAACCTTCGCACCGCCATCCGCGCGGTCCGCGCCACCGGCAAACATGCCCGCGGTGAAATCTGTTACACCACCAGCCCGGTCCACACCCTCGACCGCTTCATCAGCTTCGGCAAAGAGCTGGCCGAACTCGGCTGCCACTCCCTCGCCATCAAGGATATGTCGGGCGTCCTCACCCCGCATGTCACCGCCGCCCTCGTCGGCGGACTGCGCAAAGCCACCGGGCTGGAAGTCGCCGTCCACAGCCACGACACCGCCGGGCTCGCCGTCGCCTCCTACCTCGCGGCAGTCGAAGCGGGCGCTTCCGCGGTCGAAGTCTCCATCTGCCCTTTCGCCAACGGCACCGCCCAGCCCGATACCCTCCGCATGCTCGCCGCTCTCGAGGGCCACCCGCGGCGTCCCCAGCATTTCGATACCGCCTTGCTGCAGAAAATCCGCGAAACGCTCGAACCCGCCTACGCCGAACTCAAAACTTTCACCAGTCCGGCCAATGAACGCACCGATCCCGACATCCTCGCCCTCCAGATTCCGGGCGGCATGCTCAGCAATTTCCGCAGCCAGCTCAAAGACCTGAAAATGGCCGACCGGGAAGAGGAGGTTTGCCACGAAATCCCCCGGGTGCGCGAGGCCCTCGGCTGGATCCCGCTGGTCACGCCGACCTCCCAGATCGTCGGCACCCAGGCCATGCTCAACGTCAAGTTCGGCCCTTGGAAAAACTTCGCCCCGGCCGCCCGCGAAATCGCCCTCGGCAAATACGGCCGCACCCCGGGCCCGATCGAGCCCCGCATCCGCGACCTCGCCGCCGAACTCAGCGGCGAAGATCCCGTCACCTGCCGCCCCGCCGATCTCCTCGCCCCCGGCATGCCCGACCTCCGCCGCGAGGCCGCCGAGGCCGGCCTGCCCGACAGCGATGAGGCCTGCGTGCTCTTCGCCATGTTTCCCCAACAGACCCGCGACTGGTTCGCCGGCAAACGGCCGGATCCCCCCGCCCCGCCCAAACCCGCCGCGCCCGCCGCGCCCCGCAAGCGCAACATGCGCATCACCGTGGCCGGCCGCACCCAGGAGGCCCACGTCGAGGAGTGGTCATGAGCGACGCCCCCGATCCCATTGTCCTGGCTGAGCGGATACAGGAGCTTGAGGCCCGGCTCGCCCGCCTCGAGCACCGGCTGGACGACGATTTGCCCGAGGTCCCCTGGCATGTCATCGTGGCCGCCGTCGCCGCCGTCCTCCCCAACGCCCGCATCCTCGGCGTCACCCAGCCAGGCGGCACTTCCGTGCAACGGACGCACTTGAGCTTCTGGAGCTTCGGCGGCCGACTCGACCACTTCGGCACCCACCGCGTGCGCTAGCCACTCCCCCTTCAAGGATCGGCGTTGGCGGCAGACCGGGAGCGGATTATCCGGACCCTTTCCGGACCCGCGCCGGCACCGCCGTGGGAAAAACGGTGACTTCCCCATGGGCATGACGCACAACCGAAGCGGCCAACCGGCTACATGCGCGATGCCGCCACCTTCCCACCCAATGCCTGCACCATCCTCCCCGGCAACCCGGGCGCCGGACAGCTGCGTCATCTGCGGCGATCCCCTTCCTGCCCATCAGAAGTTCCTCAAAGCATCCTATTGCTTCCGGGCGACTTGCCGGCAGCAGTTCAACCGCTTTCGGCCCGACGACTTCTGCGCCGTCTGCGGGATCCTCTTGCCGACGGACCGCCGTGGCCGCGGCCTCTGCTCCGACTTCGCCTGTACCCTGGCCCACACCCGGCGAGAAACCAATCGCATCCAGCAACGCCTCCGCGAACAGTCTCTGCGCCTGCGCCGGGAAGCCGGCCGCAGCCTCGGCCTGAAACGCCCGGCGAGCTATCCCCTCGTCACCCTCCCTTCGACCCGGGCCCGGCCGGCCCCCCTGCCCGAGGAGCGACGGGAGGCTTTCCGCCGCCACCTCGAGCAGATCATTGCCGCCGCCGATCTCCCGCCCACGCCCGGAGAGGCCGACGATACTCTCAATTGCGAGCCGATCAACGTCCCACCGAAGCTGGCCCCGGTCCTTGAACAGGGTTGCGCAACCTGCCGAGGGTTCTGCTGCCTCCAAGGCGGCACCCATGCGTTTCTCAAGCCCGCTTCCATCCGTCGCTATCGCGAGCACTGGCCCGGCGTTTCCGCCAAGGCCATGGTGGAAGACTATCTCTCCCACATCCCCGAAAAACCGCTCATCAATTCCTGCGTCTTCCACGGAGAAAAGGGCTGCACCCTCCCGCGGCAAAAACGCGCCTCCATTTGCAACCTCTTCTATTGCGGCGGCTTGCTGCGTTTTCTCCTCGACCGCCCGAAACACGGCCGGCCCCGCGCTTTTCTCATTGCCACCGAGCATGACACGATCAACGCCGCCGGCTTCACCGATTCCGGCTCGGCGCTTCCACTTTCGCTACCGCCCAAGCAGGGGACTTGACCCGCCCGAACTACCCCGGCGACCCTCCCCGGCCGCATTCAACCCCAACTTTATCCTTGTCATGACGAAATTTTAACATAGCTGTTAGGAAATCAGCCTTCGTTTCCCCGGTGCCCCTTTTGTCCGAACTCCTCCTCTCAACGGTGCCCGGCCGGCGGCCATCCGCCCGGCCGGTCAGCGCGTGTTTTTTGGGGAGGATGCGAATGGGATTGCCGGCCATGACTCGTCTTCAACCCTCGGTTTCCATCAGCCCGTTTCATCTCCCATGAAGTCCATGCTCCGTTTCTCCACCCTCCTGCCAGCCTTGGCACTCCTCTCTATCGGCACGCTGCGTGCCGAGGACCGCCTCACTTTCGAGTGGGCGGTGACGACCGCGGACTCGCTCCCTTACCTCACCACCACGAACGATCAGCGCTCCCTCGCCTACAATCCCGCCACGGGCAATCTCCTGCTGGTCAATCGGGCCGCCGGCCTTTCCGTCGTCGTTCTCGACGGCGAAAACGGCTCCCAAGTCGGCACCCTCGACGTCACCGGCGTCTCGGGTGGCTTCTGGGCGCTAAACTCCATCGCCGTCACCGAAGACGGCGTCATCTACGCCGCCAACGCCACCAACCTCGGCGGCGTCACCGACGACTTCAAAATCTACCGCTGGGCCGATGAATCCGCCGCCCCCACCGTCGCCTACCAAGGCAAGCCCCTTGGCTCCGCGCGCGTCGGCGACGCCATCGCCGTCACCGGCACCGGCAACAGCACCCGCATTCTCGTCACCCCCGAGCCGGCTGATTTCACCTTCGATTTCGCCGTCCTCACCACCACCGACGGCCTCTCCTTTTCCTCCACCACTTTCACCGTCAGTGATGACATCGGCTCGGTCGGCCCGGCCTTTGTCGCCGCGGACCGTTTCGTCACCACCCGCCAGGGCTGGGACCTCTTCGAGGTTCAATTCAATCTCGGCACCGGCACGGCCACGCTTGCGAAGAGTTTTTTCTTTACCGTGCTCAACGACGAACTCGGCTTTCTCGCCTTCGACGCTTCCCGTGATCTCCTTTTTGCGCGCCATGCCAACCAGGAAATCTGGGTCTTCCAATACTCCACCCTCAGCCAGTCGTCGACCAACACCCCCGAGCAGATCATCCCCTTCGGCCCTTCGGGTTACACCCCCAATGCCAACGGCAACGCCACCGGCGCCCTCGTAATGGGCGAAAACACGCTGTACTACCTCGAAACCAACAACGGCATCAGCGCCTACTCGCTCGAAGAAACCTTCGACCTTCCCCTTCCCGAAGGCGTCGCCTGGCACATTACACCCGCCGCCGCACGCCCCTACATCACCACCGCCACCGGCGGCTTCCAGCGCGGCATGGCCTATAATTCCGCCACCGGCCACGTTCTCATCGTCAACCGCGACGGCGGCCTCTCCATCCCCATCCTCGATGGCGAAACCGGCGCCGAAGTCGGCTTCCTCAGCACCGAGGGCATCACCGGCGGCAACTTCGCCCTCAACATGATTCAGATCGATGCCGACGGCGTCATCTACGCCGCCAACCTCGGGGTGGAGAATGGCCCCAATCTCAAGGTCTACCGCTGGGAAGACGAAAGCGCCGATCCCGTGGTCATCTACGACGACCGGCCCTCCGCCAGCCGCTGGGGCGATGCCCTCGCGCTCAAAGGCAGCGGCGCCGAAACACTGCTCGCCCTCACCGGCGTCGACTTCTCCCAAGGCACCACCAATGAAGTCCTCTTCCTCTCCACCACCGACGGCGAGTCCTTCTCCCCGACGGTCATTCCGTTGGTCGGCGAAACCGCCGGCCGCATGGGCCTCGCCTTCGGCCACGACAACACCCTCTGGATGAAGCGTTCTGGTTCCGATCTGGTGGAGTATTTCTACGACCTCGGCGCCACCCCGAGCCTCACCCAGGGCCGCCGCCTCCTCAGCTCCCAGATCTCCCCCTCCATGGGACCCATCGGCATCGATGTCGAAAAGGACCTGCTCGTCGGCATCGATCCTTTCCAACGCTCCGCTTATTTCTACACCTATTCCAACTTGGCTGAAATGTTCATGCCCATCGAGCGGCGGGTGGATTTCCCCTTTGAATCCCCCAATGGCAACGCTTCCGGCTCGATCGCTTTCGGTGAAGACAAGGTCTACGTACTCAGCACCAACCAAGGCCTCATGGCCATCGAGCTTGACGTCGAAGAACCCCCGCCCCCGCCGACCGATCCCGCCGTCGTTTGGCAGGCCGCCGCCGGCACCGCTCCCTACGTTTCGGATAACAACACCCAGCGCGGTCTCACCGTCAATCCCGCCACCGGCAACGCCATCCTCGTCAACCGCAACGCCGGTCTCTTCATGCAGTTGCTCGACGGTCTCACCGGCGACCCCGTCGGCCAGATGAGTGTCGAGGGCGTTTCGGGAGGCACTTTCCCCCTCAACCTCGCCGCCGCCGATGACGACGGCGTCATCTATGCCGCCAACCTCGCGCTCGACGGCCAGGCACTCAAGATTTACCGCTGGGCCGACGAGTCCGCCACCCCCTCCGTCGCCTACCAGGGCGAACCTGTTCCCGGCCAGCGCTTCGGCGACACCCTCGCGGTTCGCGGCTCCGGGAACACTACCCAAGTCATCCTCACTGCCCGCAACGGCAGCTCCGCCGTCCTCTTCACCACCGCCGACGGCGGCCTCTCCCTCACCCCCAATGTGCTCACGCTGAACGACAATCGCCTCGGCCTCGGCCTCGCTTTCGGTCCGGGCAACACCTTCTGGGCCACCGCTGTGGGACAGCCCCTCGTCGAGTACAGCTTCACCCTCAACTCCGCCGCTGCTGCCGAGCTGCGCACCATCGATACTGAAGTCTTCGACCCCTCGGTCGGGCCGATCGGCATCGATCCCGCCAGCGACCTGCTCGTCGGCATCAACACCGTCGCCCATATCGCCCGGCTTTACCGCCTCTCCGATATTGGTGAGGTCGGCTTCAACGCACCCTTCGCCTCGATCGAATTTCCGACCACCAACACCAACGGCAATGGTGCCGGCGCGGTCGCCTTCGGCAACAGCCTCGTCTACGCTCTCGACACCAACAATGGCATCATGGCCATCGATCCAATCGAAGCCGAACCCGTCGCCCCCGGCGATCTCTACTGGACCAACGCCACCGCCCTCCGCACCGGCGATCTCACTGGAGGCGAGGCCCGCACCATTGAGGCCGGTCTTTCCCGGCCCATCGGTGTCGCCATCGACACCTCCGCCGGCGTCGTCTACTGGATCGAGAACATCGCCGCCGGACGTCTGATGGCGTCCAACCTCGACGGCACCGAAATCCGCACCGTCGCCTCCGGCCGTGACTTCGGCCAATACCTCGCCGTCGATCCCGGCCGTGACCTCCTCGCTTGGGCGCAGTTCTCTCCCCCCACCAACGGCGTCTGGACCGCCACCCTCGAGGGTGAAGACGTCACCCAAGTGACCACCGTTCCCGATGTCTCCCAGGATGTGACCGTCGCCGTGAACCCCGCCAACGGCCAGATCTATTGGAGTTCCGCTCAAAACAACACGCTCTACCGCGTCAACCCGGACGGATCAGAGTTTGAAACCGTCATCGTCCTGGACGCGGCCGGCGCCGTTTACGGCACCGCCTACGACTGGTCCGCCGGCACGGTCTACTTCACCAACTTCGGCACCGGCGAGCTCAAGCGACTTGATCTCGGCACCGGCACTCGCACCACCCTCTACAGTGGTCTCGGCCAGCCCCTCGGCATCACCCTCAGTCCCGACGGCGCCACCCTCTACTGGGTCGAGCGCACCGGTGGGCTCGTCCGCAGCGCCCCCGCCGCCGGCGGCGCCACGCCCACCACCCTCTTCAGCGGTGAGGACAGCCCCTTCGGCATCGCCCTCAATGCCGCTCCTCCGGTCGGCCCCGGCCAGTCCTTCGCCAATTGGGCCGCCTCCTTCGGGGTCGCCAATGATCCCGAGGTCGATGCCAACAACGACGGCGTCACCCTCGGTTTCGCCTTCGCCCTTGGCCTCGACCCCAACGACAACAACTCCGGCAACATCCCCCAGCCGGAAATACTTAATATCGAGGGCGAGGATTTCCTCACCCTCACCATTCCGCTCAATCCGCTCGCCGAGGGCGCCAGCATCCTCGTCGAGGTCTCCGATGATCTCGGCGGCTGGTCCTCCACCGGCAGCGAGGTTGTCATCATCGACCAAACCGAGGACATTCTCGTCGTCCGGGATGCTTTTCCCTACGCCAGTCAGGGCCAACGCTTCTTCCGCATCCGTGTAGTGTTGAATTAGGGTAGCTTGGGCCGCCCGGTCCATCGGTCCGGGCGGCCATTCCCGCTTCCATCCGTCTTCCCAATCGTATCCATCATGAACTCCGTATCTTCCGGTCTCCTCTTCGGAGCGGCCCTGCTCGCCGCCCCCGCGCTTATCGCCCAATCCTCCGTTCTCGAAGACAACTTCGAAACCTACGCCGATCAGGCCGCCCTCGACGCCGCCTGGCCCCGCCTTACCGGCGCGGAACCCAACATCTCCGACCTCCAGACCTCGGATCCCGACGCCACGGCCAACCGCAGCGTCCTCTCCGAAGGCGGCAACCGCGAGCGGGTCTTCGGCGAACGGATCCCCACCGACGAAGCCCCCGTCATTTTCAGTTTTCGCTTCTACGATCCTTTCGTCACCGTACCCGTCGATCCGGAGGATCCGGACAGCCCTCGGTTTCCCACCACCGGCCGGGAATACGCGGAAATCCGGCTGGCCGGAGCCAATGTCTTCGCCGCCGGCCTCCACAACAGCGTCAATGACGGCGTCTTCACCGCCGCCAAATACCAGGCCCGCGCCCTCAACGGCCCCGGCTGGATTCAGCTCGACGCCGACCGCTCACCGGGCTGGCAGACCTTCACCATTGTGCTCCGCGCCACCACCTTCGACGTCTATGTCAACGGCGTTCTCGATCCCAACGCCACCAACCGCAACTGGTCCAACCAAGGCGTCGACCGCGTCCGCCTCGGCGGCGGGCTCTCCACCCAGACCCCCGCCCGCTTCGACGACATCAGTGTGACCATCGGGACCGCCCCCGCCATCACCGTCACCGAGCAGCCCGAAGCCAAAAACGTCCTTATCGGCGGCAACGCTTCCTTCTCGGTCGAGGCCATCGGCCCCGGCACCCTCTCCTACCTCTGGCGCCGCAACGGCGTCCCGCTCGAAGACAACGCCCGTATCTCCGGAGCCACTACGCAAAACCTGTCCATCACCGACCTCACCCCGGATGACGCCGGCAACTACTCCGTCCTCATCACCAATGATCTCGGTGACTCCGTGCAAAGCGCCAACGCCCTCCTCATCGTGGTGCCGCTCGGCGACTTCATCGTCGACGACGCCGACCCCGAACCGCTTTTCACCCTCAGCGGCACTTGGTCAACCAGCGCTTTCGGCGCTCCTTTCGGCGGCACCGCACGCTTCGCCAGCCTGATCGAGTTCGAAGCCGACCGCACCGCGACCTACACCCCCCAACTGCCCGAGGACCCGCGCACCTACAACCTCTTCACCTGGTATACCGCCGGCGGCAACCGCACCGTCGACGCCCAATACATCATCAATCACCAGGACGGCCAGACTATCGTTTACGTCAACCAGCAGGAGAACGGTTCGCAGTGGGTTCCGCTGGCCGAGGGTCTGACGTTCGCCGCCGGCGACAGCGTCACCATCACCAATCTGACCTCCAACCCCGTCATCGGCGGTGTCGTCATCGCCGATGCCGTTCGCTGGGTCGAAGTGGTGCCGGCGCCGCCCGCCCCGCCGGTCCTCGTCCCCGATGTCGATGTTTCCCAAGGAGTGGCCCGCATCACCCTCAAGGGAGTGCCCAACACCACCTACCGCATCGTCGCCTCCGATGACTTGGTCAACTGGACCACCTTGACCATCGATACCACCGATGGTGACGGCAACCTTGTGGTCGAAGATCCTCTTTTCGCGCTTCTTCCCAAGCGCTTTTACGCGATCGCCGACTGAGATAACGCTGAGACCGAAGCGACGGGCCGGGATTCCTCCGCGGAATCCCGGCCTTTGTCTTTAACTTGAAACCGCCCTTTCCCCGCGGACGCACCCGCTCCCTCCGATTAGCAGCATACCGCCGGCCATCTGCGCGATCGCGTCACCAGCACCCCACGCGCCAGCACCTGCTTCCTCGGGAGCAGGGCATAACGCCGGAATTGAGCAATCCGATCAGAGTAGCTCGCGGGCGACAGCGACCAGATGCCGGGCCGTCATCCCGAGATGGTCCATGACCTTGCCCCCGGGAGCGCTCAGGCCGAAGCGATCGATGCCAACGACCCGGCCCGCGCTGCCGACATACCGCCACCAGAGGCCGGTCACTCCAGCTTCAATCGCCACCCGGCGTTCGCAGGCCGCCGGCAGCACCGATTCACGGTAGTCGTCGGACTGGCGGTCAAAACGCTCAAAACTCGGCATGGAGACCACTCGGATCCCCTCCCCGAGTTCTTCCGCGGCGGCCATGGCATGCTGGAGTTCACTGCCGCTGGCCAGCAGGATGAGCTTTAAGTCACCGTTTTCCCGGCGCGCCACATATCCGCCATTCAAGGCCCCCTGCCTCCGTTCGGTGGTCGGGATCGAGGCCAGTGTCGGCAGCGCTTGGCGCGTGAGCGCGAGCAGGGTCGGTCCTTCCAGGCGGGCCATCGCGGCGGCGAAGGCCCCGGCTGTTTCTTCCGGATCGGCCGGGCGGATCACATCCAGATTCGGGATCAGACGCAGGGCGGAAACCGTTTCCACCGGTTGGTGGGTCGGCCCGTCTTCGCCCACCCCGACGCTGTCATGGGTGAAGATGTACACCACCGGCAGGTGCGAAAGCGCGGCGAGGCGGATCGACGGCCGGCAGTAGTCCGAAAAAACGAGAAACGTCGCCCCGGAGGCCCGGAAGACGCCGTCATAGGCGATGCCGTTGAGGATTGCCGCCATCCCGTGTTCGCGGATGCCAAAACGGATGTTGCGCCCCACCGGCGTGCCAGGCTCGAAGTCCCCGCCGCCTTCGATCATGTTCAGGGTCGAACCGTGCAAGTCGGCGCTGCCGCTCATCAGCAAGGGCATCGCCTTCGCGATCGGCTGCAAAACCTCCGCGGCCGCCTTTCGCGTCGCCAGCTTGGCGTCGGCGGCAAATTC
This sequence comes from Puniceicoccaceae bacterium, assembly GCA_007695295.1. GTDB lineage: Bacteria > Verrucomicrobiota > Verrucomicrobiia > Opitutales > Opitutaceae > REEB01. Next base: position 26,481 of record REEB01000262.1, read on the forward strand.
AGGAATGACTTCCAGCAGCCCGGCCGCATCCGGCGCTGTGCCCGCCGTCTCGAGCAGCGCGGCTTTCTCCGGCTCATCTTTTTTCCATGCCTCGAAGCACGCCTCCCATTCCTCGCATTTCCGGGCCAGCACTTCGCCATGGCGGAAAAAGTAGTCCCGCACTTCCTCGGAAACAAAATACGGTTCCGCCGGAAGGCCGAGCGCTTTCCGGGCCGCCTCGGCAAACTTGGCCCCGCCTTCCCCGTGGCCTTTGGCGGTTCCGGCCACCTCGGGGATGCCACGGGCAATCTCGGTCTTGGCGATAATCAACTGGGGCTTGCCGCGGCCTTGCCGAGCCGCCTCGTAGGCCTGCAAAAAGGCCGCCATATCGTGACCGTCCACCTGCCGCACCTCCCAGCCCATCGCCCGGTAGCGCGCCGCGGTGTCCTCGCTCTGGGTCTTCTCGGCCATCGCGTCCAGGGTGACGTCGTTGGAGTCGTAGATCAGGATGAGGTTGTCCAATTTAAAATGGCCGGCAAAGGCACTCGCCTCCATCGCCACGCCTTCCTGGAAACAGCCGTCCCCTGCCAGCACCACCACTTTGTAGTCAAATATCGGATGCTTTTGGGTATTGAAGCGGGCCGCCGCCATCTTGCCCGCCACCGCCATCCCGACCCCATTGCCCACCCCCTGGCCGAGAGGGCCGGTGGTCGACTCCACTCCGGGCGTCAACGGGTATTCGGGATGTCCCGGTGTCTTGCTGCCGAGTTGGCGGAAGTTGCGGATTTCCTCCATCGGCAGGTCAAAGCCGGTCAGGTGCAGCCAAGTGTAGAGAAACATGCTGCCGTGGCCGGCGGAGAGCACGAAGCGATCCCGGTTCAGCCAGCGCGGCTGAGCCGGGTTGACCCGCAGGGCATGACCGAAAAGGACCGCGCCCACCTCGGCCGCCCCCAGCGGGAGACCGAGGTGACCGGAACTGGAAGCGTGCACAGCGTCGATGGCGAGCCCGCGGGCTTCGTTGGCGGCTTTTTGGAGGATTTTGAGATCGAGAGACATGGCGGTGAATCGGGATGGATCAAAAGCCCGGTTTCCGGGCACAAAACCAGAGCCATGCCCAAACCCTTCCACCATGGCAACCCCTAAGCCGCCGCCTGGACCGCCGAAGGAGGTAGTTTGGCCAAGCCGGGTCGGTCGTCCTGCTTTTGCCGCCGAGCGGACCGCGCCCATCCGGCCCGGCGGCGCCTCCGGCCCTTTCGATGCTCGTCCACGGCGCCTCCTTGCGGTGCCTCCCAAGAGCTGAAGGACGCCCATGATCAGTCTTGTGTCATTCCTAAATCGCTACAGATTGTTGATCGTTTCACCCCTGCCCCCATGCCCGTTGAACATCTCGTCTTCTTCCGCCTCAAAGCCGGTACCCCCGCCGCCGCCACCACCGCCGTCATCGAGGCATTCAAAGCCCTGCACGGCGTCATCCCCGGCCTCCTCGAGGTCTCCATGGGGCCGAACATCACCATCGAAACCCAGTTCGCCAAAGGCAACGATCTGGGACTCCGGATGCGCTTTGACACCGCCGAAAACCTTCGCGCCTACCTCGACCACCCCGCCCACGTCAAAGCCGCCGAACACCTCATCCCCGAGGTCGAAGACATCACCGTCTTCGACCTCGAGGCCTGAGCCCCTCAGCCACCGCAACCCTCTCAGGCCGGTGCGGCCACCTTGCCTTCTTCTTCACTGGACAGCGTCTCCCGTGCCTTGACAGGTCCGGGCACCTAAGACCCTGGTAGGCTCCATGGCCGCTACCGACTCTCCCTCCACGTTGCTTGATCGCCGCCTCGGCTTTGCCCTTCTCCGCATCCTGCTCGGGGTCAACATGCTCGGCCGCAGCATCCTGCGGCTGCCGGACTTGCCCGGTTTCGCATCCGGCATGGCGGCGGGTTTCGAGGACACTTTTCTGCCGTCGGCCTTTGTCTATGCTTTCGCTTTCGTCATCGTCCTGGCCGAAACGGTCATCGGCATTCTCCTCATCCTCGGCTGGAAAACGCGCTGGGCGTTGGTCGCGATGGGGCTGCTCATGTGCACCCTCACTTTCGGCATGATTCTGCGGGAACAGTTCGGCACCGTGGCCAACATCCTCGTCTACGGCATCGCGGTCAGTCTGCTCCTTTTCCACACCCGCTACGATGCCGTCGGGATCGACCGCGGATTCTCGTTAAAAGCCGAGGCCCACTGATTCGGACCGCCGGCAAGGCGACCGTTCGTGCCGGAGGCTCGAACGCATTTACATGCCCTCGAAACGACTCCGTCGTTCCGCTACGAGTCTTCACGTAGCGGAACGGTGGATACCGTTTCGATCACTCAAACCCCCGTAGCGGAACGGCGGATACCGTTTCGATCACTCAAACCCCCGTAGCGGAACGGTGGATACCGTTTCGACCCCTTCACGCCGGCAGCGGCCGCGGCGTGGCGTCGGCCGCGAGGTCGCCGAGCGCGTAGCGGATGCCGGCGTGGAAGTGACCAAGGACGGGTGGATTCCAGAAGAGGTGCGGGTTGTGGCCGAGCGAGGTATAGAAGACCCGGCCTTTTCCTTCCTCGCGAATCCAACTGATCGCGATGTCCCGGTCCGCCCGCCGTTCGGCCAGAATGCGCCTCTCGGGACCGAAGTCACTTTTCTCAAGGTTGATCCGCAGGAGCACCCGGAGCCGGTCCCGCGAATAATGATCTTTCATCTGAAAGACTTCGTCCTGGATCTCGAAATCCTTCCCGCCGAAGGGCGCGTTGAGCGGGCTTTCCGCATCCTCCGGGGTCAGGGTAATGGTCTCTTTCGGCCCCCAGGGATGACCGCCGTTTTCATACCCGCCCAGCATCCGGCCGAATTCGGGAAACTGGTCGTAGCGCGGATACTGGCAGAAGGTCGCGGCCGCCGCATGGATACCGACAAATCCTTTTCCGCCCCGGACAAAATCGAGCAAGCCCTGCTGCCGGGCTTTGTCCTCCGTGAGCACTCCGAAGGTGTTGTTGAAACAGATCGCGTCGAAGTCTTCCAGGGCCGCAGGCTCGAAGCACGCCGGGTCATTGCTGAAAAAAGCGGTGAAACGGCCCGAGAGTTCACCGAGCCGGGCGATGGCGTAGTTGGACGGGTCGATCGAGGGATGCCCGTCGAGAATGCGCCCGTCGCGGACATTGAGGTTGGTCACAAGAAGCCGGCGCCGGGCGCCCTTCCCTCCTCCGGCCATTCCAGGCAGCTTGAGGGCGGCTTCCACCGCCTGATCGATCACATTGCGTTGTTCGTCTCCAATTCGGTGCATGGTGCCAGCATCGGGAAACTCACGGGCGGGACAAGGTTTGTCGCCGCATGACCAATCAAATCCCCAAGATCGCGCCGTGGCGGCCGGATCACGCGCCGGGCGGCCGCAGCAGCACCCGGGCGGGCGCATCGCGGTCGCAGGTCAGCCAACCGTCGCAAAACCCCAGCTCCGCCACCTGGATGGAGCTGCGGCGGTCTTCCGGATAGGGTCGTTCATGCCGGTCGTGGGGATGGGTGAAATAGAACACAAAAGCCCTTTCGCCACTCACCACCACATCGGCATGCCGGCCCACCGCCTGGTCGTCACCACCCCGCCCCGGCTCCGCCAGCAGGAGACCGGGCTGACGGGTCCACTGATTTGTATCCATGGACCGATACACGGCCTGCCCGGCCCAAACGTCCACCAACATCCAATACCAGCCCTGCCAGGAAAAAACGTTCGGCCCCTCGCCGGCTTGGTCCTTGAGGATGCGGCCGCGGTCGGTCCAGCGCTCGAGGTCCGGACTTTCCGCGAGACAGATGGACTTGCCGTCGATTTCGTCGTTGTACCAGAGCCGCCAGCCGCCGTCGAGGAGTTGCAGGACGCAGGCGTCGATGACCCGGTCCGAGGTCAAATGGAGCGTTTCGCGGTGAGTCCAGCTCTCCAGATCCGAACTTTCGAGAACGGCGATCCGGCGCGGGCGGTTCCAGTCGGTGAAGATCCCCGGAACCACGCTGAGAAACATCCGGAAGCCGCCGGCATGAGCGACGATGTCCGGCGCCCAATGGCTGGCCTCGGCGCTCCCCAGTTCGGCCGGCAGGTCGATCCGGGCTTCGCCGTGGTGGCGCCACGTCACGCCGCCGTCGGCCGACTCCGCGATGCCGATGCGCGTACCGTGGACCCAGGCCACCCCGGGGACATCAGCGGGGGGTAGGTTGGCCCGCCGATTGGTGTAGAACATCCACCAGCGGCGCCGCCGCGGATTCCAGACCACCACCGGATCGGCCGCTCCATCGAAGACCGGATCACGGAAGAGCGGCCGGGGGGCCGCGGGGGCATCCGGCACCGGCCGCCCGAAGTCCGGCCGCCCGTCCGCCGTCCAACCCAACACTTGGGCGCGGGTGTGGCGGTTGGGATCGCGGAGTGGATCTCCGTCGATATCCCTGTAGTTTCTGGCGTGATACACGAAGATCGTCTCTCCGCCGCCGGGCTGGCTCAGAAAGCAGTTGTGGCCGGGCCCGAACTGCCCGACGGCGGCATCGCTGCGGAAAACCGGCTCGGGAGACTTTTTCCATACGGAGGGGTCGAGCAGGTCGGCGGCGGCGGGTGCTTCCAACAGGCCGAGGCAGTAGTTGGCATCGGTGGCGGAGGCGGAGTAGGTCAGAAAGACCCGGTCACCCTGGGCGAGAAAGGCGGGGCCTTCATTGACCCGGAAGCCGACGGTTTCCCAGGGAAGTTCGGGCTGGGAAAGCAGCACCGGCTGCGAGCGAAGGGTCGAGGGGGTTTCCAGCTCGGCAAGAAAGAGGCTGCTGTTGCCGCCGAAGTCCGGAAAGTGCTGCGCCCAGGCGAGGTAACGCCGGCCGCGATGGGCGAAGGTGGTCGCATCGAGGGCGAAGCTCTCCCAGCCGGTGCGGATCTGCCCCCGCTCGATCCATTCGCCTTCCAGCGGATCGGGGCTGGAGTTTTCCAGCACATACATGCGGATGGCCCAGATGTCCTCGGTGGCGCCGGCCGCGAAATAAATCACCCAGCGCCCGTCGATTCGGTGTAGTTCGGGAGCCCAGATGTGTGCCCCCATGATGCCGGTGGGGTGTTTTCGCCAGATGACCTTCGGGAAGGCATGGCGTAGGCCGTCGAGGGTGCGGGCGCGCCGGAGTTCGATTCGGTCGTACTCCGGCACGGTGGCAGTAAAATAGAACCAGCCGTCGTGGGCGGTGATCCATGGATCCGCCCGCTGTTCGACGAGGGGGTTGGTCCAGAGCGGCAATGACTGGGTGCCAGCGGCGCCGGTTGCGGGGCCGGTCATTGCAGGGCTTGTCCCGCTTTCGAGAGGGTCCCGGCGACCGGATTCGGTTGCAGATCGAGCAGGCCAAGGACGACCGCCTCGGCGTTGAAGCGGGCGCCCGCCTCGTTGGTGTGCGTGCGTTCGTCGGCGAAAAACGCCTCCACCGCCTCCGTCCCAAGCGCCTCGTAGCGCCGGCCGATGCGGTCATTGAGATCAAGAAAGAGCGCCCCTTCCTCCATCGCCACCGCCCGCGCCCAGCCGGCGTAGCGGTCGCGCGCGATGCGGCCGTTTTCCCAGATTTTCCGGGGCACCGGCGAGCAGATGACCGGCACTGCACCGGTGGCCTTTGCTTCGCGGATGTAGTGCCGCAGGTACCAGCCATAGGTGTGCACGACTTCCGGCTGTCCGGTGAGGAGGTTGTCAATCGCCTCGGTCTCGTCGCCGGTGCCGGGCAGGGTTCCGCGGGCGCGGGAGTCGTCGTTGATGGGTCCGCCGTCGTTGTGGCCGAACTGGATCAGCACCACATCCCCAGGCCGCAGTTCCTCCATAATGGCAGCCCAGCGACCTTCCGTGCGGAAGGTCCGGCTGCTGCGGCCGCCGATGGCGCGGTTGTCCACTTCGATTGCGGCCGGATCAAAGTAGCGGGAGATTTCCTCGCCCCAGCCCCTTTGCCCGGGCGTGCCCACCCGCACGGTGGAATCGCCGACCAGCCAGAGCCGCGGCGGCGGCGAATCGGCGCGCAGCATGGGCAAGACAACTCCCAACAGCAGGAACACAGTCCAAAACAGGGGAATGAACTCCAATTTCATAAAAGGGTCGGTGCTTTGTTCGCAGCGCTCACCCCGCGTTGCGGCCCGTGCCAACAATGGCGATCTGCTCTTCGCTTTCCGGCCGGGCCTCCCGCAAGGTGTAGACGGTCAGGCCGCTGATGTTGCGGGGTTGCGACGGCAGCAGGAGGCTGAAGAGGTAGCCGGTCGAGAAGGTCACCACCGTGCCGACAAAGGTGAAGGCCCAGAAGGAAATGTCAGTGTAGTTCTGCAGGTAATACACTGAGACCATCCCGCAGGCCACGCCGAGGATCGCACCCCACTCGTGCGCCCGCTTCGTCAGCAGCCCAAGGGCGAAAAAACCTACAATGCCGTTGCTGATGAGATTGGTCACCATCTGGGCCAGATCCCAGATTGAGGGCAGCTCGGACTGCGAGAGATAAAGGGCGGTGCCGGTGCCGACGATGCCGATGACGGCGGTCAGGATCCGGCCGAGACGGGTTGCCGTCTGGTCCGTCATCTTGGGCCGGAAGCGGCGGGCGAAGTCTTCCATGCCGACGTTGGCCACCCCGCAGATGCTGCTGCTGATGGTCGACATCGTCGCCGCCAGGAGCGCTGCGATCACCAGCCCGGAAACCCCCGGCGGCAATTGCTGGGCGACGAAAAAGGGGAAGATCCCGTCGGTCTGCATGGTCGGGTCGAGCTGCTCGGGGCGCTGCCGGTAAAAGAGAAACAGGACCAGGCCAAGGGAGAAGAGGAGGATGTTGATCGGCACCGCCACCGCCAGTTGCGTCGCCACCGCGAGCTTGGTCTGCCGGAGATCCGGTGTGCACTGCACGCGCTGGACGAAGTTCTGGTCGCTGATGCCGCCGAGCGTCCCCAGCACGGTTGTAATGAAGAGCAGGTACGCGGTCGGGTACGTCAGGTCCCAGCGCAGATCGAAGACCACCAGCTTGTCGAAGTGGCGCAGGGTTTCCCAAGTGTCGGCCGCGGGCGCATCGAGCCAATAGAGCGCCAGCGCCAGGCAGCCCACCACCGAAAGTACCATCACACCGCCCTGAATGGTATCCGTCCAGATAACGGCGGCGAGGCCGCCGAGGTAGGTGTAAATCGTCGTGACCACGCCCATGACCAGGATGCAGATCCAGATCTCGATGCCGGTGATGGCGGAGATGGCAATCGAGGGCAGAAGCATGACCGCGCCCATCCGCGCCCCCACCTGGGTGAAGCAGTAAATCGAAGCCGCCAGCATCCGTGCGGCCAACCCGAAGCGGCGCTCCAGGTACTGCCCGGGCGTGGCGATGGCGAGCTTGCGCACCAACGGTGCGAGGATGAAGAGCGCGATCGGCAGGGCCATGACCGCATACAGACTGATCCCGAGGTAGGTGAGATCGGTGGAAAAGGATTTCCCCGGCATCGACATTAGGCTGATCGCGCTCGCCCCCGTCGCGAAGAGGCTCATCCCCGCGGCCCACCAAGGGATGGTGTTGCTGGCGCGGAAAAAGCTGTTCGTGTTCTTTTGCCGGCGCACGAAGTGGAAGCCGACCATGATCATGCCGCCGAGGTAGAGGAACACCATCGCATGGTCGAAGAGGCCGTATCCGGTTCTGGCAGGCAGCACCTCCATCGTGGTCGCCCGTATGCCATCGAGCACGTAAACCCCGGGACCGAAACCCAGCGCCGCCGGTGAGCGAAGCGGCCAGTCGGGTCCTTCGTCGAGTTCTACCCAGGTGCCGGTATACGTATGCAGCGCGAGCATGCGTGGGGCCTCGTCCGCCCAAGCGCCAAAAATAAAGATATGGGCATGACCGAAGGCGGCGGCGGTCGCGGCCCGCGGCCAATCCGGAGGCGCAGCCAGGCGGCGCCAGCCGTCGCGGGTTAGGTAGTCGGCCGCCCCATCAGAACCGGCCAAATAGAGCCGCTCCTGCGAGGCCATCAAGACCAAAGCCTCGCCCGGGTCGACGGGGGCCGGAGGAAGCACCTCCCACCCGCGCTCGGCAAACCGTAAATCAAGAGCCCAGAACCGGACTTCCCCCGTGTCGGTCCGTCCGCCCAACGTCACCACCGGCCCTTGGGCGACGCCGCCGGGATGCTCCACCGCCTCGGGCAGATCCGGCAGTGCCGCCACCGTGAGGGCTGCATCCGCCCGTGAAAGCAGGCGCACCTGCCGTGAAGGACCTTCCGCGGTCCGCCCACCGGCCACAATCAGTCCTTGCCCAGTGGATACAGCTACGGCCCCCGCGGGTGGATCTGCCAGGGAGCCCGCAAGTTCCCATGCCGAGGCTCCGTCGCGGAGCACATACACCGCCTCGGATATCCCGCCGTCGGGGTGACGCCCGCCGGCCACAATCCGGATTCCACTGTGCGCCCCCAGCGCGATCTCGGTCAGGTCGACCGGAAGGCCGGGTGCGGGGTGAAAGGCGAACCGCGCCGCCCTATCGACGGAAGCGCCCGCATCATCATCCATCCCCCAACCCGCCGGCACCAGTACCGGCCCAAGTGCCAAGAGAAGCCAGCATAAGTACCGGCGGCTATTCACCTTGAGACGCGCCATCACTGCCTGCCCTCCGGTGCGTGATCGCCCGCCAGTGCCAGAACTTGGATCGCGGCCAGGCCCCACTGCGAGGATGCGTTGCAGGACATCCAAGGCGTCTCTTCGACGGGGTTGAGCACGGCCGGTCCTTCCTGCCGGTTGAACGCAGCCCGTTCCCGCAGGGGAAGTCCCGCGGCCGCCCCCAGAAATTCCTCCCAGGCGCGCCGCAGGAGGCGGGCGTCGTCGCGGCGCCGCCCGGCATAGGCGGTCAGTCGACTGTGGGCCTGCCCGAGATTGAGGCGGCCGAGACTGCGGCCGAGGCGGGCCTCCTGCTCCGATCCGCTCGCATTGAACAACTCGCAATACTCCACCCAAGCCCGCTCGAAGCCCTCGTCGTCGACGAGATCGATGAGTTCCGCGGCGATCTCCACCAGGCCGAAGACCGCGCTCAGGTGCGAAACACCGATGCCGGGCTCGCCCGCGGGAGTGAAGGCCCCGCTGTGGGCGTTGAAGGTGGAATCCCGCGTGAAAAAGCCGTGCGGCAAGGCGCCGATGGTGCGCATGGAAGAGACCAGTTTGTCCCGGATGATGGTGTCCCCGGTACGTTCCCACTCCGCCAGCCAGGCGGCCGCGAGCGACCCCCAGTCCGTGCCAAGACCGATGCTGAGACGCTCCGGGTCGGTCGAGGGCGGCGGTCCACGGCGAATCTTGCGGATCGGATCGAGCCGGGTGAAGGCATGGTCGGAATCGACGAGGTCGCGCATCAGATCCCCCACCCGCTCGTCTGCGGTCAGAAAGTAGTAGATCCTCCGATACGCCGCAGTGCTGATCCGCACCTGCTTGGCGCTGCAGCCCCAGTGCTGAACGTTGTGGCGCGTGCCCAAGCCTTTGAACCGGCCGAGGTGGTAGACGTCCACCTCGCCGGTGTGGCGGGTCATCGCTTCCGCAAGCCGGAAGACGTCGGCCCGCCCCGAGCGGAGGTAGGCATACCAGAGCCAGAGGTCGGGCGAGAGTTCCGAATTCGCCCAGGCGAAGCCGCCCACGTCATAGCGCCAGACCTTCCGATCCGGGTCGTAACTGTGCATGAAATCCCCGTAGTCCCAGAATCCATACCAGCGGTGCTGTTCGACTTGGTTCATCCAGGAAGCGAGGAGTCGGTCGTGCATCGTTTCGATTCGCGCCTTGAGCGGATGGCCGCGGTCCGGCAGGCTCCAGGGGCCGAAGACGACGCACGCGTGCAGGTGCTCGGGAGCGGCCGCGAGCAGCGGCGGTGTCCTCACCGTCTCGGCCATGGCGGCAAACTGCTCCCGCGCCGGGGTCGCGTCGTGCACCCAGAGCATGAGTTCACTGGTACGGGCCTTGCCGTGGGGGGTGCCGAAACCTTCTTCGTAATCCTCGTAGGTGATTTCGAGCCCCTCGAGTTCATCCCGGTGGGTTTCCATGCCCATGCCGTCGTGGTAAAAGCGCAGGTCCATCGGTGGGGCATCCGGCGCCCAAAGCCAAAGGGTTAGCCGGGCTTCCCCGGTATCCGCATTCCGGATATCAAGCTGGGTCGGATGGCGTTGCCAGAAATCCTTCATCCCCAGACTGAGCCCGCCGGAAATCCCGCCGATATAGGCCAAGCCCGAAGCACGCCGTCCCGCGCCGGCGGGAATCCAGCCGTGTCCGGCTTTGGTGCGCTTGCGGATTTGAAAGCCGTCCGCCGAGAGCTGGGCCAAGGTGAAATCCCCCCAGGCGGGTATCAGGTGCAGGCGATTGCCCACGCGGGGATCGAAGTCTTCCACCGGTCCTGTCGGGAGTCCGGCAACTTGGGCCTCCCGGACCGCGGCGCCGGGATCGCGGCGCAGCCCGGTCAGGCCGCGGACGGCTTCACCGAAAAGGCCGTCACCTTCCCCCGCGAAGCGTATGTGCCGGTCGTGCGGCTCGTCAGTCAGCGGCACCGAAAAGCGGATGCCGAGACCACGGATAAAATCGCGGTGCTCATCGCCGTCATAGACGAAGGAATGCACCAGGCGGATGGAGGCGGCCCCGGCATAAAAGTAGAGACGCACCACGAAGGGCAGCCAGGTGCGGTCCCCCTGCACGAGCCGGTGACTGCCTTCCAGCTTCACCACTGCCCGCACAGGCCCGTCCTGCTCCACCACCGTCCTGCTCAAGACGCTCTCACTGGCTTCCTGCCCGACCTTCCCCGACTCATCGGGATCGCCCTCCGCCAAGGCCACCAAGCGCCCGTCGCGGGCAATCTCACGACCGTCGCGAACGAGGCTTTCGATGAGTGCATTCCCGCTGCGTGGTATCCGAACCGTCATGACACCGATGTCGATTTCGATGCCATCGGGCCGCGTGCGCACCACCACCGGCCTGCCCGCCGCCGCAGGGTTGGCTCCCGCCACCAGTTCCAGGGTCTCGGCCGAGCCCGCTTCCGCCGGGAGGGCATGAGCGGTCCATTTCAACGAGCCGTCGGGCCAATAAGCGGTCGGCCAGCTCTGGAGCGGTAGTTCGCCACCCATGGGATCGCGAAGTCCGAAGGGAGTTCCGGGGGGATGGATGCCCTCCGGCCAGGAAACCCCCCAGGTGGTGCCGGGCCGCACCCGCGGGATGCCACCCTCCAGCCAGCGGAGTTGGGCACGATGGGATGAGACCGGGCCGGGAACCGGCTCAGGGGACGGTTTGAAACTTTCCTCCATGGGTTGAGAGGCGGCTAGTTGACGCAGGGGGAGCGCCCCCGCGGCCAAGGCACCGACTTTGACAAACTGGCGGCGGGATACGGAACGTATATTCATCTTTCCTCCATGGTTGGGTTCTCACCAGACAATCCGTATGGCATGGTGGGCGCAGGCACCGGGGACTCCCGGTCAGACCCTCGCATCACCGGGCAGAACTGTTCCAGAGACAGCCTCGGAAACCCGTGATGATGGCGCCAGCAACTCCGCCAAGCGGGGGAAAAACCAGTCTTCGAGTTTGCCCTGCCGGATGCCTTCGCCGACACACTCCCGCAGCCCGCGGATGGAGGGTACGACCAAGCCGTCCGGAGACGCCGGCTTCCACTCGACCCGGTTCGCCTCGATGGGGCGGATGGAAGCGCGGGTGTGAACAGCTTCGATAAACGCGGTATGCGCCTCCGCCAGTTCGGTTCCACAGATAAAGACCGAGGGATCGCGCAACCGCCGGAGTACGGCGGAAAACATCGCCTGCCGGGAGGCCGCGGGACCACCCAGGATACGTTCCTCCGGCTCGGCGCCATTCGGGTACAGGCAGCAGACTTTTTCATGGCGCCACTCGGCGGTGCCACTCTCACCCAGCACGGTGATTTCAGGCTCAAGCGGGTCCGCGCTGCAATGGCTGACAAAAAACTCGAAATGCACGCCCTCGGGTGACCTTCCGGCAACAAAGCCCGTATCGAAGGTTTCGATGGCGTGAGCACGCCAGAGGCTGAGGCTCGTTGGCTCAACCCGGGCCGACTTCCCGGGCTCCGCTCCAGCGAGAAAAAAGCTCAGGTTGACAAAGTGGGCGAAGGCATTGTTCAGCGGCGAATCCCGGACGGGTATGGTGTCGACCACGGACTTGCCGGCCCACGGGTTGCGTGCGTAGTAGGAGGCGGGCCGCGGCCACAACCCCACCATCCGCACCCGCCGCACTCGTCCGATGACCCCTGAGCAGAGCGCTTGCTTCAACCAATGGGTTTCCGCGCGGTACATGTCTTGGAATCCGACCGCCACCCAGCGGCCGAAAGAGCGTTCCGCATCCCGGATGCGGCCCACCTCCGCCAGTGAGCCCGCGAGCGGCTTTTCGACCAACACATTCATCCCCGCTCGCAACGCCGCCACCGTCATCCGCGCATGCCACTGGATTCCTGTCGGGATCAGGCAGAGATCGATCCGGCCCGCCTCTTTGTCCATCATGTCTCCGTATTCCGGATACACCCGGGTCCCGAAGTCCTGCATCTCCCGAAGGGCGGTTTTCGCCTCGTCAGGGTTGATGACAACAGCCGCAGCCAGGCTGATCCGACCCTCCCGGACCGCCTTCCGGACAAATTGCCAGTACACCGAGCCGTAGCCGGTGACTCCGATAAGGGCAAGGCGGGGAGGTGGGCTCGACGGTTGGTACATGAGGTGGAATGCGGGAGCAGCGGGCTACTATGATGTGGGTTTGATGGCGGTGGCTTGGAAGCGTGGTCTTGGTCGGAAGCGGTTGTTATTCAGGATCAAGGTCAGGGACTTGAAAAGCCGCCGGGGAGATCCCGGCGGCTTTCGTCGTGTCATCCGGTCGGGCAGTCCTCGGTTTACGAGTTCAACCGTAAGGCGGAAGCGCGGTTCAGGGGATCAATCCCGCTCGGCCACCACGCGCCAGAAGCCGCGGATCGCCTCGCCGATCTCGTCTGTGAAGGTGAGGTCCTCCCCGGTGCCGGATTGGGGGGGACCGATGGCCACATAGGGATCATTGAGCTGGTGGTCGGCAAAAGATTCAAGAGTGGGAACTACCAAGGTGGGCGGTATGATGGTGTCGCCGGAGAACGCATCGACCTGGCCGAGATTGGCGTTTTCCTTGGTGGCGATGGAGAACTCTCCATCCTGGTGGTTGGTATCAACCACGATCACAATGGTGACCAGCTCATTGGAACTGCCCCGGAGAAAGTCACCCAGAGGGACGAGGTCGGGATCGGTGGTGTAGGTGACACCTGAGCCCATGTTACCCAGAGACATCACTCCGAGCTGGGTGACGGCGGCGGTGTTGAAGTTCACCTCGCCGAAACCGGCTGGTTGAAAAGCACCGAAGTTGTTATAGGTAATGCCGCCTTCACCGGACTCAATCCAATTGTCGAGCGTCTCATCAGTCACCCCGTAGAAGGCGAAATCACGGGTGCGGTTGGCCAAGGGGAAGAACACGCTGATGGTGGCTTCATCCAGAAGATGGTCCTCATCAAGTTCGGAGATATCGAAGCGAATGACGGCGATCTGCTGGCGGGTGCCGAAGAAGTTCCGGAGGTTCATAGTCCCGTTGGCGCCGTAGTTGGTGTCGGGATCGCGGATGGTGTCGGTGCCGACATCGGCGTCCGCTCCATTGCCGTCGGCGGTCGTGACCCGCGTGTGCATGATGGTGGGCACGCCGGGCGTGTTGGAACGTTCGACCCGATAAGCATAACCTTCGACGGACGGCACCGTCATCAAGACTTGGTCGCCATCACGAACGAGGCTGCTGATGAGGACGTCGATTGCGACCGGCGGTGGCTCACCGTCGATGCCGGGAACAACGGTGCCGTTGTTCTCCCATCCCTCGGGCAGGACCGCGTAGGATCCGGAGTAATCGAAGGTGCCATTGTTCACGAAGGTGCCTTCCACTTCCAGAAAGGCCCCGTTTTGGATCCGCAGGGTGCCGTTGTTGACAAAGTCGCCCGCAACTTGGAGCCGCCCCGCCGAGCCTGCGATGACGATCTCACCGTCATTGGTCACGTTGCCGGTGATGGAGCCTCGGCCGGTCAGGCTGCCTCCGGAGAGGACATTCATGCCTGCAATCGTAAGAGTGGCGCCGGAAAGATGGATTTCCGCACCATTGTGAACGGTCATCCCGTGGTTGGGAGAGGCGACGATGCGGTTGAACTGGAGCACGCCTTCGAAAACCGCGGTGGCGCCGCCGTAGGTGGCATTGGCGTCGACGATGACCCGGCCCGGGCCGTGCTTGCTGAGGGTCCGGGTGCCGGCCTGCGCGTTGAGGGCGCCTCCGGGGCTGAGGATGAGATCACCCTGGGTGTTGTACTGGAAAAGCTGAAGCCCGCCGGAAGTGTTGCTGGCGCGGATAAACCCAGGACCGCCAAGGCGGACATTCTGTGCGCCCACGTTTTCCGTGACCAGCACAGAGGATACCGTAATAGTGCGTCCTCCCGCTGCGGTATCAACCAGCCACTCGTCAAAATTCGGATTGTGGGTATTGAAACGAAGATTGAAGACGCCTCGGTTTCCGGGAGCGCGCCCGCCGTAGGAGGAGGTCTCCGTGAAGTCCATCAGGAAGGTGAAAGCGGCGGCGTCACCGGGGAGATTGGGCAGGGTCAGGGGCGACTCCGGATCTTCGGGATCCTCAGGAAAGATCCCGGGATTGGGTGTGTAGGAACCGGGAACCACTTCCATGCCGGGCAGAACCCGCGCGTTGAGAAAATTGTCCTCGAGGGCGGCGAAGTCGGTCCGGTTATGGATGGCGTAGAGCTGGGACCCGGCATTGATGAAGCCTCCCTCCAACCAATCCGTGATACCTGTATAAATAACATTGCCGGTCGGCTCGATCTCAAACTCCAACCCGACTGCTCCGCGACGGGAAAGGTTGTTGATCCTGAGGGTGCGGCCGGAGGCCACTTTGATTTTTTGTGATTCCAAAAAGTCAATCGTGCTTCCGATGGTGAGATCCGCGGTGGCTTCGCTCAAGTCGATGCCGCCTGAGCCGAGGATGAGCGTACCACCGCTGATGGTGACGTTGCCGCCGGGATTGAGAATCCGGACACCACGCCAGCCCACGTCGCCTCCCAGGGGCGAGGCGTTGGGGCCGGTGACCCGATTGTCATAAACGGCGATGGTATCGGCATCGGCCACCACGCCGTCCACCCAGGAATCCGCTGTGTTAAGCGACTGGGTGTTGTTGGCTTTGAAGGTGAATTGGGCGGAAAGGGCCGGGGCGAAACCGAGGGCAGCGCCAAGGGTCAGCCCGAGGGCGAGGCGTCTGGTCTGCAACAGACGTTGTGTCTTGGAGGAGGTGGTGGTTTTGTTCATGGAGAGTTTCGGAATGAGGCCGGAGAGCTGACTACTTTCCGGAGCGGGGTGGTTTGGAAATGGGACGTGAATGGGTGGCGCGACTTCCGGCTTGTCTCTGGCCTATCGAAGTCAGCACCAGCGCAGTCCGGAGGGCGATAACTTTGTAGGTTTACTGTCAGCGGTATATTTCGCTCCACGGCCCTTGATTTTCGTACATGGCCTCAAAGGAATGGTGATCGTTTTCGTGCGCGGCAAACCAGTGCACGGATCGGGTGTGACCGTCGGCGAAGACGGCGTTCATTTTTCCGCCATGGCGATCATAGGGGGGAGTGGTCAGGACCCGCACCCGCGTGCGGGCCTCGGCTTGGGAACTAATCCAAGGCGCGTCGGCCAGGGCACCGGAAACGTAGAAGGCGTCGACCATGAGGATGAGATTGGAGGGCTCGCTCGCCGAACTGATCGGAATGCGCTCGCGCGGGGGCGGGACTCCGCCGGCCGTCGGCCAGTTGAGCGCATAGCTGGTGGTGCCTTCCGGCACATCGCGCTGGAGCGGGCAGGTCCGGAACTCCCGGGCAAGATCGCTCATCTGCAGGTAACGATTATAACCGCTGGTGGTGGAGTTCCAGTTCGATACCCCCACTTCGGGTGACCATTGGGCGCGGACGGCATAATGCCCGTCGTTGTCCGCCGCATACAACAAAACCGCCATTCCCCATTGGCGAACATTGCTCAAACATTGAACATTGCGGGCGGAGGTGCGCACGCGGCTGACGGTGGGAATGAGGATGGAGGCGAGAATACCGATGATGGCAATCACCGTCAGCAACTCGATTAAGGTGAAACCGGAAGCCGAAGGGAACCGGGATGGTGTTGATAGAGGGCGTGCTCGAATCATAGGTTGGGTGATTTTTTTGGGG